>JBCCZL010000415.1:0-9130 GCA_039187775.1 Myxococcota bacterium
AACCCACCGACCGTCGAGAACCCACCGACCGTCGAGAACCCACCGACCGTCGAGAACCCACCGACCGTCGAGAACGTAGCAACCGTGGATAACGTAGCAAACGCCAACGTCGACACTAACGGGCCAACCTCCAGATCACGGTCCGTCCGCCGACTCGAGATGGGTCCGAAAGATCCGCTCGACTGTCCCGTCGGAGAGGCGCTCCCCTAACCACCGGTCGACCTCGGAGGCGATGGCGGAATCGCGGGGAAGTAAGATGGCGATCGGCGAGGGTTCCCACTCTGCGTTTGAAAGGCCGATGCATAGCGCTATGCGGTGGCGGGTTTGAAACGCCGCTTCGATGGCGTCGGTGAACATCACGTCTCCCTCACCGGCGGCTAGCCGTTCAAAGATCGCGAGGTTGTCGTCGACACGACGAATCTCGGCGCGTCGAATGATACGCCGAACAAACGCTTCGTTGGTCCCCCCGGGATTGGCAAATACTACGTGGCCTTCGGTATCCAGGCGCTCGAGCGTTGGAAGCCGATCTCGGTCGGCACAGCGAACGACCGCTTGCTTTCCCCCCACGTAGTACGGCTGCGAAAACCGAGCGACGGCCCGTCGTTCATCGGTGTCGGAGATCCCACTCATGGCGAGCTGGAATCGTTCGTCCAACAGGTCATCCATCAGCGTGGGCCAAGTGGTGCCGACGAATTCGATCCGATATCCCCGCGCTTGACCAAAGTCTCGAGCAAGATCGATATCCACCCCCGCAAAGTCACCGCTTGAGTGTCGGACGCTAAACGGGGCATAGTCTCCCGTCGTTCCGACGCGGACGGTCCGGCCTCGAGTGGGGCTTCTGTCGGAGCCTCGGGCGGCGCCGTGTCCGCTACAGCCCGCGATAGCCGTGGCAAACGCCGCAAGCGTCAAGGACGCTACGAGGGCCGAACCACGCATCTCTCTCTGTATAAGCGACCTGCCGGCGATGGCCAAGGCTCCGTCAGCAGCTCGTGGCCGATACCCGGCCTGTGCGATCCATGCTCTCGCGCACGTGGGTCATGTCACGGTTCAACATCCGTGATCGTCAACGGTTCACGATAGCATCATGGCCACGTGCTCCGTGAGACGGAAAAGCGAGACCTCATGCTCGCCGTCGCCGACGGGCTCGATTCGGGGATCGCGCTCCGTGAGCTCGTTGGCGATCCGAACCTGTCCGGCCGAATGCCCGAGGCCGGGCGCCGGGGGATCGCGGCCTCCCTCGACGCCGGCGAGTCGCTCACCTCCGCGTTCGAACGTCTGGGAGCCTACTCCTCTGCCGAGCTTGCGCTCCTCGCCGCATCCGAGCGAAGCGGCTCGCTCGTCGCCACCTGCCGTAGCCTCGCCGACGCCATCGACGCCCGCCGTCGCGACCGACGTCGGTTCCTCCTCGGGCTCAGCTACCCGACCTTGGTGGTTCTTGCGGCGGGCTGCCTGCTCCCCCTTCCTCGCATCGTCGACGAGGGCGTCGGCGGGTACCTCGCACTAGCGCTCGTTGTCCCCTCTGTTCTTTTGGGGCTCGTGCTCTTCGGACTCGGTCTACGTCGACTCTCGCCCGAGTCCTCGGTGCGCGCCATCCTCCGTTCAGTGGCGTTTCAGGTTCCGTTGGTCGGAACCGCGGCGTGTCGAACGAGCCGCGCCACCTTCGCCGAGGTCCTCGGAACTTCGCTCAGGAACGGCCTCCCGCTTCCCCTTTCGCTACGCGCCGCGGCGGGCGCCTCCGGCCACCCGTCCCTCGCCGCCCGGAGCGAGGACATGCTAGGTGCGCTTCAGGCCGGAAGCACTCTCGCCGACGCGCTCCGGTCGACGGATGCGTTCGACAAGTCGTTTATCGCCGGAGTAAGCCACGGTGAGCTCGCTGGGCGGCTCGAAGAAACGCTCGAACGGCTCGCGGTCGAAGAGCGCGGCGCTGCGCGAAGAGCACTTCTTTTGGCCCTCGCTCTAGCGATCGGATGCAGCGTGGTGGTCGCGGTGGGGATGGCCGCGTGGGGGATCATCAGCGGCGCTCAGTCCTATCTGGAAGCATTGGACGAAGCCACCCGAGTGGAGTGAAGGCAGAGCCTCCCCGGACGGCCACTCTGCCACGCTTCCGGTTTAACGGCCGAAGGCCGCGGATTGCTCCACGGCCTTCGCTCGAACGGACTGGAATGTCCTTCTTCCTATTCTTCCTTCTCTATTCTTCGGATGCCGCGGCGAGGGCCTGGGCCGATGCCCCGGCTTCAATACGGCTTTCGGTCTCGGTCGGGCCGCCCTCTTCCACCACCATATCCAGGCGGTTGTAGGCTCCAAGCCCGCTTCCCGCCGGAAGGAGTCGACCCATGATGACGTTCTCCTTGAGGCCCCGGAGGTAGTCGACCTTGCCGCTGATCGCGGCCTCGGTGAGCACCTTGGTGGTCTCCTGGAACGAGCTCGCGCTGATGAACGAGTCGGTCGAGAGCGACGCCTTGGTGATGCCGAGGAGGAGCGGCTCCGCGACGGCCGGCTGGCCCCCGCGCGAGATGACCCGCTCGTTCTCCTTTTCGAAGACGGCCTTCTCGACCTGCTCGTCCGAAAGAAAGTTCGAGTCGCCCACCTCTTTGATCCGCACCCGGCGCAGCATCTGCCGGACGATGACCTCGATGTGCTTGTCGTTGATGGTGACGCCCTGGAGCCGATAGACCTGCTGGATTTCGTTCACCAGCCAGGCGGCAAGCTCCTTCTCGCCCTTGACCTTGAGAATGTCATGAGGGTTCGCGGGGCCGTCCATGAGCGGCTCACCGGCGCGCATCCGATCGCGCTCCTTCGCGGTCAGATGCTTGCCCTTCGGAATGAGGTATTCCTTCGGCTCGCCGATGTCCGGGGTAATGATGACCTTGCGCTTGCCCTTGGTGTCCTTGCCGAAGGTGACGATGCCGTCGATTTCGGAAATGACCGCGTGGTCCTTGGGCTTCCGAGCCTCGAAGAGCTCGGCCACCCGGGGCAGGCCGCCGGTGATGTCCTTAGTCTTCGTGGTCTCACGAGGAATCTTGGCGATGATTTCGCCGGCCTCGACCACGTCGCCCTCGGTAGGAATGATGTTCGCGCCAACCGGAAGGAAGTAACGCGCCTCGTTGTCGCCGACCTTCATCGGCTCGCCGTCCGCATCGTTGATGCTGATCCGGGGGCGAGCGCTCGGGTCGCGGGACTCGATGACCACTCGCCGGCTGAGACCGGTGACCTCATCGAGCTTCTCTTCCATGGTCACGCCCTCGACCAGGTCGCCGTACTTCACGGAGCCGGCCACCTCGGTGAGGAGCGGAATGGCGTAGGGGTCCCACTCGGCAACCAGCGTGCCGCGCTCGACCTTGGCGCCTTCTTCGACTTTCACGAACGCGCCGTACACCAGGTTGTAGCGTTCACGCTCGCGGCCGGAGGTGTCGACGACCTTCACCGCGGCGTGGCGGTTCATGATGACGACGCTTCCGTCGGCCTTCTTGACGGTGCGGGCGTTCTCGAAGCGAATCACGCCTTCCGAGCGCGTCTCGATGCTTGACTGCTCGATCTTGCCGCGTGCTGCCGCGCCGCCGATGTGGAAGGTCCGCATCGTGAGCTGGGTGCCCGGCTCGCCGATCGACTGGGCCGCGATGACCCCGACCGCTTCGCCGATGTTGACGCCATACCCTCGCGCTAGGTCACGCCCGTAGCACTGGGCGCAGATCCCGCGACGGGTCTGGCAGGTGAGCACCGAACGAATGAGGACCCGCTCGATGCCGGCCTCCTCGATCGACTGGACCACCGATTCGTTGATCTCCGAGTTGGCGTTGATGATCACCTCGCCGGTGACCGGGTCGACGATGTCCTCGAGGGCGGTTCGGCCGAGGATGCGCTCGCCGAGAGTGGTGACGACCTCGCCACCCTCCTCGAGCTTGCTCACCCAGATGCCGTCGAGCGTCTCGCAGTCGTACTCGGTGACCACCGCATCCTGCGCCACGTCCACGAGGCGCCGGGTCAGGTACCCGGAGTTCGCCGTCTTGAGCGCGGTGTCGGCGAGACCCTTTCGAGCCCCGTGGGTCGAGATGAAGTACTGAAGAACCGTGAGGCCTTCGCGGAAGTTCGCGGTGATCGGCGTCTCGATGATCTCGCCCGAAGGCTTGGCCATGAGACCCCGCATCCCGGCGAGCTGCCGAATCTGCTGATTCGAGCCTCGCGCGCCGGAGTCCGCCATCATGAAGATCGGGTTGAAGGAAGCAGTGCTCGTCTTCTCCCCGGTGTCCGGGTTTTCGATGTCCTCGAGGCCGATGCCGTCAAGCAGGTCGCGAGCGACCTGGTCCGCCGCGGCCGCCCAAATATCGACGACCTTGTTGTAACGCTCACCGTCGGTGATGAGCCCTTCCTGGTACTGCTCGACGACGGTCTCCACGTCAGCCTGCGACTGATCGAGAATGATCGTCTTGGACTCGGGGATCTCCATGTCGTCCATGCAGATCGAAACGCCCGCCTGGGTCGACATCTCGAAGCCCATCGTCCGCATCCGGTCCGCGAGAAGCACGGTGGCCTTATTGCGGCTCGTTCGATAGCACTCGTCGATCAGCCGGCTCAGCGCCTTCTTGTCGAGCACCTTGTTGGCGAGATCAAAGGGAAGCTCATTCGGAAGAATGTCGCTCACCATCACTCGACCAACCGTGGTCTCGACCAGCTCGCCGCGGACCCGACACTTGATCTTCGCGTGAAGGTCGACCTGCTTGCTGTCGTACGCCATCCGGACTTCGTCCGGCGAAGCGTAGATGCCCGCGAAGTTTCCTTCCTTCTCGCTGCCCTCGGCGTACTGACCGGCGCAGAACGGCTTTTCTCGGGTCATGTAGTAGAGCCCGAGAACGATGTCCTGCGTGGGGTTGATGATCGGTCGACCGCTCGCCGGCGAGAGGATGTTGTTGGTGCTCATCATGAGCACCCGGGTCTCCATCTGCGCCTCGACCGAAAGCGGCACGTGCACCGCCATCTGGTCGCCGTCGAAGTCCGCATTGAAGGCCTGACAGACCAGCGGGTGAAGCTGGATCGCCTTGCCCTCGATGAGGACTGGCTCGAACGCCTGGATGCCGAGCCGGTGAAGGGTCGGAGCGCGGTTGAGCATCACCGGGTGTTCGGTGATGACCTCATCCAGGATGTCCCAGACCTCGCTCTTTTCCTTCTCCACCATCTTCTTCGCGCTCTTGATGGTGGTGACGTAGCCGCGCTCTTCGAGCTTGTTGTAGATAAACGGCTTGAAGAGCTCGAGCGCCATCTTCTTCGGAAGACCGCACTGGTGGAGCCGGAGCGCCGGACCGACCACGATGACCGAACGGCCCGAGTAGTCGACGCGCTTGCCGAGCAGGTTCTGCCGGAAGCGGCCCTGCTTGCCCTTGAGCATGTCGGAGAGCGACTTGAGGGGTCGCTTGTTCGGACCGGTAATGGTCTTGCCCCGCCGACCGTTGTCGAAGAGGGCGTCGACCGCCTCCTGAAGCATCCGTCGCTCGTTCCGGATGATGATCTCCGGCGCGTTGAGCTCGATGAGGCGCTTCAGGCGGTTGTTTCGGTTGATGACCCGGCGATACAGATCATTGAGGTCGGACGTCGCAAAGCGACCGCCATCGAGCGGAACGAGCGGGCGGAGGTCCGGCGGAAGCACCGGGATCACCGTCAGCATCATCCACTCCGGCCGGTTGCCCGAGTCCTTGAACGCTTCGACGACCTTGAGGCGCTTCGCGTACTTCTTGCGCTTCGCCTCGCTCGTCGCCTCGCGCATGTCCTTGCGAAGGGTCTCCGCAAGGGAGTGAACCTCGACCTCCTTGAGCATCTCGAGGATCGCTTCGCCGCCCATGCCGGCTTCGAAGCTCCCGTCGCCGAACTCGTCGCAGAGTTCCTGGTAGCGATCTTCGCTCAGGATCTCTCCCTTCTCGAGAGGCGTCTCCATCGCGTCGAGCACTACGTAGCTCTCGCAGTAGAGAACACGCTCAAGGTCCTTGAGGGTGATGTCGAGGACCGCACCGATCCGGCTCGGAAGACTCTTCAGAAACCAAATGTGGGCGACCGGCGTGGCGAGGGTGATGTGCCCGAGCCGCTCCCGCCGCACCTTGGACTGAATGACTTCGACGCCGCACTTTTCGCAGACGATGCCGCGGTGCTTCATCCGCTTGTACTTGCCGCAGATGCACTCGTAGTCCTTCACTGGGCCAAAGATCTTGGCGCAGAAAAGGCCGTCTCGCTCCGGCTTGAAGGTTCGGTAGTTGATGGTCTCTGGCTTCTTTACTTCGCCGTGGGACCACTCCCGAATCTTCTCGGGCGAGGCAAGGGAGATCCGAATCGCAGAAAACGAAAGCGGATCCTTGGGCTTCTCGAAGAAACTAAAGATGTCCTTCATGGCCTATTCCTCCTCCGCCGCAACGTCGTCGGTTTTTCTGGTTAGATTGCCTGGTTCGATCAGCTCTACGTTCAGGCAAAGCGCCTGAAGCTCTCGCATCAACACGTTGAAGCTCTCCGGTAGCCCCGCATCGAGGGCCTGGTCGCCTTTGACGATCGATTCGTACATTCGGGTGCGTCCCTGCACGTCGTCGGACTTGACGGTGAGGAACTCCTGGAGCGCGTAGGCCGCGCCGTAGGCTTCCATCGCCCAGACCTCCATCTCCCCGAGACGCTGGCCGCCGAACTGGGCCTTGCCGCCGAGGGGCTGCTGCGTGACGAGCGAGTAGGGTCCGATGCTCCGAGCGTGGATCTTCTCGTCCACCAAATGGTGGAGCTTGAGCATGTACATGATGCCCACCGTGACATCGCGGTGGAACGCTTCGCCGGTGCGACCGTCGAAGAGGGTGGTCTGGCCGCGCGACGACACACCGGCCTGGTCGAGGAGCTCCTTGATCTCGGCTTCGTCCGCGCCGTCGAAGACGTTCGTCGCGAGATGGACGCCGTTCTTCAGTTTGTGGACGAACTCCACGAGGTTTTCGTCGTCGAGGTCATCGATGAGTTCGAAGGACGGGCCGCGCTTGTAGATCTTCTTCAGCCGCTCTCGGATGAAGTTGAGGTTCTCACGGTGCTCTTCGATCTCTTCCTGGAGCTGCTTTCCGAGGAGGTAGCCGGCCCAGCCGAGGTGCGTCTCGAGGATCTGTCCCACGTTCATGCGGCTCGGAACACCGAGCGGGTTGAGGCAGATGTCGACCGGCTCGCCGTTGGCGAGGTAAGGCATGTCCTCCTCCGGAAGAATCCGGCTGACGACGCCCTTGTTTCCGTGCCGACCGGCCATCTTGTCGCCGACCTGGAGCTTGCGCTTGATGGCGATGTACACTTTCACCATCTTGATGACGCCCGGGGGAAGCTCGTCGCCCTTGCTGAGCTTGCCGATCTTCTCCTGGAAGAGCGTCTCGATGGCGAGGGTCTGCTCTTCGAGCTGACCAAGAATGCTCTCGATCTTCTCCTTGCCCCGGTCGATCTCGATGTGCCCCCAGTACTTCCGCGGGATCGGGTCGAGGGACGGGTCGTTGAGCTTGGTGCCCTTCGCCAGAAGGACCTTGCCCTTGTCGTCGACGAGCTTCGCTTCGGTGGTGCGACCACTGAGGAGCTTCTTCACTCGCGCGTAGGCCGACTCCTTGATGATCTTGATCTCATCCGCCATGTCCTTTTCGAGCTTGGCGCGCTCCTGATCTTCGATCTCCCGAGCCCGGTCGTCCTTCTCGGTGCCCTTCCGCGCAAAGACCCGAGCGTTGATCACGATGCCCGCCACGCCCGGGGGAACCCGGAGCGAGCTATCGCGCACATCGCCGGCCTTCTCGCCGAAAATCGCGCGAAGGAGCTTCTCCTCGGGAGAGAGCTGGGTCTCGCCCTTCGGAGTGATCTTGCCGACGAGAATATCGCCGCTCTGCACCTCGGCGCCGATGCGGACGATGCCCGACTCGTCGAGGTCCTTGAGGGCCTCTTCGCCGACGTTTGGAATGTCGCGGGTGATCTCTTCCTTGCCGAGCTTCGTGTCTCGGGCGATGCACTCGAACTCCTCGATGTGCACCGAGGTGAAGACGTCGTCCTTGGCGATCCGCTCGGACACGAGGATCGAGTCCTCGAAGTTGTAGCCACCCCACGGCATGAACGCGACGACCGCGTTCTGCCCGAGGGCAAGCTCGCCCTTGTCGCAGGCGGGACCGTCGGCGAGGATGTCTCCGCGCTTCACCCGGTCGCCGGCGCGAACGATCGGCGTCTGGTTGTAGGCGGTGTTCTGGTTCGAGCGGGTGAACTTGCCGAGTCGGTAGATGTCGGGGAACGCCCCGGCTTCTCCTTCGGCCTTCACCACGATGCGGGTTGCGTCGACCGAGTCGACCACTCCGTCCCGCTTGGCCACCGCACACACGCCCGAGTCTCGGGCGAGCTTCGCCTCGAGGCCGGTGCCGCAGATCGGGGCGGCGCTTCGCACGCACGGCACTGCCTGCCGCTGCATGTTCGAGCCCATGAGCGCGCGGTTCGCGTCATCGTGCTCGAGGAACGGAATGAGCGATGCCGCGACCGACACGAGCTGGTTCGGCGACACGTCGAGAAGGGTGATGCTGTCCGAGGGAACCAGCACCGACTCACCGTTGTAGCGGGCCGACACGAGGCGCCCTTCGAGCTTGCTCGTCTTCGGGTCGATCGCCGCGTTCGCCTGAGCGATGTGGTGACCTTCCTCCTCGAGTGCGCTGTACCAGTTAACCTCGTCGGTCACGACCCCATCGTCGACCTTCCGGTACGGGGTCTCGACGAAGCCGTACTCGTTGACGCGCGCGTAGGTGGAGAGCGACGCGATGAGACCGATGTTCGGACCTTCCGGCGTCTCGATGGGGCAGATGCGCCCGTAGTGCGTGGTGTGCACATCGCGGACCTCGAAGCCTGCCCGCTCGCGGGTGAGACCGCCCGGCCCGAGTGCCGAGAGGCGGCGCTTGTGCGTCACCTCGGACAGCGGGTTCGTCTGATCCATGAACTGCGAGAGCTGAGAGGAGCCGAAGTACTCCTTCACCACCGCGCTCACCGGCTTGGCGTTGATGAGGTCATGGGGCATGAGCGTCTCGATCTCCTGAGACATGCTCATGCGCTCCTTGATGGCGCGCTCCATCCGGACCAGACCGATCCGGTACTGGTTCTCCATGAGCTCCCCGACCGCGCGAAC
>JBCCZL010000416.1:0-9130 GCA_039187775.1 Myxococcota bacterium
ATCGAGAGTTGCACCCGGCCTTCCAACCGGGCCCGGATGGCCGAACGGGGATAGTCCCGCCCCGCTCTGCCATTCAACATCCGCGCGACCTGCCGACTCCACGCCAGGAGCTGGCTGCGGTCGACCCGAGGCGGCGGTGCGGGAGGCGCGGGAGGCGCGTTGACGTTGTCTCCTTGGGTCGACGACGGACCTTGGGTCGACAGAGGGCCCTCTCCGCCTCCGCCACCTTGGGCTCCGACCGCGAGGCCGCCTTCTGTGGATTCGACTCCACTGCTTTCAGGAGGCGCCTCTTCCGCGGGTGGGGGCGGGTCGTCGGACTCGTTTTCCTCCTGCGGGGGATTCGGGACCGGTCGTTGCCGGGGCCGCGGAGGAGGAGACGTGGCGGGAGGTGGTTCGACGGGCTCTTCCGGCTCCGGTGGCTCTTCGACGGGTTCGGGCTCCGCCACCACCTCCTCCGACGGCATGGGTGGCAACGTAAAGTCGATTCGCATCGGCGGCGGGGGCGTCTGGTCGAGAAGCGCTAGCGCTCCACCGGCGATCAGGTGCAGCATCAGCGATCCACCCGCCACCGCGAGCCAAGTGGGGATCGAAACGTCGTTCGAGCTCACGGCGGGCTCTGTCGGCCGGGGAATCGAAGCCATCTTGACCACCGCTAATGAAAGTAATATTCATTAGCAAGAGACGTCATTTTGTCTCTGATTGCGGTTGCCGTCAAGCGGCCTAACCTGATGGCGGAGGTCCGTTTGCACCTCTCCGACTCGGCACCTGCCAGGAACTTCGTTACACGTGAAGGTACCAGTATGCGTTCTCTTCTGATTGGGCTCAGCTTCATTGTTCTGTGGGGGTGTGGGGGCGACGACACGCGATCGGTCCCCGACGCAACTCCGATGACCGATGCGAGCACTGATGCCGTCGACGCCATGGCGCCGGATGCGACACCGGACGCGACGGTGGCGCCGACCGCGTGCACCCCGCCAGCGACCGTCCCGATGGATGGCATGCTCGGGGTGGTCCCGGAGCCGCTCAATGAACACACCGCCGCATACTTCGATTCGACCCGCGAGATGATCGTGTTTGGCGGCAACACCGCCATTCCCGTGAACTGTGGGTTTCCGGCGTATGTGTTTCTGGACACCACTTGGATCTTCTACGACTACGAGAACCCCAGCGGTCAGTGGACGCAGGTTGCCGGGCCGGGGCCCTCGGCGCGCGGACGGCACGCAAGCGCCGCAAGCGACACGACGTTCTATGTGCATGGCGGACGATGGCGTACCGCGGGGCAGCCTGGTCCTTATACGGTTCTCGATGACCTGTGGGCCTTCGATATCGCTACGCGGACCTGGACGGAGATCGTCCCCGCCGACGGGAACCGGCCTCCGGGCCGCTACAATGCGGGGCTCGCGTATGACAGCCTTGGCAATCGCCTATGGCTGTTCGCGGGGAACGCTTCGCCGAACGGAGCCACGCCGGATATCCGGGCCGACCTCTGGGTGTTTGACTTGAACACCATGATCTGGACCCAGCTCGTGACCGGCTTTACGCCGGAGCCTCGCTGGTGGCACAACCTTGTCTATGACGAGATGCGAGACCGGCTCGTGGTGTTCGGCGGTGGGGATGAGCGTGCGTTCCAGGTGGCGGACTATTTCAATGATGTGCGCGCCCTCGATCTAGCGAACCCCACCCAGTGGCAGGCTCTCAACGATGGAACCGTCGGAACCGTTCCCGACGGCCGGTTTTGGGGCGGAATGGTTCACGACACGAGGACCGACCGGTATGTGCTCTTCGGCGGTCACGACGACACCGACCTCGGAAATCGGAACGACACGTGGTACTTCGATCCCAACACCAACGAGTGGTCGATGGTTACAATTGGGGACGAGCTCAACAGTGCCGCGAACGGGTTCTGCGATTTTCCTCCGGACTTCACCACCATCGAGATGGAAGTGCCTGAGCGGCGCAACGCGGGGAGCTTTGTGTACTCAGAAGAGTGCGGTCATTCGATTTCCTTTGGTGGAAAGACGGACTGCGGTGCGGTCAACGATGTGTGGCGTTTTGCAAACGATACGTGGGCCGTGGAGTTCAGCAGTGGGATCGGCGAAGCCTGCATTCGTGCGCGCGGCGGTGCCGATGGGTGCTCGAGCATGTGCTTCTAAAGCCGGTTCCCCGAAGCGCGACCAGAGTTCAAAACACTTGGTGAACGGTGCGGCTTGGGCCTGGGCCTCGAGCGCCGTTCACTGTCTCGCCACTCCCGGCCGCTGAGCCTTGACGCCGGACTTACTCCAGAAGTTCGAATCGACCGATGGCGGCTCGCTCTCGCGCTCCTTGCTCGCCCACATACACGAGCCCGAAGATCGTCCCTCCTCGGTGAATCTGAAACACCGCGATCGGCGACCCAAGCGGGCCCGTATGACGGATGACCGTTCCGGGCACGCCGGCCACGGAGGCTTCTTCCTCCTCCGTGCTCGCGAAAATCAAGTTCGGTGTCAGCTCGGAGCCCACGGTGGAAGCCACCGAGCCAATGAGCTCTCCTGCGACTCGCTCGAGGTTTGCGCTCTCCATATGGAGCGCCAGGACCACGACGGCGTTGCCCATGGAGACGATCGTGGCGAGCCCTTCGAGGTGAGGTGGCGTTTCGATGTTCGGATGACGACCCGGTTCCAACCGGTAGCGAAATCCGAATCGATGGTCCTCGAAGAATCGACCGTCGGGGGTGTCGCGGACTTCGGTCAGCGTGCTGGGTTCCTCGAGGTAACGAATACTCCGCACCGTTTCGGCGAACGCCAGGTCACCAGCGTTTGGTTCAAGGGCCCATGTCGTAGACAGCGCGGTGTGAGCGGCAAGTGAACGCGCTTCAAGGTGCACCCGGAATACATGGGATCCCCAAAGGGCGAGCGCGTCGGTGGATGCCGCTTCCGGGCCCCTTTCTTCGATCACCGGGTCTTGGAACCCTCCCAGTCGCTCGATTTCGGCGCTCAGCTCGGCTCGGGCCGCCCCCGCCGTAGGCTTGACCGCGATCGTGGCGAACACACCGGCGTCGCCATTTCGCACGAAGACGCGCGTCTCTTCGCCATGCGTCGCTCGCACCCGATCGCCGGCGTGCAGTCCCCAGCGTCGGTCCGGACGAACGAACGAAACCGGATAGGCAAAGTCGCGATAGTGGCCGTCGCGAATCGACCAGTCGACGCCGATCCGCCGCGCCTCCGGAATCGGGTCATCGAGGTCGGCGAGCAGTGCGCTCCGCTCCTCCGCGGTCAGGATTCGGACGCGTCGAGCGAGGTCCACCATGCCTTCCTGCGCCGCGGATTCGCCCCGACTCCATACCGTGAGCTGGAGCACGCGGTCCTCCAGGGCCAACACCGCGACCTCGTGATGGATGGTGACTCCTTCGTCGATCCGGTAGCCGAGCCGGACTGCGGAGTGGTCACCGATCGCCAAAGATTCCCGCTCGTCGAGCGTTCGGCCCTGAACTTCTTGAAACGCGCGATAGTCGGAGATCAATGAGTCGACATAGGCCGCCACCTCGCCGGGTCCTCCGCGTGCCCGGTCGCTCTTCAGCGTGGCGAATACTTCGGGGTCGCGACGACCGACTACGAGTTCGGCGTCTGCGTCATATGCTGCTGCCGCGTCCCCGATATTCGGCTGCCAGGGATGGGACACATCCACCCGCACTCCTGAACCGTAGCTTTCAAAGGTCCGGGCCGCGATCCGGTGATCGGCCTCTTCGCTGTCGGGGACGGTGATGGGGAGCACCCGAGGGGTGATCTCTCCGGGGAGAAACGTGACGCTCTCAAAAAACCGGTCCGCCTGCGACGAGGGCGTGCCCGCTCCGACCCCTGCGTACAGGTGGTACACGTATTCGTCCCGCATCGTGACGATGCCGTGGGCTTCGATGGTGACGCCATTGAAGCGGCTCGTTCGCTGATAGCGCCGCGCTGGCTGACCAAGGAACCGTTGGGCCTCGATGGTCGGGTCTTCGACTGGAGTACCCTCCGATTCCGCCACGATCAGCGCGACTTCGTCCTCGAGCTCGGCACCGAAGCTCCGATACACGATGATCAGTCCGGCAAACCCGGTCGCTTCGAAGATGGCTCCGGCCACCGCTTCGGGGTTCAAGTCCATCACTTCGGAGTGGTCGAGCAACCGCCACTCGGGGCCCGGGGGATCGAGTCGAAAGAGGTATGCCTCGTCGACGATCGGTTCGACTTGGCCGATTCGGTCGACGCGGGGTCGGTCCCGTGCGAGCGAAAATGCCACCGCGCCGAGGCCGACCACCCCGAGAAGAATGCTCGCCCCGAGGATCAGTCCCGCGGCGAGGCCCGCATCGCGAAACAGGCTCAGCCCACCAAGGAGGCCCGCCACCGCCAGCGCGATGAGGGCTGGGACATAGCCGATGGGGGTCTGCCAGACCGCAACGGCGAGGGCGCCGAGAATCAAACCGGCGCTCAAGAACAGCGCCGAGGCCACCACCGGGCCCCTCGTTCCCGGGCTCGCCATGGCGGGAGGGTACCACCCTCGCGCGTCTCCGCGCGCCGCCCTCGACGCCCTTCGACGCGATGTCGCCTACGCTAAGTTGGAACGAAAAGGCTTGGTTTGAGGTCCGCCTCTGGGGGCGGCTCTCCCGGAATCACCGGCCGAGGGATGGCAGCGTCGCGCAAAGACGTTTCCCGGAGTCACCCTTCGCAGGCATAGTGGCACCCAGACCCCTGTTGAGAGGCTTTCGATGTTTCGACTCTCCGCCCTTGCTTCCGCCGTCCTCATCCTGGCCATCACTTTCGGCTGCACCTCTCCGGAGGAGCGAGCGGCGCAGGCCGTGGCGGAGGCGACGAGCAAGATCGAATCGGCCCCTGCCGAAGCGGCCACGCTGCTTCAGACCGCCATCGAACATGTCCCCAACCACGGTGAGGCTTATGGGTTGCTTGCGCGTCTTCGCTTCGAAGAAGGTTCCTATCCCGAAGCTGCTCGACTGGCGCGCCGCGCCGTCGAGTTCGGTCATGAGAGAAGTGGCCAGTGGCTCGGCCGAGCGCTCGTCGCCGAAGGCAATTTTGAAGAAGCGGTCCCCCTGCTCGAGGCCGCAACCTTGGCGGAACCCTTCCATGGCAGCCTCTGGCTTGACCTGGCGCGGGCCCTCTCGGCGACCGGGAGGATGACGGAGGCCTCGGCTGCCTTTGAGCACGCACTCGAGGGAGACGTTCCGCCGATCGCGTTTGTCGAGTATGTCGATCATCAGCTTGCGGTCCTTGCGGCGCAGGAAAGAGCCTCCCACGGTGGGCCGAGGGAAGGCTCGGCGACGGTTGACCCGGTGGCGGCAGAGCACCAGCGGCTCGACGGCCTCCTTCGACGTGCCGAAGCGAACCCCGAGCTTGCAGAGCGAGCGGAGGAAACGCGCGCACGGCTGGATGCGGCCCGAGAGGCCCACGCGGTACGCGTTGCGAGTCGCGCTCGTATTGGCGTCGTGGGTCCGAGCGACCGTCCGGACCCCCGCATCGATCTGGAAGAAGCGATGCGTGTGGCCGAGGCCGCCGGACTTGTCCAGGCGCTTTCGGAAGAGCCGCCTGCCCGCGACAGACGGTTCACGCCGCCGAATGAAGTCGGCGAAGGAGAAGCCGATTCGCTCCAACTGGGCGTTGCCGACGTGGGTGGGGCGAGGCGGCCGGGAGCCGGCAGCATTTCGCAAGGAGGCTCGCTAGCGACGGACGACGTGGATTGAGGGCTTCGTGGAAGCCCACTGTCTCAGCCGCGTTCCCCGGAGAACCGCGACAAAAACGGCGCTTTGCTATCGCGAACCGCGCGTTTTGAGCTAGCCTGCGCAGCGCAATGGGCCTCCGCGACCTTGGTTACAAAGCCTACGAGGGTGACCGGCTTCCGCCCTCCCACAATGGGTGGGTGCTCTGGCGCCACGGGCTTCGCCGGGTCTGGGGCTCGTGGCTGGTCAAGATCGCCGCGTTCACCGGCTGGCTTCCCCCGGTGGTCGCGATGGGCATCATGGGCTTCGCCTACTGGCTAGCCGGACAGATGCCGCCGGGGGCGGAGGCTCCTGAGGTTCCGGTCATCGGCGTGGTCCGAAGTCTCTACGACTGGCAGTTCTGGCTCTTCGTCACCGCGGTATCGATGGGAGCCGGGGCGAGTGTCGTGGCCGAGGACCGGACCTTTCGCGCGTTCCAGTTCTATTTCGCGAAGCCGGTGACGCCCATGCAGTATCTCATCGGCCGAGTGGCTGCGGTGCTCCTCTGGTGCTTTGTCATCACGTTCATTCCGGCGTTCCTCTTGGTGCTCGAGGCGACCGGCATGGCGCCCGAGGAACTCCGGGTCGAGCGGATCGGTCTCCTTCTCCCGGCGCTGCTTTATTCGCTGCTGATCGCGGTGGTGGCGGGCGTCGGTTCGATCGGCATGAGTGCCCTGTCGAAGAGCCGGGCGCTCACCATGACTGCCTGGATCATGTTACTGATTCTGCCGACGGCTCTCGGAAACATCGTGTATGCGATCAGTGAGTGGCCGTGGCTTCTCTTGGGCTCGATCCCGCATCTCCTCGGGGTCATCGGAGATTCGCTGTTCAAAGTGGAAACCGAGAGCGAAATTGAGTGGTTTCATGCCCTTCCGATCCTCAGCGCCCTCGTGGTGGGCGGGCTCTACCTGACCTACGATCGGGTCCGACGGGCCGAGGTGATCACGTGAACGACGTCTCGGAAAGCGGCTCCAAGACAAGCAAGAAACCGCGCCGGAAGAAGGCGAAGAGCGATGTTTCGATCCGCTCCGTCCGGCTCAGCAAGTGGTACGGCAAAGTTACCGCGCTTCAGGATGTTTCGATGCACTTGTCGCCGGGCATCTGGGGGCTCCTTGGGCCCAACGGTTCGGGCAAGACGACGTTTATGCGCATTGTCGGTGGGCATCTTCGCCCGAGCCTTGGCGAGGTACGCGTCTGTGGAGAAAAGCCGTTTGGAAACGTCACCGCGCTTCGGCGGATCGGCTCCTGTCCTGAGGCCGACGCGATGTACGACGAGCTCACTGCATTGGAGTTCGTGACGACGATGGCCCAGCTCAGCGGCTACAAGAAGGGCGAAGCCAAAGATCGGGCGGTCGATGCGCTCGAGCGGTTTGGTCTCCGGGATGCAATGGAGCGCAAAGTTGGCGGCTACAGCCGGGGTATGCGTCAGCGAGCGAAGCTTGCCCAAGCGATCGTGCACGAGCCCGATGTGCTGTTGATGGATGAGCCGTTGACGGGCACGGACCCGACGTCGCGGAAGGTCATCCTCGACCAGGTGAGAGCGAGAGCCGAGGCGGGCGCGGTGGTGCTGTTTTCGACTCACGTGCTCCACGAGATCGAGGCGATCACCGACAAGGTGCTCCTCATCGCCCGAGGCAATGTGGTGGCGCAGGGTCAGGTGCATGAGATGCGACAGCTTCTCGAAGAGCATCCCCACCACGTTCAGGTGCTCTGTGACCGGCCCCGCGAGCTCGCGGCGATGGTGATGAATGTCGATGGAATCGTCGGTGTGCGTTTTCCTTTTCCCCACGGCGTCGAGTTCGCGACGCGAGATCCGGACTCCACATACACCGCGGTAGTCAAGGCGGCGGTCGAAGGGGGCTTCGAGATGCAGTCGATGACCAGCCCGGACGCGACGCTCGAGGCGCTTTTTCACTACCTGGTGGAGCGCGGCTCCCGAGGGGCGGGGACCGGAGCCGATGCAGGAGTGGGATCGGCCGCGCCCGGCGGCAACTACCAGGCGCAGCTCACTCCCGGCGGAGGTCCTTCGTGAGTCCTCCCGCCCCGAGCATCGGTGCCGGCATTGGCGCGATCTATCGACTGCAGGTCAAGCGCATCGTTCGAGGCAAGCGTCTCCGACTCGGCGTGGTCGCGGTGGTTCTCGTGCTGATTGCGATTCTTGCGACCCGCTACTCCCAAGATCTCATCGAGGTGCAGGAGGTGATGAAGCGGGGCGTGGCCCTCGGCTTCTTTACCCTCCTCGTTTATCTGCTTCCGTTCCTTTTGAACTCCGGAGCGATCGCCGAGGAGGTCGAGGCGCGAACGCTCCATTATCTATTGGCCCGCCCGGTAGGTCGGCTTTCGGTCACCGTGGGCAAATACCTCGCCGGTTCGTCGGTGGCGCTCGGTCTCTTGATCGTCGGTCTCCTGATCCTCCACGTCGGCGTCTACATCTCCGAACCGGGGCTCATGGTAGAGGAGTTGGGCACGACCCTTCGCTCGGCGGGCGCGCTCACGTTGCTGACTTTGCTGTACGGGGCGCTCTGCATGTTCTGGGGAGCGCTGGCTCCAGAGGCCTCGGGGGTGGTGTCGGCGCTCTGGCTCGGAATCATCGAGTTCGCCTTCGGCCTTCTGCCGGGAGTGTTCCGCTATCCGTCGATGAACTACATGGCGACCGAACTTGCGGGATTGCCCAAGGGGGGCATCGCGCCCGATGGGGTTCCCGACATCGAGCCCTGGGTGGCGATCGCGGCGATCACCACCGAGATGCTCATCTTTCTCGGGCTCGCGGTGCTGACCGTGGGCACGAGCGAGTACCGGTTCGGAAAGGCCTGACCGCTGCGCGCGGAGATGCACATGAGCGTGGCTCGGACGGAGGTCCGAGGCTTCGATCTCAACCGCCACTCCGGTCGTCGCTACCGCGGAGGAAAGGCGTACGCGGTGTCGAGCGGGCTTGGCATGCCGCGGCTCTGGAGCTATGCGACCGCCGCGGTGCTCGATGGCTTTGGCGAAGCCCTCGGAGACGATGGTGACGGTCCCGGTGGAGAAGCACTGGAAGCGGCGGTTCGCGCTGCGCGACAGACCCTGGCGCGCCGCTGCGACGCCCTCATCGAGCGAATGCTCCCGGATGCTACGTTGATCGCGAGCGGTCTCTCCAACGGTGCGCTCCATGTGATCAGTGCCGGTCCGGGGCGGGTCTATTTGCACCGCGGAGGCCAGCCCAAGCGACTGACCCCGCGGGACGAAAGCAATGAAGGCATCCTCAAGGGCACGCTCGCCCGATGCTCCGTGGATCTGGAACCCGAGGACATCGTGCTTATCGGTTCGGTGTCCGCGTTTAGCGTTCGCGCGATCGCTCGACTCGCGTCGGTCTTGGATGCCGACCGGCGAACGCCGCCGAATGTCCTGGCGAGTCTCCTGACCGAGCCG
>JBCCZL010000417.1:0-9122 GCA_039187775.1 Myxococcota bacterium
GGACAGATAACGAATGTTCCTCACTGGGGCGACCCGACGGCGCCAGGAGACGATCGACGCCTTCGAAGCAGGGCAGGCCGATGTCTTTCTCATCAGCCTCAAAGCCGGCGGAGTGGGTCTCACCCTGACGAGCGCGGATACGGTGGTGCACTACGACCCCTGGTGGAACCCCGCGGTGCAGGACCAAGCCACCGATCGGGCGTACCGAATCGGTCAGAAGAAACCGGTGATCGTGCACAACCTCTTCGTGGCGGGGAGCGTCGAAGAACGGATGCTTGGTCTTCAGCGTCGCAAGCGCCAGCTCGCTGACGCGCTCCTCGGAAATGCGCCGTCGGCGAGCTTTAGCGATGACGACGTCGACCTGCTTTTCGCCCCGCTTTCGCAGTAGGCGCCCGGGCGGAGCATCTTCTGCGGCGCGGTCACATTCCATGGGACCTCCCAAACCATGGATCTGACGTCTCTTTAGGTTCCGGACCTCGGCACGCCCCTTGCTCTCACCACCGCGGGATAGGAACCGCGGGATGACTGCCCGGCCGGGAGAACGGCCGGCCGGAAGATGCGATCAACGACGGGAGGGCCGATGGCTCGATGGGTGATGCTGGTGTGCGTGGTGAGCCTCGGGGGCTGTAGCGATGGCGTGGTGTCGGCCGGCGAAGAGGACGGCAGCGTATGCGAGCCGGATGGTGAGGTTCGAGCTCGGCCCGATGCGATGGCGCCCGTCGAGGACGCGATGGTGCGCCCGGACCGGGATGTGCCCGACCAGGATGTGCCCGACGCAGACGTTCCCGAACCCATAGGGTTCGATCAGGGGCTCCTCGCACTCTACACTTTCGATGAGAGTTTGGGCAGCACCGTGCACGACGTCTCCGGAGTCGCGCCAGCCCTCGATCTCCAGATGTACGGCTCCGGGGTCACTCGGATCGCGAGCGGCGTCGCCTTTGGACTCACCGACAACCCGATCGTGGTCAGCGATGGGCCCGCGACGAAGATTCTCGACGCGGTCAAAGCCACCGACGAGATCTCTGTGGAGCTTTGGCTTCAGGCTACCCAGCTTTCTCAGGACGGTCCGGCGCGGCTCTTCGGTCTGGCGCTCCGAAATCACCATCGGAATCTCTCGATTCTTCACGGCCCCGCGGAGTGCGGTTCCCACGCCGCGGGCAGCCACTACCAGATTCGCGTGCTTAATGTCGGCGAAGACAATGGTTGCGATCCGATCGTCATGCCCGCAACGAATGCCAACGTAACCCTCGATGTGACCCACCTCGTGTTCACGCAGCGGTCCGACGGCCAGCAGCGACTCTACCTCGATGGTGCAGTGAACGTCGAAGACATGGACCGAGACCCGAACTTCGATCACTGGTACGACGACGTCGTGCTCGCGTTCGGCAACGAGCCCAATGGAACCGCCAACGCCACTCGTCGCGATGGGGGCCGTCGCTGGCAAGGTCGGCTCTTCCTCGCTGCGGTTTACGATCGCGCGCTCACCGAAGCGGATGTCATCGCGCGCTTTACGGCAGGTTACGAGACGCGCGCTCCCTCCCGCTGAACCATCCCGAGCCGCCGGTTGCGCGACCTCAACCAAGCTCAGCAGTCGGTGTTGGGTGCACCCGGAGTTCGTGGCCGGTCGGCGCCGAGGTCGGTGTCGGGCCCTCGTCGATGGGCTAGCTGGTTGCCCGGCGGCCATCGCCAGCGCCGCGTCGCTCGCCGCGATGTACTCGTCGCCGTTTCGTCGACCACAAGGAAGTCGAACCAGCCGTCGGAGCGGAAGTGCGCCTGGTTCTCATCGGTGAAGTTGGTCACCGTGGCCTGCTCGCCACCCCGTTTTTTAGGCTTCGGCACCATCTGCATCGCTGCGTTGTTTCCGGAGATCTCAGGAAGCCCCCCACGGATGCCTACATGTCGCAGAACCGGGCCAGACAGGAAAGCTGCGGTGGAAGCGGCATTTGCGGATTTTCTTGTGACGACTGAGCTCAGGGCCTTGTGGGTGGCCAACGTTCGCAGCCGGTCCTCAACGAGTCGCATCCGAACCAGAGCACCGCTTCGACCTGCTAGTCTTTTCGCGTGGCAGAGACGCTTCGCCAGCAGGTGTCGCGGGTGCGGGTGCCTTCGATCCACGTGGAAGTGGTCAGCGGCCCCGATCAGGGCACGCAGGCGACGGGCGACCGGGAGCTGTCGGTCGGGACCGCGAAGGGCAACGACCTGGTCCTCACCGATCCAACAGTGTCGCGCTATCACATCCAGCTCCGGCGAGATCCGAAGGGCCTCTTGCTCACGGACCTCGAGTCGACGAACGGCACGCGTCTTGGGCGGACCCAGCTCATGACGGCGGTGCTCGGACCTGGGTCGGTGCTGGCGCTCGGAGACACCGAGCTTCGGGTGGGCGAGGGCAGCGAGGTCGAGGTCCCGACCCACGGCAGCAATGCACTGAGTGGCGTTCGCGGCTCGACCGAGGTGATGCGGCAGGCGATGGCCAAGGCCGAGCGCCTCGCCGAGTCTTCGACGGCAGTGTTGATCTGGGGAGAGTCGGGCACCGGCAAGGAGCTCTTCGCGCGGGCGCTGCACGAACTCGGGCCGCGCCGAGCCGGTCCGTTCGTCACCGTCGATTGCGGCGCGCTCAGTCCAACGCTCGTCGGAAGTGCGCTTTTTGGCCATGAAAGGGGCGCGTTCACCGGCGCCGACCGGCGAGAGGTCGGCGCGTTTGAGCAGGCCAATGGCGGCACGATTCTCCTTGATGAGATCGGTGAGCTTCCGGAGACACTTCAGGCGGCGCTCTTAGGGGTGCTCGAACGGGGGGCCTTCCGTCGGCTCGGCGGCCGTTCGGATATCCGGGTCGATGTGCGGGTGGTGTCGGCCACCCACCGGGACCTTCGCGCCGATGTGAACGAGGGGCGCTTTCGTCTCGATCTCTTCTATCGGCTGGCGGTGGTCACCCTTGCGCTCCCGCCGCTCCGCAAACGTGCCGACGATATCCCACTCCTCATCGAGCACTTTCTTCACGACCTCGGTCAGCAGGGTTCGGTCCATGACTTTATCTCGGAAGCGTCGCTCGAGGAGTTGAGGCGGCATCGCTGGCCCGGCAACGTTCGCGAGCTTCGCAACTGGGTGGAGGCGGCCCTCGCCACAGGAGAGGAGCCCGCCCTCGAACGACATCTCGGATCGAGCGACGATGGAGAGCCGCTCCGCGATCTCCTCGGGCTGACCTGGAAAGAGGCGCGGGGCGCGGTGACGCGTGATTTTGAGCGGCGCTACCTGACGAAGCTGCTCGAGCGGGCGGGCGACAATGTCTCTCAGGCAGCGCGGCTCGCTGAAATGGATCGCTCTCATCTGTCGCACCTCCTGAAGCGGCACGGCCTCCGGTGACCCTTGAGGGGGAGCGGTACCGGGTGGTTCGGCCAGTCGCCCAGGGCGGGATGGCCGAGATCTTCGAAGCGCGGGTGATCGGAGGCGCTGGCTTTGAGCGGCGGGTTGCCCTGAAGCAGATGCGGAGCGGGCTCGCTTCGGATCCCGAGGTGGTCGACATGTTCGTCGATGAGGCCCGGCTCACGAGCCACCTTCATCACGCCAATATTGTGAGCGTGCTCGACTACGGGGTCGCCGACGGTCGGCCGTTTCAGATTCTCGAGTTTGTCGATGGCGACCACATCGGTGCGCTCCGGGAGCGGGGGCTGGCCCAAGGGTCGCCCCTCCCCGTCGAGGTCGCGCTCTATGTGTGCATCGAGGTCGCCCGCGCGCTCGGGTATGCGCACCGGGCCACCGATGCGGAAGGACGGCGCCTGGGCCTGGTCCATCGCGATGTCAGTCCGTCGAACATTCTTTTGAGCTGGCAAGGCGACGTGAAGCTCGCCGACTTCGGCATCGCTTACGCGCGGGAGCGGCAGACCGAAACCGAAGCGGGGACCGCCAAAGGCAAGCTCGGCTTCATGGCCCCGGAGCAGGCGATGGCGCGGGACGTCGATGGCCGTGCCGACATCTTCAGCCTCGGCGCGGTGCTGTGGACGCTGCTCACGGGACGCAGTCCCGTCTTGGGAGATGGCCTCCCGACGCTGCTTCGGGGGGAGCCGCTCCGCCTGGACGACGAACGAGTGGATGAACCTCTACGGGCGATCGTCGTTCAGGCCCTCGCTCCCGAGCGCGCAGATCGGTTTTTCACGGCGGATCGCTTGGCGGATGCCCTTACCGAGGTGCTCGCTGCCCGGGGTGGGGGGGACCCTCGCGCAGCGACCCAGCGGTGGCTCGAAGGGTTGCGAAGCGCCCCGAAGAAGAAGCGTGCGCTCGACGCCATGCTCGGCTTCGACCTGATCCTCTCGGCGGACTCGTCGGTCCGTACCTTTGCCACCGAGACCCACCGACCGGTCGAGGGCGAGCCGAGCGATCGTCAACCGGGCATTCGCGCCGGCACCCCATCACGAACTACCGAGCCCTCTGGCGAAGCTGCCACGGCGCAGGGTCCAACGGCGACGACGGGGAACGCGCCTTCGGAAGACCCGGTCGCCGTCGCGAAGAGTTCTCGTTTGCGATGGCTGGCGCTTGCGGGAATCGGGGTTGCGACGGCGGTTCTGGTGGTCGTGGTGGTCAGCGCGTGGCCGGTAGACGAGCCGTCGCGGCAGGTCGTGGAAGGAAGCGATGCGCCGGCGGATCCATCTGCAAGTCTTGGAATCGTCCAACCGCCGACGCTCGAGTCGGAAGAGAGTGAAGCTCCGCCTTCCGAGACTGCGCTTGCCGACGGTCCTCGAACCGAGGTTGCGCCCCCCGCCGAACTTCCGACTCCGACCGAACCGACGGGTCAAGAAGAGCGTCCGACAAAGCGTGTGACTCGACCTCGCGTGGGGCGAGATCCTCCTCCGAACGAGCCGCCCATGAATGCCACGCCGGCAGGGTCGGGCGATGGTGCCTTCGTCGTAGCGGGTCCCGGTGCGGTGCGAGGAGAGGTGCGGGTCGATGGTCGCCGGGTGGGATTCGCCCCACTTCAGCTCCGCCTTCCCACGGGGTCGCACCGGGTCGAAGTCCGAACTGCCGATGGAGAGACGCTGCGCCGGAGCGTCGTGATCCAGCCGACCCACACGCCGAGCGCCCCCCTGCGCTGGACCATTCCATAGGACAGGCCCGTTGAAATAGGTGAAAAACCCTCCTTGCAGTGAACGTATCTGATGATAAGTAAGTTCTCGCGATGAGCCGACCGAAGAATGCCGACGCCGAGGAGACCCGTCGAAGCGTGCTCGCATCGGCGATTCGCCACTTTGGCGAAGCCGGGTTGGCGGGGGTGTCGCTCCGGACCATCGCTGCGGATGCCGGGGTCACCTTCGCGACGGTGCACCACTACTTCGGTTCGAAGGCCAACCTCTACGACCGGTGCCTCGAACACGCCTTTTCCGAACTCGGCGCTCTTCAGCGAGAGCTTTCCGTCGAGGTCGCGTCCCACCCTGGGCCGATTCGCGAGGCGCTTCGCGCACTGATTGTCCGCTCCTTTCGCTTCGCGGTGGAGCGTCCGATTCAGACTCGTTTCCTTCTTCGGACCACCCTTTATGAACCGAACGCGCCCAACCGGGCGCGCATGGAGCGGGCGCGGGCCCAGTTTCTCGATCTTGGAACCGAGGTGCTCGGTCCGATCGTGGGAAGGCCACCTGCCGATCTACGCATTCCTCTCCAGGGCCTCATGTTCTTGGTGACGCGGCTCGCCGTGGCGAGCGAGCCGGAGCTCGCCGATTTGGCGCCTGAGCCGGGACGGTCGACCGCGCTGGAGCGCTACCTCGGCGATGTGGCGGTCGCCACGCTGTTCCCGTCCGACACCGCATTGCCGTCCGACACCGCATCGCCGTCCGACACCGCATCGCCGTCCGACACCGCATCGCCGTCCGACACCGCATCGCCGTCCGACACCGCATCGCCGTCCGACACCGCAGTTCCGGCAAACGCTGCGTTGCCGTCCTCGTCATGGTCGGGGTCGGAGGGTGCGGCGCCGGAGGTCCGTCAGCCTTCCGACGATTCATCCGTATCGAGTGGAGCACGTCATGAGAGCCTCGAGCGCTAGCGCGACCATGGAGAGTACCGAGGAAAAGCACCTGAAGAAGCGAGGCCGATTGCGCCTGTTCGCCATCGTGCTCGCGCTCATCGGCCTTTTTCTTGTCGTCGAGCTGACTGGGCTTCGGGCGCTGATCACCGAAGAGAACATCCGCGGGCTCGTCGACGGGGCGGGACCGTTCGGGGTTCCCGTCTATGTCCTGCTCTTCGGCGTCGGACAGCTTTTGCATCTTCCGGGAGTCGTCTTTGTCGTCGTCGCTCGGGCCGCCTGGGGACCGGTCGGAGGTTACGCGGCCGCCTACGTTGGCGCGCTCTTCGCGGTGAGCTTCTCGTTCTACGTCGTGCGCGGCCTCGGGGGTCGGGCGCTCGAGGAGATTCGCTGGAAGCCGCTGCGCAAAGTTCTCGCTCGGCTCGACGCACATCCCGTTCGCACCGTCGCCATCCTCCGCGTGTTCCTCGCGCTCTCTCCGCAGCTCAACTACACCCTCGCCCTTTCAGCGGTTCGGTTTCGCGACTACTTCATCGGGTCCGCGATCGGGCTCGTGATCCCCATTGGGGTGATGGTCTTCTTTTCCGATCTCCTTCTTTCACTTCTCGAGGGACTGTCATGATGCGTGCAGCAAGGATCCATCGCTACGGAGCGGCGGACGAGTTTCGAATCGAGGAGGTCGAACCGATGCTCCTCGGCCCCGAGGACCTAAGGATCTCGGTGCACGCGTCCAGCGTGAATCCGGTCGACTTCAAGATCCGCTCAGGGGGCCAGCGCGCGATCATTCCCCTCACGTTCCCTGCGACACTGGGCATGGACGTGTCGGGAGTGGTGACCGAAGTCGGAGCGGCGGTGTCGGACTTTGTCGTCGGAGACGAAGTGTTTTCGTCCCCGAGTCATCGACGCATGGGTAGCTACGCCGAAGAGATCGTGGTGCGGTCGTCGGAAGTGGCCAAGAAGCCCGCGAGCTTGAGCCACGAGGAAGCGGCTTCGCTTCCCCTCGTCGGCCTCACCGCGTGGGACGCCCTCGTGGAAAGCTGTCGCGTGGGTCCGGGGGACCGAGTGCTCATCCAGGCGGGGGCCGGCGGCGTCGGCACGGTGGCGATTCAGCTTGCGAAGCAGCTCGGCGCGGAAGTGCTCACCACGTGCAGCGCACGCAATGTGCCCTTCGTCACCGAACTCGGAGCGGACGTCGCGATCGACTACCGGACCCAAGACTACGTCGAAGTCGCCCAGGGTTGCGACGCAGTCGTCGAGTCGATCGGTGGCGAGCATGTCGGACGAGCGCTTCGCACGGTGCGGCGTGGGGGCCGGATCGCCTCCCTCACCCAGGGCCTCCCAAGCTACACCAAACGCTACGGCGCCTGGCCGGGCCTATTGGTGTTCGGGGTCCGCACCCTCGGGGTGCTCCTCCACGCTTGGCTAGTCAAGGGCCGCAAGCTCATGCTTGTCACGCGAAAGCCTCGAGGTGAGAACCTTCGAAAGCTCGCCGCGCTCGTCGACGAAGGGGCGATTCGACCGGTGATCGACCGTGTGTTTCCCCTTGCCGATGTCGCCGAGGCCCATCGCTACCTCGAGACCGGGCGAGCCCAGGGCAAGGTCGTGCTCGCGGTTCGCTAGCGCGGCGACAATTCCGAGACCGAAAGCCGATGCTGCGTCGAGGTGGCCGCTCCGTTCGCGGCTGAGCTTACTTCATGCCGGCGGATTTCGCCCCCGGGCTGGTAAGTCGAACGCGGCGAACCGCCTTTTCTCGGTCGGACAAACCGGGTAGGGTTTGACCTGGTGAGGGTGGTGGCAGAGGCGGGGGCCTTCGTTGTGGAGGAGCAGGACGGTGGGTCCTACGGGATTCGTCAAGACGGCGCCCTCCTTACGTGGTCGGGGTTCGGCAACGCCCTTCGTGAGTCACCGGCGCTTCGCAAGGCGCTCACCATCGCGCTCTCCCAGACTACCTTTCGTGCGTTCTTCTGGGAGTGTTGTCCGTGGCCTCAGGGCCGAGACCCTGCCTTCGAGTATGTGGTGCTCGACGCTGCGGCACGCTTTTCGGGTCCTGCGGCGTTCACTTCATTTCGCTCCCATTTCGAAGACGACGAACGAACGGTTCGACACTTTCCGAATCTTCGAGGCGACGCGGTACTGGTGGTTCCCAAAGATCTCTCGGCACCGACCGCGTACGGTCATCTCGCAGCGTTTCTTCGAGGCGGGCCCGCGGCGCAGGTCGAGCTTCTTTGGAAGACTCTTGGCGTGGCGATTTTTGAGTGGCAGTTCGACGGTCGGGGCACGCTCTGGCTGAGCACCGCGGGCCTTGGAGTCCCCTGGCTGCACCTGCGCCTCGATAGTCGCCCCAAATACTACCGGCACGCGGAATACCGAGACCCTCAATAGCCGAACGCCGAGCGGACGAAGGATCTCGGCATCGGCGACGCCGAAGGGACTCGCGTCGGGTAAAGTCCGATCAGCCGATGACCGCGTCGAGAAGGGGCACGCCGGGGAAGTGGGCCGTCGGGTCGACTCCGAGGGCTCGAAGCAGGGTCGCCTGAATGACGTCGGTGCTGAGGAACGAACCGTCCGCGCTCACCGTTCCGGTTTGAAGATCCAAGGGGAGGCTCTCCATGCGATCGTCCGTTCCGCCGTAGGTCCGCCCACCGCGAATGTTCGGCCCGATGAGCATCATGCTGGTGTGGGGCCAGTGGTCCTTGCCGTTCTCACCGTTGAGCTTGGGAGTACGACTCATTTCGCTCATCACCGCGATGACGGTGTGGTCGAACATCGCCGTCCCCGCGGTCTTGCCAGGCCGCCGCTGAAGCTCGTCCACCAGGCCATCGAGCACCTGGAAGAACCCGTTGAAGTAGTTGGTTTGCGGCGCGTTGTTGCTATGGGTGTCCCATCCGTAACCGGTGTCGACGGTGATCGCCTGCGACATGTTCGTTTCCAACGCATCGAGACCCACCTGGAGCTGAGACTGAAGGTCTGCCACCAGTCCGAAGTCCGCGATCGACCCGTTGAGACTGCGGAGGAGGTCGCCGCGATCAAGCGACGCGATGAAGTCCTCGATGCGGCGGCGATTCGATCCGGTCAGTCCCCGGGTTGCCCGAAAGCGGTCGGCCCGGCTTTGCAC
>JBCCZL010000418.1:0-9099 GCA_039187775.1 Myxococcota bacterium
GCATCGTGCAGCACGAAGCGCCAACCGAGCGGGTAGCCCCGAGGCAGTTTGACGAACGCGACAACCGTGAGCGCCGCCCATCCCAAGAAGGCAACGGCGGCGAGGCTCCGCGCAACTCGTCCTGGGGCGGTCATGCTTCGAAGTCTAGGGGGTGAAGTGCAGCGGTGTCGCGATGCTCGTTCCGTAGTCGTCGAGAGTGGTCGAGCCTAGAGACGCCCCCCAAGCGAAGGGCCCTTCCACCGATCGGCTTCGGTGCGTTGAGCCTCGGAGGGGCGCCGAGCCTCGGAGAATAGGCGAACGACCTGTGCGGGCGTGGGTCGCAGTCGCGCCGTAACCTGCAGTCCGGGTCAGTCTTCTCCGACTCCGAATCCGCATGGACAAGGCTCAATTCTCACTGATCGGTGCGATGGCGCTCTTCGGATGCGTAGCGGAAGGAGCTGGAGCCCCAGAGATGCCTCGACTGCCGGAGCTTCGGGCATCGCCTGCGGTGGAGAAGCTCTTCGAACCTGGAGCAACGTCCGTGGACCGAGAAGCCGCGGTTCACGACCTGGTTGCGCAAGCGAGCCAAGAGTATGTGCCCAGCGACGACGAACTCCGACTGGCCGTCGTCGTGTTGGCGGCGCTCGCCGAGGCCGAGCGGACTGGTGAGACGCCGTACGTGCTCCTCGACCCCGAGCTCGATCGGTCGATGCGCAGGCTCTTGCGGAACTATCCAACCTTCTTCGAAGCAGGAACGATGTCGACGGGTCGAGCCGCGGGAGCGCTCATCAGCTCGGTCGACGACTTTTCCTGCGACAACAACTGCATTCCATCGGCCTCGCTCTTCATCACGATCCTGCAGGAAGCCGCGTTCGCGATCATTCAAAACCTTTCGGGGGATACGATTGTTTCGCAGGGTAACGGAGCAAATCTCCGACGCGGGCGAAGCCTACGTGCTTTCACAAGACGTTCAGGCTGCCGTGCTCGCGGAAATCGAGTTGAACACCGTTCTCGATATGACAGCGATCGCTGCCGACGTGATCCTTCTTGCTGCAGCTGCGGGAGGCGTGACCTTGAGCCCGCTTGGTGCGGGGGTGCTTGTCGCGATCGCGGTCGGAGCGACCTACGCTGCGGTCGCCGGCGAGTTGGCGGAGGCAGGTTCGCTCTACTTTGCCTGTCGTGAGCATCGAAGGTCGAACTGTGCGTGTACCGGCTCGGCCTGTGTGTGCGCGATGGTCGGCAGTCCGTGTCCCGGCACCGGTCCCGCGCTCGACAGCACATGCTGCGGCGATTCGATCTGTGTCGTCGGCACCTGCCAGCCCCCTCGCGATGACTCAGGCGATTGGTGCGCACGAGAGCAGGAGCGCTGCGGTGACTGCTGCCGAGGGTTGGCGTGTCGGCCGGTCGGTGCTTTGGACAGCCCACCCACCTGCTGCAGCCGCGCGGGAGATCCGTGCAATCAACCGGGCGACTGCTGCGGGCTCATGGAGTGTGTGGAGGGCCGCTGCCAAGGCGGGCACCGCGGTGACGCGTGCCTCCTGGGTGATTGCATCGGCTCGAGCTTCTGCACCGACGGCCTCTGTGTGTAGCGGCCACGGGCGGGGAACGCGGTGTGTTCGATCCCAAAGATCTTTGCGTCGAAAGTGAACTGCTTGCCGGAGCAACGCAACTAGTCACCCGAACTGAACCGCCGAGACCTTTTTTCCGCCGACGGTGCCGTTCCAGGGCACGCTTCCCGAATCGTCGTCCTGCGCGGTACCTGCCACTACCATCAACGGCAGAAGGTGCTCCTCACGAGGGTGGACCTGCCTTGCCATCGGGGCGTCTTCCCAGCGGCGGAGCGCGGACTCTCGCGCCTCGCGCGGCTCGAGCACGGTGGCGTGAAGCCATGCGTCAAAGACGCGCGCAGGCTGACTGGCCTCAGCGGCACGAAACCCTCGCATGTTGTGGTAACTCATTCCGCTGCCGATGATGAGGACGCCCTCTTCGCGAAGCGGGGTGAGTGCTCGGCCGACGGCGAGGTGCTCCTCCGGGTCCAAGCCGGTCTTGAGGGACAGTTGGACCGTGGGGATGTCGGCGTCTGGAAAACTCCGGCCGAGAGGAACGAAGGTGCCATGGTCGAAGCCTCGCTCTCGATTCTCCCCCGTGGTGATACCGGCATCGCCGAGCAGCTCTCGCACGCGAGAGGCGAGTCCCGGATGGCCAGGGGCCGGCCACTGGATTTCGTACGCGGCGGCCGGAAAGTTGTAATAGTCATAGAGCATTGGGGGGCGAGGCGACGTCATCACCGTCGGCACGTCCTCTTCCCAGTGGGCAGAAATTACGAGCAGTGCACTCGGCGCCTGAGGGAGGCGACGGGGGAGCTCGCGCCAGTAGGTGGCGAGGTCGTCGACCTCGGACGGCGGCATCCCCATGTCCACGTAGGAATAAGGGCCACCGCCGTGCGGTACGAAGATCACGGGCATCCGATTGGACATGGCGACTCTCCTCGGTGTGTTTTCCTCTTCGGCGCATCCTCGATGAGCCGCGAGCGCCGTGACGCCGGCCGCCAAGCCACCCGCCATCATGGTTCGGCGTTTGATCTTCTTCGGGTTTGTCGTCGGCATGATGGTTTCCTTCGAGACTCTGATTAGAACCTAAGGAGAATTCGCCCCATCGCTAGCCAGAAAACCACAACGGGCGATGGACACCGTTTGAACGTGCCAAAACCCTCGTGACCTCGGACAGATGAAGGCAGGTGCGCCCTCGCGGTGCAACCGGTGGCTTGGTCGTCGGGGTATTGCCCCTACTCCACGATCAGGTCGATCCTCGTGGTGGGAGGGCATGCGGGATTCGGGGTTCCGGGGCCATCGGCGAACTCTACCGTCTCGGCTGATTCGAACCGAGCGACGTCCACCAGAGCGCCGTCTTGCACCTGAAACACCGTCGAGGGCCGGGACGTGATCCCGAGCTCGCTGAACTCCATATCTCCCGATGCGCCGATGTAGTGCACGGGCTGCCCGGCAAGAAGCTCGTTGATCAAGCTGGGATAGTCGGCCGCGGAGTAGGCGACCCGGCCTCCTCCGACATCGGTGATGTCCCAAAACGAATCTCGCAGCAACACGCGGTCGCGGTCTCCGCCAGCACGGGCGATCGATAAGGCCACGAGCATGATGCCGTCGAAGTACTCCTCGGTGGCCGAGGAGACGGGAGCGTCCGGAGCGAGACCTCTTCGTTCTCGAAAGCGCTCGCGAAAGAAGCGGGTCGCAACGCGCGTCGGGTCGATCGCCGCCAGGGAAATCAGCATGCCCTCTGCGCTGCTCGGGGTGGGTTGCTCGGGATCGATGCGGCTTCGCAGCAAGAACTCGACGTCGTCTTGCGCAAAGTTGCCCCCGCCCAGCAGTGTGAAATCGGACCAATCTTGTCCTTGGATGGCGGTGGCGAACTCCCGCAGGATCGTGGGTCCGTTCGTTTGCGAGCCGGCGCTGATGAGTGCGCATTCCGGGCGCTCATCGATCAGGACCTGGACTGCGTCGGTGTAGGTCAACGCGCCCCGCGACACGTCGACCTGTGCAGACACGCAGCCGCCAGTTTTCTCAAACGAGCGAATGAACGAGTTCGTGTAGGCCTGGGCGAAGCGACGCTCATCGCTGATCGTCACGAGACTTCCACAGGGGCGGGTTGCCGCGAGGTGCATGGCGAGCGCCGCCGCGGAGGACCGGTCGGCTGGAGGCGTCAGGCGAAAGAACCATCGATCGGTGGGAGGCTGAAGAGTGGTCAGCTCTGGATCCTCGGAAACCGTATCGATGGCCAGAAACTGTTCCCGTGCGGCGAACTCCTGCTGAAGGCGCGCCGGTTCGACGGACGAACCGCCCACCAGTCCGGGGATTCGCTGGGCGCTGACCTGCTCGAGGCCCATCCGGTGCGTCTCTTCGGGTCGGTCTTCGATCAGTTCGGTGCGGACCGGGCGACCGGCGACTCCGCCGTTTTCGTTGATCAGGTCGACCGCGATCGCGGTGGCTGCCTCGAAGTCGGGCCGAAGGTCTTCGAACGCCGCGTTTGGAAAGAACGAAGGGATAAAGTACGCGGTTTGATCGGTCTGACAGAAGTTCCCGTCGCCACAAACCTGCTGAAGCGGACAGTCGCTATCGACGCGGCAGTCCTCGAGCGAGGTAAGGACGTTGCAGCCCGACAAGGCTCCAAGCGTCGCTGCCATCAAAGCAAGTTTCACTCCCGCAATATAGCGTGGGTGGATGTCGTAGGGCAGCCGTGGAGTGTCCGGCCTCCGACCGACACCACGAGAATCGGAGCCTCTTTCAGGTCAGGCGGCGAGCCGCGCGAAATCGAGCCCGCTGACAATGCCCTCGATGCCATGGCCCACGACGAGGATTCGCCGCGCGCCGAGCGCCAGGGCCTGGGCTCCCGCACGACTGATCGGCATGGTGGGGGGAAGGGCAACGATTCGAAGGTTCATCACCTTTTCCACCGGAAGTCTTGGTTCGACGGCACGCGCCAAGAGCGCATCGCCCTGACCGAACGTTCCAACCGGCCATTCGCCCTGGACCACCACGAGGCCATGTTTGTTCGCCACCTCGAGCCGATCGACGGCGAGCGCGACCGGGTCTTCGGCGTTCACTCGGATGATGCCTTTGCTCGCGATTTCACCGATCGGCGTTCGGAGATCGACCTCGCAGATCACTCGAAGCAAGTCTCGCGTCGAGAGTACACCGACGGGTTCGCCTCCGCGGGTCACAAACACTCGATGAATCCGCTTCTTGTGCATGAGCTTTGCGGCCGTCGAGAGCGGGTCCGCGGAATCGACGGTCAAGGCGGGAGCCGTCATCACCTCGCCGACCCGCTGCTGAGGAAGTCGAAGCGCTTCGCCGCTTTCGATTTCGCCGGCGCGAAGGAGGTCCGTGCGGGAAATCACCCCGGCGATCGAGCCATCGGGCGCCATGACCGCGGCCGCGGTAATGCCTTTGTCGTGAAGAAGTCGATCCGCATCGTCGAGGGTTTCGCTTTCCCCGATTGCGATCAGAGGCGCCGACATATAGTCGGCGACGGGCATCTGAAAATGGGACATGGTCGACGGGCAGCAACCTTCGTGCCTCGCGCTTTCTCGCCGGCTTGCCGATTTGCCGTCGTGGCCCGGCGAAAACTCTTCGCTGACGTCGTTCCGCGTCGCAGACCTAGCGCTGAAGGACTGGGAGAACCGTTCGCGCATCCGCTAGGATTCCGCCGATGGTTCGCTTGCTTGCTTTTCTGATGCTCTTGGGTGCATGTGGCGGAACGGCTGCCACCGAGGCGCCGGCAGGAACGCTCCAGTCCTACGTTCGCTCGGTCAACGCTTCCCAGGCGGACGACGCGTACGAGCTCCTCGATGATCGCACTCGAAGCGAGATCGACCTCGAGCGATTTCGCCAGCTCTTCGAGGAAAACCAGGCGGAGCTCCGGGATCAGTCGGCGGCGCTCGTTCGCCCCAACACCCGGACGGTTGCCCGCGCGGAAGTGGCCCTCGAAAACGGCGAAACGGTCACCCTGGTGCTTGAAAATGGACGCTGGATGGTGGACGGAGGAGTGCTCGGAGCACCAACCCTCCGCACGCCTCGGGATGCGGTTCTCGCGCTTCGAAACGCACTCTACCGACGAAGCCTTGCAAGCGTGGTTCGGGTGCTCGCGCAGGAGCCCCGGGCCGAACTCGAGGCCGACATCGGAGCCTTTCTCGAGGACACCGCGGACGACCTCGACCTCCGCGTCGAGATCCACGGCAATACCGCGAGCGTGTGGACCACCAACGGCCGAGAGATCACCCTGGTTCGAGAATCGGGGGAGTGGCGGATCCTGAGCCTCGAGTAGCCTGAACCCGAATGTAGGAAGCGGAAGACCCGCCTCCTTCTTGCGTTTCAAACGTCCGAGGGGGCGGCGTCCACCAGCGGGCGGAAGCGAAAGGCGTCCGACAGGGCGAACTGGACGAGGAGTTCTCGAAGGTCGGTGGAATCGGTAGCTGCGGACTTGAGCTGATCGAGGGCGCAGGCGTCGGCTTCGGCGGCCGCACGGCCCGCGGCAAAGTGGAAGAAGTTCTCGACGTAGCATTCTCGGGCCCGCGAGCTCTGACCGATAAACTCCAAGAACTCGGTGCCGTTGGCGAAGCTCCCATCGGCGCCTTCGAGCGCAAACGACCCCGAGGCATCGATCGGCGCGCCGTTCTCCTCGGTCCGAAAGCGGCCGAGCGCGTCGAAGTTCTCGAGAGCAAAGCCACCCGGGTTGATCTGCTGGTGGCAGCCTGCGCAAGAGGCCTGGTCCACGGTGGGCTGCAGCCGGTCGCGGGCGGTGGCGCCGCCGCTTGCGGCCTCGATCGCCTCGCTCACGGCAAGGTTGTCCGGGAACACGCCGGCCGACTGGCAGAGCACGTCTTCGAGCACAAAAAGGCCGCGCATCACCGTGCGATTCTTCTGCCCTTCGGCGCCGATGGTCGCGAGCACGCTGGCCTGACCCAGAAAGCCCCTGCGGTTTTGGAGCTCGACTTCTTGCGGCTCGGAGCTCGGCGCCACCCCGTAGATATCGGCGAGGGCGGGGTGAATGACGTACCGCCGATTCGTGAAGATCTCACCGATCGTGAGTGCGTCGCGGGCGGCCGCCGCTTCCAGATTGAGTCGACCTTCCTGAACGAGTGCGTCCCGAACTTCGTCGGTGAATGCGGGGTCGTCGACCGGCGTTCGCTGGAGTCGATAGCTTCGACCGTAGTCTCGATGAAACACCGCGAGTGAATCGAATACGCGCGGGTCGGCGACCATTCGACGGGCCTCTTCCTCTAGGCCGGCGGGACTTCGGAGTCGTCCTTCGTTGGCTGCTTGAAGAAGCGCATCGTCGGGCGTGGAGTTCCAAAGAAGATAGGAGAGTCGGGTGGCGAGCTCGTGATCGGAGAGTTCGACGAGGCGATCACTTCCCGCCACGCGGGCGGCTCCACGCTCGATTTGGTAGATCAGCTGCGGCGCCTGGAAGAGGTATTCGAGCACCGCCCAGATCGCCATGCGTGCACCGGCGCTCCGGTTCCCGTCGTAGAGATCGCGAATGAGCGCGCGCTCTTCGTCGGCGAGGGGGCGTCGAAATGCGCGAGATCCAAACCGTGGAATGAACTCGTCGATGCACACATCGATCTGTGCGTCATCGACGGGAGGGGCCACGCACCCCATCAGGGTCGGGAGGTTTCCATCCACGTCATTCATCAGAAACGCGGCAAGCGCGGCGGCGTTGTCTTCGATCGCGTTGCTTTCGGACTCGTTGACGGTGTTGGCGAAACCATCGTTGACAAACCCTTCTTCGATAATGGTCTCGGGAAACGTAGACCGGATGACGAGGGCCTCGCCGAGGTTGCCACCGAAGAGATCGCGAATCGTGTGGTTGTACTGCTCGTGGGAGAGGCGTCGGATTTCGGTGACGCCGACGTCGAGGGCACAGCTCGCGTTGGGCCGATTTGGCTCACGCACTTCACGTTGACGTTCGATCTCCTCGCCGCTGCTCCTCGCTCCCGGCCCGATCTCGCCCTGGCATCCGAGCCCGAAGGACAAAAGAGCGATCCATATGTATGTATTGCGCGCCATCGCGACCTCCGGAGGGAGGGGTTTGCGACAAGCATGCCGGCGGGCCGATCGGGGGCAAAACATCGAGCAAATCTCGGAGGTTGCGGAGTGAGCAACCGGAGGTCGGAGAAGTGGTTGCCTCCCGTGCAACCAGCGGGTCTTTCGTTTTGCTGGAAGGGTTGGTCCGCTTCTTGAGGGGTGGGAGACGATGACTGCAATAGGACGATGGGTGATCGTGGGGGTGCTCTGGTGTTTGACATCGCCCGCGGGGGCGCAGACCGCGCAGGAGCAGGCTCTTGCACGAGAATTCTTCGAAGAGGGCGTAGCCGCCGCCCACGCAGAACAGTGGAACGAGGCAGCGGCTGCCTTCGAGCGTTCCTACGAACTCGTGCCGCGGCGCCCTGCGCTCTTCAACCTTGCAAGCACGCTGGCTCAGGCGGGAAGGCTTGTCGAGGCGCGGGAGCGTTACCAGCGGTATGCAGCGGCGGCGCAGGATCCGGACTTGTTGGCGGAGGCGAGGCGCCTGATCGAGGAGATCGAGCCGCGGCTCGCGCGGCTCACCGTGATCATCGAAAACCTTTCGCCGGAAGATGAGGTTCGCTTCAACGAAACCACGCTTGCGCCGGCGGCGATCGGCGCGCCGCTGCCCACCGATCCAGGGCAGCACGTGGTGACGGTGTCGCGCGGGGATGAAGAGCTCCTTCGGCATGGGCTCATTCTGAGCGAGGGAGAGCAGCGGAGAGTTTCGCTCAATATCCCCGAGCTGATTCCCGACGACCCAGAACGCTACGAGTCGTCAGTGTTTTTTGACACCGCGGCGCCAGAGGAGGAAGAGGATGGCGGCGGCGTGTTCGCGTCGCCTTGGTTCTGGGTCAGCGTCGGGACGGTGTTGGCCATCGGCGCAGTGGTCATTTCCGTGCTCGCCGTCAACGGCGGTGGCCAGACGACGGAACTTGGTCTGTATGAAGGCAATGTTTCGGTGCCAAATGTGGGGTTGAACTAGTGATGATCAAAAAGTGGATAGGGTGCTTTGCGTTGGTGGTTTCCGCCGGATGTGCGGCAGACGTCATTTCTGCGGAGACACAGATGATTGTGGTCGTCGACACTGATATGAACGTTCCTGACGAGGTATCCCAACTGGCGATCGAGCTCCACGACTCAAGCCGGGTCGATCAGCACCCGACCATGGAGAATATGTTCCGGGAGAACATTGTCAGCCCCTCGGACCTTCCGCTGACGATGGGGGTGTATCCCACAAGCGATCCAGAGAGCGAGTTTCGACTCTCTGTATTCGCTCGGCTCAACAACGAACTGGTGGCGCATGCCGCGGTTCGCACACGCTTCATCGAAGGCGAAGCACGGGTGCTGAGGCTGACGGTCGAGCGGTCTTGCCGCAACGTTGAATGTAACCCGCCCGGACTCTCTTGTCGGGCGGGTGAGTGCACATCCGAAGCGGTCGACCCGGAGACCTATCCCTTATGGGACGGGAGCGACCCGGCGATGTAGACTCTCCTCCCATGTGGGAGGACCGCAGCACTGAGATTGCCCAACTCGATCGGCC
>JBCCZL010000419.1:0-9094 GCA_039187775.1 Myxococcota bacterium
GAAAGAAACACGTCCGACCAGGGGTGCGTCGCGATCACGAGCGTTCCGCTTCCGCGGACGGGAGCGTTCATGGTCGCCTCGCGCTCGAGCTCCACCGAGTGAGAGTAGGTCCGGCCCGCTTCACTCAGTCGGGCGGTCAATGACGCCCCTCGATAGCCGGCCCGCTGTACCGTGACCTCGTAGGTGCCCGGCGCAAGATCCACCTCGAGGGGAGTATCGCCCACCGACCGGCCATCGATCCTCACCGACGCACCGGATGGGTCGGAGAGGACCTGAAGGCCGGCGGAGTCCTCGACCGATCCAGTCAGCGCAAGCTCACGGACCTCGCCTTCCGTAACCGAGATTTCTTCGCTAGCCACCACCCGGTCTTCCCGGCGGAGCTCGATCCGGTGGGTTCGATCCGGCTCGAGGGAAACGATCGTCGGCGTGGGTCCCGCCGGCGCTCCGTCGATGTAGAGCTCGAGGCCAAGGGGTTCGCTCTCGACCCGAAGCTCGGCGGGAACGATCGCTCGCCGGACCGGTGCGGGCGGCGGCTCGGAAGGTGGCTCGGGAGGTGGCTCGGAAGGCGCCACGGGAGGGCTGTCGTCCGTGACCAGGAGCGCGAACACGGTCAACAACCCAACGGCAAGCATGCCGAGTGCGGCAAGCGAGGGCCAAAGGAGGCTTCGGCGCCGTGGCTGAACTACCGTGGGAATCGAGCGCTCGAGCGTCGCGTCCGCATCGTCGTCCAGGATGGTGTGTTCGATGACTGGCTCGAACGACACCACGGGAACGTCATACGAGATCGACCGCTCCGCGACGGTCACTGGCACGGTTCCCGCCGCCCGGGGCGCGCGCCGGTCCTCTTCGAGGACATCGGGAAACACGCTTCGCACGTACTTTCCGAGTTCCACCTGTCCTGCGGGTTGAGGGTAACGACGAAGGAACTCGGCAAGATCCGCGCGGAGGCGAAGCGCATCCGGATAACGATCGTTGCGCTCCGCGCTCAGAGCTCGCCGAACGATCGGTCGCAGACCCGGTGGAAGCTTGTGGAGGCGATCCGGTCCCGGGATCTGTCCCCGAGCGGTCAGCCGCTTCGCGAGACGTGCGTCGTGCGGCGGAAAGAGCATCTGACCGAGCACCGACTCGAAGAGCAGGATGCCAACATTAAAGATATCGCTCCGAGCATCGAGGGCTTCGCCTCGCGCTTGCTCCGGCGACATATAGGTGTACTTGCCTTTGACGATGCCGTGGTCGGTCGACTCTTGGTTGCTCTTTGCGATCCCGAAGTCGGCAATCTTCACCGAGCCATCGAAGCTCAGGAGAACGTTCGACGGCGTCACATCGCGGTGGACGAGACCGACAAGCTTCCCGTCGACCCGCAGGGCGTGCGCGTGGGCCAGGCCCTCACACATGAACGAGGCGATCGCCGCAGCGTAAAATGGAGGAATGCCCTTGGAAGGCTTCTGGGGTTCAAGTTCTCCAGGCATGACGGGCTCCTCCCCCATCGCAAGCTCCCGGGCACGATTGATGAGCCCCCGGAGGTCAACCCCACGGACCAGCTCCATCACGATGTAGTGCGCGCCGTCCACCTGTCCGAAATCGAACACCTGCACCACATTGGGATGGGTAAGGCGAGCGGCCACCCGGGCTTCCTCGAAGAACATCGAGGTGAACTCCGGTTTCTGGGCGAGGTGGGGAAGGATGCGTTTGACCACCAGCTCACGGGCAAAGCCCTCCGGACCCTCCCGGCGAGCCAAGAAAATCTCGGCCATGCCTCCCATCGCAAGGCGCCGCACGAGGATGTACGGACCGAATGGAATCCCGGCCACGGCGGTGAGACTGCCACAAACCGGTGCGGGATGCCCTACGGGGATCGGGTGGCCCCAGCCGACTTCGCCAGCCGAGCCGACCGGCCAGACGGTCATCGAGGGCGAACGGCCGTCACCCGGGACCCGCGAGCGTGTCACCGATCTGTTTCAGGCATCGGGGACGCTAGAGGCCATGACGGCCTTCATTCATATGTCGGACCTCCATCTGATGGGCTTTCCCCAGGAGCAGGCGGCGATCCTGGACGCCCTCGTCGAGGCGCTTCGAAATCACCGAACGGCCCGTGGCGCCGTCGACCTCATCCTCATCACCGGCGACGTGTTCGACTCGGCGGTGGTGGATCCCCATCCCGCCGTTGACGCCTTCGTCGACCTCCGAAACCGAGTGTGGAAGGCCCTCGACGCCGAGGTGCCGATCACCATCGTTCCGGGAAACCACGATCGGCGGCGCGCTGGTCTATTCGCTCCGCATCGAGAGGAGCTATTTCAGGTGCTCCACGAACGACTCGCCGACTCCGCGTGGGTCCACGGGACCGACGGGCCGTTCCTCGCCAACGTGGTCGATCCGGCGTTTCACGGTCTTCCGCTTTGGGTCCTCGTCTACGACTCGAGCTACCTCCCCCAGGGGTACGTCAGCGCTGGTGGTATGATGCGGCAGGAGGACCTCCTCCAGGCGGCGGCGAAGATCAGAGGGCGGAACCCGGACTGGCCGGTGCTCTTTCTCCTTCATCATCACTTGGTCCCCACTCCCCTCACCGACCTCGGCCCGATCGAGGTTCACGACTCCCACCCGGTAGTGCGCTTTGGCATCCAGCAGATCCTCCCGCGCCTCGTCGCCAACGCCGACCGGGAAGAGCTGATGATGACCGCGCTCGGGGCGGGCACGGCGCTCTCGACCTTGCACACGCTCGGCCGGCCGGTCCTCGTGCTCCGCGGTCACAAACACTATCCGACGGTGCGCATGCTCGATGCCACGTTTCAGAATCACGGCGACGTGATGCTCGTGTCCGCCGGAAGCGCGGGCACCGCCCAGTCCTGGAGTCATGGCCACGGCCACGACGTTGCACGACTGTGGCCGTCGTTTAACGTGATCGAGCTCGACGACGACCTGCTGGAAGTGGAAACCGCGTCCTTCGGCTGGAAAGGAAACTCCGCGGGCGAGCTTGTGTATCGGTCGCACGTCCGAGCCAGGCGCTCGGAGCAGCACTGGATCCAAGAACCGCTTCCGCCCGCCCCGCCCGAGCCTGCCCGGCTCAGCAAGAACTCCGCGGTGTACACTCTTCGGCCTTCGATCCCCTACGAACGTCGGCGCTTCGACTACATCTGCGAACGATTTGTACAGCCGCTTCCCGGCCTCGGGCCTTCTCGCTACATGGAATCGATCGAGGCCGAAGCGGGCGCCGCGATGTCTTGGATCGACGGTCGAGAGCCCGAAGAACTTCCGGCCACGGTGGAGCTCCCGATGGGGACGGGATGTCGGATCTCGATCCGCGGCGGCGTCGGTCGGGCCCTCGACTGTCGCCGACTCTCCGAATCGCCCTACGGATGGCTGGGGCTCATGAACCGGTACGCGAGTGAACTCGCCACCCTCGATATCCGCGGCCTCGGCGAATCTACCGAAGGGGCGTTTGCGAGCATCACCGATCTCGGGACCGGCCTTGAGCAGCCCATCGAGCTCGAGCGCGCAGCCGATGAGGACCGGGTGCACATCGCCGAGCGAGACTGCCCTCCGCGTCAGCTCCTTCGCATCTACTGGCCCCTCCTCAAGCCCACCGCGAGCGCCCGCACCGCCCCGACGCGATAGCAACCCCACCGAACACGCCTCGAAAACCGAGAAGGCGAAGCCAACTCCGAGCCGAAATGGTACACCCGGGCCCATGGTTCGGACCTGCGCCGTCCCTCTGATCCTGGGCTTCTTCTCGTTCGGCGCCTCTCTGAGTCTCTTCGGCTGCGGAGAGCAGTCGGTCCTGGTCCGGCTAGCCGCCGGCGAGGCCGGTTCCGTGGTCTGTCTCTCCGCATTCGGCGATGGCGCGCGGGTGTTCACCCAGGCCTATCCTCGCGACGGCAACCGCCTGCCCTCCGGGACGCTCACCCTCGTTGCCGGCAGTCGCGTTGACGAATCGGTGCGCGTGACCGCGCGGAGCTATGACGGGGGTCGGACGGTGGCCTCCGCGACCGGCGTTGAGGAGTTTGCCAGCGGGAGTGCCGACCTCGTACTTGAACCCCGCCGCTGCCACCCCCGGAGCAGTCGAGCGCCCAACCTCCGCCGGACCACGCCCTTTGGCACAAGCGATGAGCTGCCGGGACCGATCGCCACCGCGGACATCGATGGCGACGGGCGAGACGAGATCTGGGGGGCCGGCGCCAACGGAGTTCGGGTTTACCGGATCGGCGCCGCGCCATCCGCCGTCGCGCTCGACCCCGGAACCGAGCTCCTCTCGGTGGGTGATCTCGACGGTGACTGCATTGACGACCTGGTCCTCGGAGGGGCCGGAGGAATTGCGCCGAGCAGCGACCCCACATCGGTGCGGCCCCTTGGCGCCGCGGCCACCCGCGCAGCCATCGGCGCGGTGCTGGGTACCGGTCCCAGCGTGATCGCGGTCGCCAACGGATCGGCGCTGATCGTGGATCCGCAGACCGGCATCGCGTCGCCGCTGACCGACGACGCGCAGGCCGTAGTGGCGGCGAACCTCGGCGGAGACGCCGCCAGCGACGTCATCGTCAGTGGAGGCGCGGGAACGCGCCTCATCATCGGCGGTGGCGCGCCTCGCGAACTCGACGGGGCCCTCCCCTCGGCCTTCGCCACCGTCACTGGTCCGCTCGCCCTCGGCGACTTCAACGGAGATAGCTTCGCCGACCTCGCGGGCGCCGCGGACAACGCGGTCTTTGTCGCCTTCAACCGCGGCGATGGGCTGTTCGAAACCCGCGGTCCGGCGATCCCAATGGTCGGCGTCGTCGACCTCCGGAGCGCGGACTTGGATGGCGACTGCCTTGACGACCTCATTGTCCTCGGCGGAGGCCAGGCGGAGGTGTTCGCGGCCGAAGCCGACGGGTCGTTCCGTTCCCTGCTTCGCACTCCGGCTGGGGCAATCGCCGTCGGAGATGTCAACGGTGACCAGTTTCGTGGGCTCATCGTCAGCACGCCCCAAGGGCTCGAGGTCTGGACCCCGTGACCCGCATCGTAGGGTTGGGACTCCTGTCCCTCGTCACCGCATCGACCGGCAGTGCGCAGAGCGCGGGACCCGATATCGAAGCGCGCCGCTTCGTCGAGGAGGGGCAGCGGCTGTACCGGGAACTCGACTTCATCGCCGCGGTCGACTCCCTCGAGCGGAGCTTGGCAGTGGCCGGTGCGTCGGACGCGGTCCGCCTCGAGGCGCTCGAATACCTCGGTTCGGCGTTCGTGGTGCTCGAACGCGAGGACGACGCGCGAGAAGCGTTTCGCCGAATGTTCGCGATCGATCCATACCGACTCGTCCGCGAGCCGAGCGGTTCACCAAAGATCAGCCGGTTCGTCGAGGAGGTGCGGGCGTCGCTCGTTTCCGACGCCGCCCTGGATCCCGCGGTCCGCGTGGTTCCACGCCTCCCCCGCGCGATTCGAGCGGGCACGGTTCGGGACATCGAAGTCGCCGTGGAGAGCTCGGCGCCGGATCGAGTACTATCGGTCGTCGCGTTTGTCCGAACCGAAGACGAAACGACGTGGCAACGGGTCGCTGGACCGTCCACTTCAGGCACCCGATTCATCGAACTTCCAGCGTTCGATCGACCGGGCGAAGTCGAACTGTACCTCGTCGCACGCGATCCCGCGGGCGCGGTGGTGTCCCGGGCGGGAAGCCCCCAGACGCCCCTCTTGCTCTCCGTCCGCGCCGGCTCACCCTCAGAACCATCGACATCGGTGCTCGAAACCTGGTGGTTCTGGACCCTCGTGGGCGTTATCGCGGTCGGCACCGGCGTCGGACTCGGTGTCGCACTGAGCGGCGGGGAATCGGAGCCGGGAACGCTTCCGCCAGGGCGCGTCGAGCTCCCGCTGCGCTAGCCCGGTCTAGCCGATACTCAACGCAGCCCGTGCTTCTTTGCAAGGCGCGCAAGATAGTTCCGGTCGAGGTCGGCTTCCGCTGCGGCCCGGGAAAGATTGCCGCCGTGCCGTTCGAGGAGCCGGGCCACGTAGTCGCGCTCGAAGGAGTCGACGAGCTTTTCCTTCGCCTCCTTAAACGGCTTCTGGGCAAGGTCGTCACTGATGCGTCGAGACGGCGGCGGGGGAAGCGACGATGATCGGTTCGACACCACGAGCGACTGTTCAATCATCCGCTGCAGCTCGCGAACATTGCCGGGAAACGCGTGAGCTCGAAGCGGGGCCAGCTCCTCCGGCCCGAGCTGGAGTTCGCCGTAACCGAGGTCGTCGGTGAGGTCCCGAATCAATCGGGACAGATCGTCGCTCCGTTCGCGAAGCGGTGGCACCACGACCCTCACCGAAGCGAGATGAAAATAGAGATCGCGGGGCGCGGCCCCCGCTTCGACCCGGGCCCGAAGATCGGTGCGGCTCGTGGCGACCACCCGAACGTCGATCTCTCCGCGCTCGCGCTTGCCGAGCGCCTCGGTAAGCTCGCCGGCGACTCGAGCTCCCGCCTCATCCACCCGGTCGAGGACGACCGTGCCTCCGGTCGACGCGAGGAGCGCCCGCTCGACGTCGCCTGGCTCGAGACTCGCGGACACGTCGATTACCGAAAACGCCGCGCTCGCTCGCGGCGACGCATCGTGGATCGCCCGAGCCACCTCGGACTTTCCTACGCCGGACTCCCCCTCAATGAGCACCGCGACGTCCGCCGCAGCCACCCGCTCGAGGACACCGAACAGCCGACGCATCGCTGGGGTGGCCCCCACCAAGCGACCAAACCGGGTGGCTTCCGACGGAACGTGCGGAGCCGGCACATCGGCCGGCAATAGTTCGATTCGAGTGCGACCGCACTTGATCTCGGCGGACGGGGACAGCACCGCCGACTCGATTCGAGTCGAGCCCACGAAGGTCCCGTTGGTGCTTTTGAGGTCACGAACCCGAACCCCTTCGACAAGGAGCCCGAGTTCAGTGTGATAGCGCGAGACCGTCTTATCGGAGAGGCAGATGTCGTTGTCGGGATGGCTCCCGATCAGAAGAGTACCTCCTTCAAGAAGGGCTTCCGCGCCGCGACTCTCTCCGCTCACCACCCGAACCAGCACCCGTCGGAGCACCAGGTCCCCGCCGGCGTCGGTCCCAAGAACCCCGGTCTCGGCGTGCGGCATCGTTCGGCTCGCGCTCACCGCCGTCGCCGCCCCAACCGTCGAAGGGCAAACAGTAGGACGATAACACTCCCGTAGGCGAGGTTCTCATGCGACGCGCCGACCGAGCAGCCGTTCGCTTCGAGGGGCACCGTCGGCGGTGCCGTCATCTCGACCGGTGCCTCCGGCCAGGGTCCCGCGGCCACACCAAAACGTTCGGGCACGCACTCTTCTTCCGCGCCGGTTCCCCGAAGCGTGATACTGCACCAACGCATCGTCCCCGCGGCGACGTCGCAGATTCGGCAACCGGGAATCAACCCTGCGCTCTCCGCCCAAACGATATACTGCCGCGGCGGGAGGTCGAACTGGAATAGCGCGGCCCCGCCGGTCGTGCCCCGCATGAACACCTGGCCATCGAGCGTTTCGATCCGCACCGAAGCGTTGGGAAGATCCGCACTCGCTTCGTCGAGGACCTTGCCGATCAGATTGCCCGTGCCTCCAGTGCGTCGGTCGACAAGGGAAAGAAACGCGGCGGTGCGCCGAGTGTTCGTTTCGCTCGACGGCACGAGCGCTTCGCCAGGCCGCACCATGACGCTCGTGGCCCCCGCCCCGGTTTGAATACCGCTCGCCGCCCCGCCCTCGAGGAGCAGCGCGGCCAGGTCCTGGTCGGTGATTCCCGGATACGAGGCCCCGTACCCGCGGGCGCTCGCAAGAACGAGGGTGCCGCCGTCCTCGCTGAGACCGATGCCCGACCGGGGCGCGGGCGCACAGCCCGTACCTTCGCATGGAAGCACTCTCCCCTCACGAAGCACCGGAACCCCAGACAGGACCGAGTACATCCACGGCTCGACGCTCACCACTTGTTCGGGAGGCACAAAGAGGCCGGCGTTGCGTTCGTCGAACGCGAGCACCGCCCGGGACCCGTCGTCGCGGGTCTCTGTCCACGGAGCGCCCTCGCCCACGGTGAGGCCGAGCGGTCGCTGGTCGACGAAATCGAAGGGCCCCGCTTGAACCGCGAGAACCGCTCCTGGCAGTTCCGTGACCCAGCGGTCGGGGAGTGCTCCGCGGGCGGTCGGCGGACTCACGTGAAGACCGATGTCCGGGGAGCGAAGCTCGACCTGAACCACCACGTACGCCCGGTCCTCGACCAGGCAGCTCTCGGCCACTACGGACGGCAACCCCAGGTCGACCGGCGCACACTGCGCCCGAGCCTTCCCCGTGCCGGAGGCAGATAGGAGCACAAGCGCCGCCACGAACACCCGCATGAGCGCCAAAGTGTAGCAAAGGCTCACCCGGTTGACGCAACGCCGGATCGAGCGTCGGAGGACCGATCGGGTCCGGCGAGAACCGTCGCAGAACCCTATCGGGAATCCGACGAATGCCCTTGGTCGTTCCAAATTCTGGCGAGGAATCGACGCGGAGGGCATGGCGACGGCGGGAAGCCCCCTCGATAGCACCATTCGAGGGGAGCATCGGGTCCGGGCCACCAAGATCGGGCGTGGCCGTTCACTGCTCTCGAGCTCATCTCCACACTCCTTGCGGCCGCTCCGCGGCTAGTTCTTCTTTCGCCGCGCCGCGATGGTGACTTCGTAGGTGGTTTCCGACGAACCCGGGTCCGACAGCGGGCCCGGCCGCTGGGAGCCAGGACGGCTGGGGTCGGCGGCCGCGGAGAGTCGCTCGAGGGCGCCAACGAGCACCGGATTCTCCGTCGGACGGAGCCACTCCGCGGCACGAGAGTAATGGTGGTCGTACTCGACCCGGTCTTCATGCCGAAGCGCGAGCTTCGCCCGGGTGATGTGGAGAAGTCCCGCCAGAGCGGGAATGTCGAGGCGCTCGGCGTCGGCGATGGCTCGGTCGAGCTCGTACACCGCGGTCCGATGTTCGCCGAGCGAGTCGAGGGTCTCGCCCAAAGTTCGCTGGGCGCGAAGCCGCGGGATGACGTGCCCCTGGCCATCGCCCTCGAGCGCGATCACCTCTCGACAAAGACGCACCGCGCGATCGTACGCGAGATGGGCCAGCGCCACCTCGGCCCGCGC
>JBCCZL010000420.1:0-9091 GCA_039187775.1 Myxococcota bacterium
CGCATCGGTCACCAGAGGTGATGGATCGCGTTCGAAAGTGGTGGATTCCCGCGGATCTCGGACTGGAAAACGCCGCAGCGGTACTCGACGTACCGCGAGGACGGCTGGAGGGAGAAGGCCCGGGAGAAGGCCCGGGAGAAGGCCGGGGGAATGCAGTGCTTTCGGGCGCGAGACACGCCGACTGGTGACCGATGCGGGCTAGTTTGCCGAAAGGGACTTCGGCTCGACCACAGAGAGGCCGACCTCGTGGGTCCACCACAGAAGGCCCGTCAGAAGCTGTCGACGATCCTCCGTAAAGGCCGGCTTCTTCCCCTCCACGGCGTGGCCGAGAAAGTTGAGCGCCCAACCCGTGGTGAAGAGGCCGGCGGCTAGGGGAAGCCCGACCACCGTGGCCCCCACCGGGAGCGACGCGGCGATCATTGGAACCCCGATCTTGTGGCAGGTCTTGTTAAACGGATGCTGGTGGTCGTCCGCGTAGCGCTGCATGAGGTCGGACCATTCGGAGTTGAGCTTCATCAAGGCCATGGGTTTGTTCCTTTGGAGAATCCAGTGATTCGCATGATGGCGTCGACCAGCGCGTTGGTGAGCCGGTCGTCGTCGACAACGGGAAGGCCGAGGACGTGCGCGTGAGCCGCACCCTCGAGCATTCCGAACAGCACAAAGGCGGTCGCTTCGGTGTCGCCTTCGAAGCCCCAGCCGTCGAGGAGGACTCCGACCGCGAGCACCACCTTGGCCTCGTACCGGCCGATCGCACGGTCGAGCGCCGAATCGGCATGGCGACGTTCAGTAAAGACTCCGTGAAACCCGGGGTCCGCCCGGTGAACCGCGAAGACCGCCTCCACTACGCGTCGAATGTGCGTGCGCGTTGGCTGGCCCGGCGCGTTTTCTAGAACTCCGGTGGTCTTGGCTTCGAGAGTCCGGTGCCGCTCTTCCACCAGCTCGAGCAGTAGCGCGTCCTTGTTCTTGAAGTACTGATAGAACGATCCCGTCGAGGTCTGAGCCCGCTCGGTAATCGACTTTGCGGTGGTCTTCGCGTAGCCGCGCTCGGAAAACTCGCGCGCCGCCGCGGCAAGAAGCGCAGCGCGCGTCTTTTTGCCTCGAGACTGTTGAGGTGCCCGAATCGACGAGTCCTGCGCCACGGAGTCGTTGTGACCAAATACGAATCTGACGTCAAGTTCATGTTTTGGGAGGACGAAGTTTGTGCCGATAGAGGCTATTTCGAGGTCATATGAGAGACGGTTTTGGCCCACCCTTGCCTGCGGGGATTCGCCGGGATCTGGTTTCCTCCGCCCGTGGAGCCGCGTGATGCTTGCCGATCTCGAGCCCTCCGCAATGCGTACGAACGTCTCGGTGCGTACGAACGTTTGGCTCAGGCCGACTGACGTTGCGGGGGTCGGATGGACCGGGCGAGCGCGGGGCGTTCGTGCACGCGCATCCGGAGGCCGGGGCCCTTGGGCCGGAGCGTGACCGCTGGATCGAACTCGAGGGTCTGGTTCGGAAGGAGCTCGTAGTGGTAGCGCTGCATCGAGATCGCGAGGAGTAGCGTCGCCTCCATCATCGCGAAGTGATTTCCGATACACACCCGCGGCCCGCCGCCAAAGGGAAAGTACGCGTAGCGAGGAATCGCGCTTTCGTCCTCCCACCGGTCAGGGTCGAAGGCCAGCGGGTTCGGAAACCACCGGGGATCTCGATGCACCACCCACTGCGACGTCATGATCTGTGAGCCTTTGGGCACGTGGTGCCCTCCGATCTCCACGTCCTCGGCTGCTTCGCGACCGGTGGTCCAGGCGGGGGGATAGATGCGCATGGCTTCTTTGAGGACCCGGCCGGCGTAGGGGAGGTCTTTGACGTCGCTCGCCGTGGGCAGCCGGCCGTCGAGGACATGGCGGACCTCCTCATAGAGCCGCTCTTCCACAGCCGGGTTCTGCGCAAGAAGGTAGAACGTGGCGGCGAGGGCGAGAGCCGTCGTTTCGTGTCCTGCGAGAAACAGCGTGATCGCTTCGTCTCGAAGCTGCTGGTCATTCATCCCGGTCCCGCCGTCGTCCTGTGCCTTGAGGAGCGTCCCGAGAAAGTCATCGCGGACCGGGCCGGCCCGACGGTCGGCGATGATGCGATAGATCACACCATCGATGGCTCGAACCGACTTGCGAACTCGAAAGTTTCGTGGCGTGGGCACCCACTCGGGCACCATGAGCACCGCCTCGGGGCTGTTCGCGTAGAACTCGTTGATCGTTTCCATGGAGTCGCGCACGACATCGACTTCCGCCGGGTCTACGCCGGTGCCAAAGAGGACTTCGGCCACGACTTCCATCGTGACCCGCGACATCTCCTGATGGATGTTGATCTCTTGCTGTTCGTGAAAACCTCGAAGGCTTCGGTCGCCGACCGCGGCCATGGTTTCACCGTCGTTCTTGATGCGTCGCGGAGTGAACGCGCGCGCCATCAGCTTTCGCTGTCGCTTCCAGTCTTCGCCATCGTTGGTGAGTAGCCCGAGCCCGAGCGTTCGCTTGAGGATCTCGACGTATTGGTCGCGAACCATCACCTTGCTCTGTTTGACGAGACACGTCTCGATGTCGTCGGGATGGCTCAGCACGAACCACGGACGATTGAAGATCGTCAGACGCGCCACGTCGCCGTACTCGTCGCGCATCAAGGACAGGAAATCCAGGGTGCGCGTGCTCATCCGCCAGGCGTTGCGGAGACCAAGGGTATAGCTTTTTGGTCCGGGAGTAGTGTTCATGTCATGACCCTTTGTGCTCTTCGTTGGATGGCTCTCCAAGTCGGCGAAAGAGCCCCACCATCATTGCCGCGGTTTCTTCGACGCGCTTCTCTTCCATCTGGTCCCACTCCCGCGCGAGCCAGCGGTCGCCGGCGTCCATGAGGGAGAGCGCCGACTCCATCAAGAGGTCGGCGGGAATGTCGGTTCGGACCGCGCCGAGCTGCTGTCCTTGCCGAATGGCGAGCTGCATGAACTCGCTGGTCTGTGCATTGAGGGCGACGAGCGCGGGGTGTTGTTCCCGACGCGCCCGCGCGTGGATGATCCCGAGACAGAGGGCGCCGTTGTCCCGGTCGGTCAGCATGAACCGGAGACTTCGTCCGTAGATCGCCTCGCACGCGGCCCAGTAGGACCCCGCGTCGTCCGCTTCGAATGGGAACCCCACGTGGGTTAGCCACATCTGAAGCGCGGCGTCGAGAACCGTCCGGAAGAGATCGTCTTTGTCGGCGAAGTAGTAATACATCGCCCCCTTGCTAATCCCTGCGCGCTCGATGATCCGGTTGTAGGACGCCTGCTCAAAGCCGCGTTCTCCGAACTCGGCCGCGGCGGCTGCCAAAATCGTTTTCCTTCGGGGAACGTCCAGCTTTTCGAATCGGGGAAGGGGCATCGCGAAAAGTATATCTGCTGCGGCCCCACGGTGGACCGCTTGGTTCGACTTTGCAGTCGGACCGATTGGTCCAACTATATGGTTCGACCGACTGGTCTAAGACTGAAGGAGAACGTGAGGGAGTCAAGGAGGAAGTTTCGCTCCTCGTTGCGTCAGCCTGTGCCGCAAGAAGGGGGGTCGGCTGTGGTGAGCGCCAAACCATCACCACAGCAGGGCTTGGGGGCCAGGCCAAGACATCCAACATTGCCTTCGGTTGCCGCTCCCTGCGTGGTCCAGGTCCTCGGTCTAGCGTCGATGCGGGCTAGCTTGGGCTAGCTTGGCCTCTCCTTTGCTGTCTCCCAGGCCATGCGTTCTCTATTGCTTTTCTTGATCCTCGTGTGGTCGTCGTCATCGGCGGCAGCCCAAGGGTCCGAACCATCGCGGAGCACCGACTCATGGGCGGTGTTTGCACTCGAGTCCGGGATGTTCCTGACGCCCGTGATCATGAGCGGGCTATCGCTCGCGACCTGCGCAAACGACCGATGTGAGGAACCCGCGGTCGTGATCGCGCCGGCGGTGGCCGGACTCGCGCTCGGGGTTGGGGGTGGCGCGGGGTTGGCTTCGCTCGGAAGTTCGTCGGAACGAAGTCAACGCATCGGCTGGGGGCTCACCGGTGTCTGGCCCGGTCTTTCGCTTGGTGCGCTCTTGAGTATGGCCGGGTTTCTATCCGCGGAAGAGTCACTCGATGGCGTGTCTGCGGTTGGGATCGGTACGGCGGCGGCCGCGGGCGGCGTGCTGTTCTATCTCCTGTATCATGCGCTCGGCGCACGGGAGGCTCGATCCCTCGCCGCGCTCGTGTGTGGATGGAGCGCAAGCTTCGTCGGCGCCATGGTGGGTTTGGCGGTGGCGAGCTTGGGTGGCTACGATAGTCGCCGCGCGGGACTCACTCTCGGCTACGGTGCGTCCGCGGGAATGGCGCTCGGAACTGCTCTTGGCGCGGTCGCCTTCTAACCGGCCCGTCGGCGGTTGAGCGAGAAGACTGCGTGGGGATCGATCGATCTTGCCTGACCTGGCCTTTGGGTTGGTGACGCCGCGATCGGGCGTTCGTGTGAAATCGGGAGCTTAGAGATCGTGGTGTGGCAACAATTGACCTCGTCCCCGGTAGTTGCCCGGTTACAGGAGCGGTCGTTCTTCGTAGCAGCGACCGTCGACGCAGAACTCGCCGCCGCAGTCGACGTCGGTGTTGCAGGTCATGCGCTCGATGCTCGTGACCCACTGGGCGATATGGTTGCCGGTGCCGATGTCCTGAAAGGGAAGCCGGAAGGCGGGCAGCGCGGGGTCTCCCATGGACGGGTCGAAGGCCGACATCCAGAGTTGAACCACGGAGTCATCGCCATAGCGAAGGCCGAATGCGCGGCGGCTCGACCAGGCAAACCAGAAGATCGGTCGGTCCCGATCCATGTACTCGGTGGGATCGAACTTCGGCCACGAGTCGGTGAGGCCGCCCGCTGCCACGAGCTCGATCGGTGCACCGCCATCGTGGCTCACCGCCCAAAGCTCGGCGTCCCGAACCCCTCCCATGCCGCCGCCGTTGTCGTCACCGAACGAGTTTGTATTGGAAGGAGATCGGTTGAAGACGATCCAGTTGCCGTCCGGCGAGTACGCGGGATAGAAGTTATTGCCGCCACCGGACACGAGCTCTGGACCTTCGGTCCAGGCGCTCCCGTTCCAGTCGAGCCGGTGCAGTTCGCCACTCGTCACGCCGGGAACATCGCTCACGAATCCGATCGCTGGCGCTTGGTGACGCACGTAGACAATGTGCTGACCGTTGGGGGCGTAGTCAGGCATCGTGGCGGGCCCGCCCCCGAGCCCGGTGGTGATGGCGTTGCCGGTGGTGCCGTCAAGGATCGAAAGACCATTGAGCGAGCTTGCCGCGAGTTGCGTCGCGTCTGGATTAAACGAGTAGAAGTTTGGCTGACTGGGGAATCCGGGCAGCCCTCCGCCTCCGTCGCCCAGCGAGAACACACGCTCGCGCGTCGTGACGTCGAACACCTGAAGGGTCGTCGTGGGGATATCGGTTCCGACCGCGATACGACGGCCGTCCCGGGACAGCGCGTGGCAACCCACGCACGTGGCGGCACCGACTCGCCCCTGGTCGAGGAACGTCTCTCGAACCGCGCCCCGCACCCCAAACTCGAAGCGGTCGATGGTTCCGCCTCCGGCGTTCCAATAGTAAAGGCCGCCGGTGATCGGCTCCTCGGCCACCGTCAGCGTGCGGCTCGCTTGTCCGAGCTGACCTGCATCGTTGACGCCCGTCAGGGTGTAGGTGAACGGACCTCCGCCGGCGACGGCCGTCGAAATCGTCTCCCAGGCTTCGCGGTCCGGTGTGTAGGCGCAGCCGTCGCTGAGGGTCTCGGGGCAGCCGAAGTAGATGCGCACGTCGAGCGCAGCCGCCTGAATATGAAGCTCAAAGAGGTTTGCGCCGTTCGGACGGTAGTGGAACTCGAGCTCTCCCACATTCGGAGGCACCATCGTTCCGTCCGCCGGATATACGATCTCGGGAGCGCGCGACGGGTCGGGCATCCCGCCAAATCGGGTGGGTGCGTCCGCCGGGGTTCCGGGTGTGATGATCACGCTCTCCATGCGAAGCGTGAGCGTGGTCATCGCGATGAGGTCCCCCATAGTCGCACGAATGCTCGTGGCCCCGCCCTGATCCACGGTGGACTGAAACTGCGAGCCGACCATCGTTCCCAAGGCCGGCACGGTGGACGTCCACGTGACGTCACCGGTGACGTCGGCGTCCTGGCCCGCGGCGTTTCGAAAGATCGCGTTGTAGTTAATGACGACCGGAGCACCACTGATCGTGCGCGTTTCATTGGCAGGCTCGATCCGCAGCCCGGACGGCGGTGGCATCATTCCCGAGTCGCCATTGGTACCGCCTTCGCTGCTCCCGTTGCCACGGTCGCCGACCGAACACCCCATGCTCACTGCCAACAGCGAGCAGATTCCAAGAATCCACTTCCGCATCACTTGCACCCTCCGCGACTCGTGCCCCAGCCGAGTCGCCCAATCCAAAACCAGGCCCAACCTAGCAAAGCATTCACGGGAGCGCGAGCGCACTTCCGGCGGGCGGGGTTTCGACACCATCGCCCTGGGGACAGAACGCTACAGTTGTAGCTTGTGACACCGCCCGTGGTGATCGGTCGCAAAGAAACTAACCGAATCGCGTAGACCGAAAAGACGAACACGGGTTGAGAAGCCGGTCAACCGTGCGACCCATCTGGGCGACACAAGCCAACGCGGGTACCCACGGACCGATGCGCAGAGCGTTCTTCCGTCCCTGACAAGCCCTAAGGCACGCGGGCGACCGCCAGTACGCCGTGGCGTGGCCGGAGGGTGATGAGCGCTTCGGGCTCGATGGGGTGGCCGGCCACGAGCTCGAGGTGCAGCCGACGCGTGAGTGACGCGAGGAGCAGCACGCCCTCCATCATCGCGAACCCCTGACCAATGCAGAGCCGTCGACCTCCCCCAAACGGAAAGTATGCGAACGGGTCGATCGTCTTTTCCGGTGCGAACCGCCCCGGGTCGAAGCCCTCGGGGTCGGCCCAGAGCTCGGGATGCCGATGCGTGACCCAGGGGCTGAGAAAGAGCCGCGAACCTCCGGGAATGGTATAGCCCCGAAGCTCGACGTCTTCGCGCGGCGTGCGGGCGACGATCCATGCTGGCGGGTAAAGCCGCATCGCTTCCTGAAACACCATCTTGGTGTAAACGAGCTTTGGGTAGTCTTCGGTGGTTGGCACTCGACCCCCCAGGACCTCGTCGAGTTCGCGACGAAGCCGGCGGGCCACGATCGGGTGGCGCCCGAGCAGATAAAACGTCCAGCTCAGCGCGTTGGCCGTGGTTTCATGGCCGGCGAGGAACATCGTCATGACCTCGTCGCGGAGCTGCTGGTTGTCCATTGACTCTCCGGTGTCTTCGTCTCGCACCGACAGGAGCATCGAGAGCAAGTCCTCGGTCGGGGCGCCCTTTCGGCGGTCGTCGATCATCGACTGGACGGTGCGATCGAGCACCGCGCGTTCGCGCGCAAATCGCCGGTTTCCGGGGGTGGGCCAGCTGTCGGGTGGCGCCAGGAATCGGCTAAAGCTTCGGTTCACTTCTTCGATCAGGTAGGTGATCGCATGGCCGATTCGATCGGCATCGGCCGAGGGCGGTACGCCCAAGAGCGTCTCCTGCACGATCCGGAGGGTGAGCCGCATCATGTCGCGGGCGACGTCGAACGGTTCACCGGCCTTGGCCTCCCATTCGTCGGCGAGCTCTTCGGCGGCAAGCACCATGCGTGCACCGAGCTTTTGAATCCGCTTCCGGTGAAACGCGGGCTGAGCGATGCGCCGCTGACGAAGCCAAAAGTTGCCTTCGCTGACGAGCAGCCCGTTGCCGAGAAGCCGAGCCATGTTTCGCCGCCCCTGGATCGGCTTGATGAACTCTCGGTGCCGCTCTTGAAGCACCGCGCGAATCTCGTCGGGATGCGTGATGAGATGCCCGGTCATGCCGGCGAGGCGAAGGCGAATCACGTCGCCAACCTCGCTGCGCCACCGAAGGAAGGAGCGCAGAGGGTTTGACACTCCTTCGCGGAGGTGACCGAGAAGTCGGTCGTCGGTTGGAGGAGTGGGCGCGAGCCGTGCGCCGTCGGGACCGATCGGTCGCTGGGTGATCAGGTGCGAAAGAACGTCGCGGGCCCGATCCACGGAAAATGGGGCCGCGCCAAAGCCCCGGGGGCCGCCCAGGTCGATCCGATCGGGGCTAGGCGCCCGCCGCGGTTTCATCTGTACTTCCATGGGACGGTTCCTCTTCGTGCATCTGGAGCGCGCCGCGTCGGACGAACGCCAGCATCTGCCGATGGACGCGAGCGGAGTCGACTTCGTCGGGCGTGAGAAGGGAGTGCGTGCGAAGTCCGGTGAAGAAGCTGAACATCAGCTGGACCGTGGCATTGACGTCGAGGTCGGGCCTCAGCGTCCCTGCCTCGATGCCTGCACGGAGCCAGTTCATGCCAAGGCTTTGAAGCCGAGTCTGAAACGCACGGAAGTGTGGACGGAGCTCGGGGCGAGGCCCGATCGCTTCGAACATCAGGACAAGAAAGAGCTGCCCGACTTCGGGGTGCTCGGTCTGAAAGCGGAGCTGCGCCTCCATCAGGCGCTCGAGGTCTCCGCTTCCGAAGTCTCCCGGCGCCTGTTGAAGCGGTGCCATCACCGCACGGTGGAAACGAGCGAAGAGCTCTTCCGCCACCGCGAGGAGGAGTCCTTCCTTGGATCCGAAGTGGAACGGAATCACCCCGTGGGTCACCTGGGCCTGCTCCGCGACGGCCTTGAGCGAGGTCCCTCCGTATCCGCGCTGGCCAAACAGGTGGGTGGCCGCGTCGATCAGCGCTTGCCGAGTCCGCGCCGATTGGTCTGCTTTCCGCACCCGATCATCTTACGAAAGTATTCTAGTCGTTCAACATACTTATAAGTAATTGATTTAATTGGTGTTATTCTCGTAGAGGCGCGTTGAGCTGCGCTAGCCGCTCTCTAGTAGGCCATCGGTTCCATCCCCGTGGCGACCGTTTCGATCGGGGCGGGTGGGCCGGTGCCGATGTGAATGATCCGGTCGGTGGGCGGGTAGGTGATGCGGTCGCGCTCTTCCCACTGTTCGCCGTTTTCTGAGACCGATCGCACTCGCAGAATCGTTCGCCC
>JBCCZL010000421.1:0-9067 GCA_039187775.1 Myxococcota bacterium
GCGTTGGGGCGGTGGCTACGCCGGAGCGTGTCTTGCGCCGCGTAGCCGGTGGGGTTTCGTTCCTTTTGCCCCGCGAAGATCGGGAGCGACGCCCAGTAGTCGACAAACGCATCGATGTCGTGCCCGAGGCGTTCGGCGATGGCCCGATCCAGGGCCTCGCGGGCGTCGAGTTCGGCTTCCTCGAGACCCGGGTGCGCGCCCACCAGGATCGCACTCGACCAGAGGTGGGGAAATCGGGCAACGAGTCCCGCGGCCACGCGGCCGCCCAACGAATAGCCGACCAGGGTGTGGGGTGCCCCGGCCCGAAGTTCTTCGCCCAGCCGGTCGACCTCTTCCACAAACGACTGCGACTCGCGCTTTGGGTCGCGATCGCGATGGTGGCCGAGGAGCGTCGGTCGCAGCGAAGACGTAGGGACGTCGAGGTGTGAGAAAAGCTCGTCGAAGCTCGACGGGCCGCCGGTAAAGCCGTGGATGAGAACGAGACTCACGATCCGGCGCCCCTCGACGAAGCTCTGCCCCGGGCGAGGGTCGTCTCGAACGCGCTTCGAAACGCGTCCGCATCGCTTGCCGCGTCGTGCGGCGGAACGGTCGCCTCCACGACGCTGCATCCCGACGTGTCGAGCGCCGCGGCGAGCGCCGCGGCGAGCTCGGGAACGCTCATGACGCGCCGGTATCCGACGCCATAGCTTCGGGAGAGGCCGCCAAGGTCCACTTGATGCGGCGTCGTCCAAAGGCTCCGCTCGGATTCGGAGCGTTGGTCGGCGATGGGCAGCTGCTCGAAGATCCGCCCGCCCTGATTGTTCACGACCACGATCGCTAGCGGCGTATTCACGGTTCCCGCGAAGAGAAGGCCCGAGGCGCCGTGAAGGAAACTCACATCACCGACGATGAGCAGCGTTGGCCGACCCGTGGCGAGCGCCGCACCGGCGGCCGACGAAAGCAGTCCGTCGATCCCACTGACGCCGCGTTGATGGAGGACGTGGAGGGATCCTCCGCCAACCCCATGGACGTCGAAGGTTCGAGGAATGAGGCTATTGCCGATCACGAGATTGCCCTTGCCTCGGGAAGACAGCGCGCGGACGACTTCCGAAGCCACTCCCGCTTCACTCAAGGTGGCCCCCGTGGGCTCCAGGAACGTGGTCTCTAGCGCGGCGATCAGCGAAGGCCAGTCTTTTGGAGATCCAATGACTCGCGCACCGCCATCGACCGCTTCGTGCGCGGGTCCGTCGATCGTGGCAAGCGCGGCGCTGGCAAACTCCGCGGCGCGGCTCACAATGCGCCATCGCGCGGTTCCCGCCGGATCCGCCCACGGCCCCGCGTGAACTACCGCGCGGGGAACCGTCGAACGCTCGATGAACTGTTCGTAGCCCTTCGAAACCGGGGTCAGGCCAAGCTGAATCACGAGGTCCGGGCGGAGAAGAGATCGTGCGGCTTCGGAGCGGAAGACGGTGTCGACCGCGTCGATCGTCGGGATCCCGGGTCGCGCCCAGAACCGGTAGTCGCTCGTCGCTTCGGCGAGCAGCATCCACCCGTGCCGTCGCGCGAGCTCCAAGACTGGTGCCCGGTCCACGGGGCCCATTTCGCCAGGGCCGCAGACGAGGATCCCGCGTTTCGCGGTGGCTACGGCTTCGATGAGCGACGGCGGAAGGGCGGGTCGGAGGGGCGCGGTCACCTCCGGAACCGGAGTGTCGACGATCGCCTGCGCCTCGCTCTGGAACGCGTCGTCAGGCTGCGGTTCGAGGGGCTTTCGCAGCTGCACGTTGAAGTGAACCGGACCCGCGGGTGGGCCCATGGCGGCGGCCGCGAGTTGCGCGACGCTCCGGCGAACCGCGAGAAGAGCGCGGCGCGACGGTTCGGTTGGAGACAACTCCGCCCGGCGAAGGACGTACGAGCCGAAAAGGCCGGACTGGTCCATCGTCTGGTTGGCTCCCGAGGCGTGCAGCTCGCGCGGCCGGTCGGCGGTCATCGCCAGGAGCGGCGTTCCGGCGTGGCGGGCCTCAATGATCGCGGGAAGGTAGTGTGCGCCCGCAGTGCCGGAAGTGCACAGGAGGAGCGCGGGGGTCCCCGCGGCTTTGCCGATCCCGAGCGCGATGAAGCCTGCTTCGCGCTCGTCGATCACCGAATGGAGCTCCAACCCGGCCTGTTCGGCTGCGATCACGAGTGGCGTCGAACGAGAACCCGGGCTCACCACCGCGTGGCGAACGCCGGCTCGACGGAGGTCAGCCAGCGCTACACGGGTCCACGCTTCCCGGAAGCCCACCGGCTACCCCGTGTGGGAGAATAGGTCGAGCAGCGCTTTGAGCTTCCAGCCGGTTTCCCGATACTCCCGCTCGGGCTCGGAGCGCTCCACGATGCCGGCCCCGCCATAGAGCCAGGCGGAGCTCACCCGGGTGCCGTCGCTGTTCGCGCTCGACCGAAAGAGGCCCGACCGGAGCGCGACGGCAAACTCGCCATCGCCTCGCGCGTCGACCCAGCCCACCGGGCCGCTGTACCAGCCGCGAGGTTCCGCCTCTTCCCGGGACACGAAGGCAAGGGCGCGATCGACGGGCACTCCGCCCACTGCGGGCGTCGGATGAAGGGCGCCCACGAGGTCGAGAATGTGGGTGTCCTTCGAGAGCGTTCCCGCAATCGGCGTCTGCAGGTGAATCACGTTGGGAAGACGCCGGAGCGCGAGTTCGCCGGCGTCGAGTTCGACGCAGAGCGGCGCGAGCCGCGCGAGGATGTCCCGCACCACGAAGTCGTGCTCGGCGAGGTCCTTCCGACTCGAGAGGAGCTTCGCAGTGGCTTCCGCCTCTTCCGGTGCGACGCTCCCCGCGAGCGCTTCGGTGAGGACCGTTCGTTGATTTCGGCGAACGAGCCGTTCGGGTGTTGCCGCGACGAAGACGCTTCGGTCCTTGCGGAACGCAAATGTGTGGCACTCGGGAAAGCGGCGCTGGATGGTGTGCACCACTTCCGCAAGGTCGGCGTGTTCATCGAGCTCGAGGCTGGTGCGGCGGGCGCAGACCACCTTCTTGAGATCCCCGGCGCGAATCGCTTCCTGGGCGTCCTCGATCATGCGAACCCAATGGACTTCGGGCTCGTGCTCCACCCGACGAAGACTCGGCAAGGCTTCGGAGGCTCTCCGTTCGAGGGCCCGCACAAACTTTCGCGCCTGCTCGGTCATGGCCCGTCGGTCATCTTTGGGCTCCACCACCACCGACAGCCAGTCCCCGCCCGACGCACTCTGGTGATAGGCGTACTTGGGGATCACGAAGGCCGCATCTCCAAAGGGCGCCCACGCCGCTTCGCTCGCCGCGCCCTCCGCGAAGGCAAAGCCACCGAATGCGCGGAGCTCGGGGCCGTCGGGGTGCGCAAGCTCGGTCTCCTCGTACCAGCTCGCGAGCGCATTGCGAATCTCTGAAAAGCGGTCCGGACCGCTCGCGTGAAAGGTTGCCGCGTTCAGGAATCCAGTCACCCGGGTGGCGTCGGCGGCGTCGCCGTTCGGCGCGGCGAACACGAAGGCGTCACCGTTCAGCGCAAACACCTGTGCCGCGTGAAGCCGGGGCGCGGGCACCGAGACCACGGTTCGGCGGGTGCTCCGAAGCGAACCGATCCGGTCCGCCAGAAGAGTCGCCGCGGCCTGGGCGGGGCTTCGGCGCGCCCGAACGTCGACGAGGGTGGGGTCGATGCTCACCGCTCCTCCTTGCCCGCCGTGAGGGCCTTCGGAGCGTTGTCAAGAGCGTCGGCGTTTGGCGTGGCGACGTAGAGACTGGTGACCCCGAAGGTCAGGGGCCGAAGCTCCAGCATCTCGAGGCCCTCTTCGCCGATGATCTCCGCAAACTCCCGGGCTGGGGGAAAGGCGGCGATCGACTTCTGAAGGTAGCGGTACTCGGGGGCGCTCGCGAGGAGCGCGCCCAGCCGGGGGACCACCTGGCGAATGTGGAACCGCGACAGCGCGGCGAGGAAGCCGCCTTCGGGTTCGCTCAGCTCGAGGATCGCGACCCGCCCGCCGGGGCGAGTGACCCGGGCCATTTCCCGAAGGGCTTTTCGTCGGTCGGGAACATTGCGGATTCCGAACGCCATGGACACGCCGTCGAAGGAGTCGGATTCGAACGGCAGGTTCTGCGCGTCGCCTTCGACCATCTCGATGCGTTCGTCGAGGCCCCGCTTGCCGATCTTTACCCGGCCCACGTCGAGCATGCCGGTCGACGGGTCGAGGCCCACCACGGTGGCCCCGCGGCGCGCGGCGGCGATCGCGAGGTCACCGGTTCCGGTGGCGAGGTCAAGGAGCCGGTACCCCTCGTTCACGCCGAGCGCGGCGATGGTCTTCCGACGCCAGCGCTTGTCGATGCCCATCGAGAGCACCCGGTTGAGAAAGTCATAGCGGGCGGCGATGCGATCAAACATCTCCCCCGAGCCACCACGGACCAGGGCCCCGTCGCCCTGGTCCACGACCAACGCGTTACTCTGCTCCACCTTTGTACCTCTGGCTGATTTCTGGGGCCTGACTCAGCTCTTGAGCCGGGCTGAGTTCTTGTGCGCTTCGTTCCTGAGTGGGAGCTCGCTCTCGCGCGGCGACCGCCTTTCGCTCATGGAGCTTCATGTGTCCCTTTTGAATGCCCTCACCTGCGAGGGCTCGAAGTGCCGCCAGGTTCGATGCGAGACCCGCGGCACCAATAACCACCGCGAGCTCCGCCGAACTCTCGATACCGCTGAGTTCGAACGCGGCGCGAACTCCGGGGTGGACCTTCGTGGAGCCGCCGACGACCCCGACCGCGAGAGGCATTCGGAGGGTTCCTAGGAGCCCTTTCTGGGTGCGTCGCCACACCGCGAGGGGCCGGTAGCCTTTGTCCCCGATCGCGGCAAACCCGTGCGCCGCCGCCTCGATGGCCCGCCAGTCTTGACCGAACGCCACCGCAGTCGCGTCGATTCCGTTCAGGATACCCTTGTTGTGGGTCACCGCGCGAAACGGGTCGAGTTCGGCGAAGCGACTTGCCCGCGCGATGCCATCGGCCAAGCCGGCGTCGAGCGCGTCTGCCGAAACCTCGGCCTGGACGCTCACCGTGCGGCGAAGCGGAAGGTTGCTGAGGATACGAAGTCCCACCCGTCCGCCGAGGGCTCGCTCGATCGCCGGCGCTGCGTGCTCCGCCACCCTGTCGACGATGTTGGCGCCCATCGCTTCGCCGACGTTTACGTAGAGATGGACCACCACGAATCCCTCTTCGCGCGAGAGGACTCGAAGCTCGATGTCGCGGAGGCCGCCACCTCGGGCGACCATTCGAGGAATCGCCTGATGAACCGCGTCAACGATTGCGCCATGGGCCTGAGCGAGGCGCTCCTGGGCGCGGTCGAGGTCTTCCACCTGGTCCAGTTGGACCTGCCCGGTCATGACCGGGTCCGAAGCCTTCCCCGAAAACCCGCCAGATACCCGAACCAGCCGCGCCGCATTGCTTGCCGCCGCGATCACCGATGGCTCTTCGACCACCATGGGGACGAGCACATCCCTACCGTTGATCCGAAAGTTGAGCCCGAGGCCCATGGGCAGGCCGAAGGTGGTGACCACGTTTTCACTCATTCGGTCGGCGACGGGAAGAGGAAGTCCGCCGCCCGACTCGAAGTACTCCCTTGCCTCGGGCGTGGTGGTCCGGTCCGCCGCTTCCTGCGTCCGGTCTTCGAGAGGGCGTTTGTAGAACCCGGGAATGCGCGAGGTGGCCATGCTAGCGGCTCCGGTTGACCGCGGCGAACGCTGCGGTGACCAATGCATCCCGGGCCGGCCCCGGAGGGAACGGCTCGAGAGCAAGGACCGCCTGTTCGGCTCGCTTGCGAGCGAAGCTTCGAGTGTCGGCGATGGCGCCGGTGCCATCGATCCGGGCTTTGACCTTGGCGGCCAACTCGGGCTCGGGGCTGCCGGCGAGGTCCTGAATCATCGGCACGAGCGACGGGTCGCGTTCGGCGGCGAGGAGCACGGGGTACGTCATCTTGCCTTCGCGGAGATCCGCAAACAGCTCTTTTCCGGTCGCGCCCGGGTCTCCGTCGAGGTCGAGGACATCGTCGGTGGCTTGAAAGGCGACCCCGAGGTGATGGCCAAACCCCTCGAGCTCGGCGCACCGGTCGACGGTCAGCTCTCCCGAAGCGCCGCCCGCGAACATCGCCCAGCGAAAGAGCGCGCCGGTTTTGCCTTCGACGATCTGGAGCCAGCGATCGGTTCCGAAACGAAGGGCGCCCCGGGCCTCGAGCTGGATCGATTCGGCGAGAATCATCTGGTCGATGACTTCCAGGAGTCGGTCGAAGGGATCGTCGAGATGGGTTCGGCGCACGCGCCGGAGCGCTTCGATGAGGAGCCAGTCGCCGGCATACACGCTCGTCGCGTTGCCAAAGAGCATCCGGGCTGCGGGAGCGCCGCGGCGGCGGTCGCCGAGGTCGACGACATCGTCATGAAGGAGCGTGGCGGCGTGAACGAGCTCCACCGCGACCGCGACGTCCAGGGTCCGCTGGTTCGAGCCCGTGCCCAGCCGCGCGGCAAGCATCACGCACATCGGTCGAAGGCGCTTGCCTCGAAGGTCGAGCAAGTGATGCGCCGCATGACTGACGGCGCGGTCGGGTCGCGGCAGGTCGTCGAGGAGTCGCTCGAGGGACTGGAGGTCCGTCGCGAGCAGCGCCTGCAGCTCCCCGAGGCGCCGACCGACCCCCGAGCCATCGGCGCTATGCTCGTGGGCGAGCTGACGGAGGAGGCGTAGGACTTCGGGTTGGCGATCGCGGCGGGCGGGTCTTCTCGAGTCGAGTGCGCTGCTTTCGACAGCTGCCTCTCCGCTGGCCTGGGCGATCGGTTCGGTAAGGCTCATCGCTCCTCTCCCATGTCATGGCCAAAAGTGGGGTCGGTAGGGGGTCTACGTCCAAGACCTTCGGTGCGCCAGCCCAACTTTCAAAAACTTCTGAAACTTGTATAGGGCCAATTTCGCCCGGTCAACCAGGGGAGGAGTGGGTAGAGTGCCGCGGATGCGCACTTTGATCGCAGGCTGCGGATTCGTGGGCGTTCGGCTCGGTGAAATTCTTGCGGAAAATGGCAGTGATGTTCATGGCTTACGGCGGAGCGCGATCGACGCGCCGTCATTTCCCATGATCGCAGCGGACCTCGGCGATCGGAATGGCCTGGCGAAAGCCATCGGAGGCCAGGGATTTTCCCATCTGGTGTATGCCGCCTCGCCGGGGGGCCGGACCGAGGAAAACTACCGTCGCACCTATGTGGAGGGCCTCGAAAACACCCTTGCCGCCACGGGAGAGAGCCTCGAGCGGCTGGTGCTCATCACCAGTACCGCGGTGTTTGGGCAGGCGGCGGGCGAATGGGTGGATGAGGATAGCGTGACCGAGCCCTCGAGCTTCACCGGGAAGATTCTCCTCGAAGCCGAAGCGACTGCGGCGCGGGCGGCGTGCGAGGCGACGTCGTTTCGGCTGGGAGGTATCTACGGTCCGGGCCGGACTCGGTTGGTGCGGCTCGTCGCCACCGGCACGGCGCGGATTCCGCGAGCGCCTCGCTTCACCAATCGAATCCATCGCGACGACGCGGCCCGCGCGACCGCGCACCTGCTCCGCGCTCCCGACCTCGCTCCGACCTACGTTGGCGTGGACCGGGGCGTCGCTGAGCTCGCGGACGTGTACCGGTTTCTCGCAGCCGAGCTCGGCGTGGCCGAGCCGGAGCTCGAGGATCCCGATGCGGAGGCCCGCGCCCACAAGCGCTGCCGAAGCGACCGTCTCGTGGAAAGCGGCTTCACCTTCGCGATCCCGAGCTACCGGGAGGGTTACCCTCCGATCGTGGCCGCCTATCGGGAGGACGCCGATGAGTGACCCCGAAGGCCTCGACGACCTCTTCGACCCGCGGCGCTCGCCCACCGATCTTCAGAGCGCCCAGATCCACCCCCGCCTGCTCGAGTTTCCATTGGGGGACAATCAGGTGCGCTGGGTCCTCGCGAGCTTTGCGCCGGGCGACGATGTGGCGGCGTTTCACGAGGCCCTTCGCGCGCGCTTGGAGGCGGCGCTCCTCGCGGAGCTTTCTCGTTCATCGGCGAGCCTCGACGCGGGCGCGCCCACCGTCGAACGCATCGACCTCGTGGCGTTTGGTGATGCGCCGGATCTTGCGCCAGCGGTTCGCGCATTTGCGATGGTCGCGACCGAGGAACGCGATCGCGAGGTGCTCGCGCGCCTTCGACACGAAGCGACCCTGGTCGACCTGCCTGCGCCGGATGCGCCGGCGAGCGTGTGGACGGTGCCGGTCTCGAATCATGTCGATCCGACGCTCTATGAAGCGATCGCGAGTCGGACCGGAGACGAGCTATTTGGCGAGGAGCCGGGTGCGTTCTTTGCTCGGCTCGCCGGAGCGATCGGGCAACGCGACGGGACGACACCTCCACCGAATCCATCGGGCCTCGACCAGGTGGAGGCGGCGCTGGTGTCCAAGGCAACGGGGGTGATCCGATTCATTCCGTCGCTCTGCTTTCAGGGCCTTTGCGATATGGTGGGCGTCCTCCTCGACGCGATGGGGCGGCGGCCCGCGTGGGCCGTCTCCGAGGAAGAAGACGAAGGGGTGTTTGCGCCACCGCTTCTTCGGATCCAGTCGGGGCGGAGCGAGGTCCATCTCCCGATCGGGCTCGAGCTCCTCCGCTGGTGTGTGATGCCGCTCCAAAAAGGCGAATCGGTTCCGTCGCTCTCCGAATGGGTCCAGGGATCGTTCCGTTGAGCCTCGACGATATCCCCGACGTGCGCGATGGCCTCACCCGAAAGGAGCGCGTAGTGCTTTGGGTACTTCACCGGACCCAGCGCGAGCTCGGGGGTCGCAATGTGTCGACGGCGATGCTCTACGGGCGGGTCGTCGAACACGTCGATATGAGCGTCGACGAGCTGCAGCACATCCTCCAGCGGCTCACCGGGAACGTTGGAGGTTCTGGGTCCGCTCTCTAGAGCGGCAATCGGTTTGAATCCGTAGGGGAAACCAAGCATTTCGCCGTATGCGCGAGTGCCCCCACAGCCTCGGAGCGAGGAGTGCTTGAGGCACTTCGAGCGAGAAGTGAGGAGGTAAGCCGCGCAAACGGTGAAA
>JBCCZL010000422.1:0-8993 GCA_039187775.1 Myxococcota bacterium
CGCCGGGGCTCTCGGTGTCGGAAGTCCTGGATGCGTTTGACCACAACAGCACGGTACGAGCGCCGGTCGTGCCGGTCGGCAAGCCTCCGCCGATCCCCCAGCGGCCGCCGCGCAGTCAGCCCAACGCTCCGCCGCCTCCGCCGCCGCCCGTGCCAGCGGTACCGATCGCCGCCACCCAGGTGCTGCAGGTGCCCGGCACGCCAACTTCCGAGCCTACCCATCCGGAGTACGCGGCTTCGATTCCCACGACTCCGCTCGGGACGACACCGTCGCCCGAGGTCTCATCGTGGGCGCCGCCCGCGCCCGCGCCGAGCCTGCCGAAGGGCCCAGCGGTGAATCCCGCTTTCGCACCCCCGCCCCCTCCCCAGCCTCCGATGCAGCCTCCGGCCCAACCGCCCCCCGCGTCGACCTATGGTCATCCGAGCGGCGTTCCGGCCGGCCCGCCAGGAACCACGCACCCGTCCTGGGCCCCGGTTCCTCCCGGACTCCCGCCGGCCGGTGCGTCGCCTCCACCACCCGGGCACGCGCGGGTGGTCCACCAGTCGTCGATTCCTCCGATGCCCGATGCGCCGCTCCTCTTGGACGTGACGCCGCACAGTCTCGGCGTGGAGACCGTGGGTGGATTCTGCGAGCACGTGATCGTGCGCAACGCGGCGATCCCCGTCGAGCACACGCGGATTTTCTCCACCGCGCAGGACAATCAAGAAAGCGTGCGAGTGAGGATCTGTCAGGGCGAATCCCGGGTGCTCCACGACAACCAGGGCCTCGGCGAAGTCGAGCTTCGTGGACTCCGGCGTGGACGGCGCGGTGAGATCAAGATCGGAGTGACCTTCGAGCTCAGTGCGGACGGGACGCTTGGGGTCCGGGCCGAAGACCTGGGCACCGGAGTGGAGCAGACCATTCGGATTCGACTCGTCGGCGGGGTCAGCGAGGGCGAAATCGAAGCGATGAAGGCGCGTCAGGCGGCGCTCTTAGGGGCGCGCTGAGCCATGGGTTCGCGCACCGGAAATCGAGGCTCGGGCAGGACGCGAAGCGGGGCGCGTCGATGACCGATACCCTCGACCGCCTCGACTACTACCGGCTTCTTGGAGTGACCCAAGACGCAAGCGCCGACGCGATCCGGCTGGCCTATCATCGATTCGCCAAGAAGTTTCATCCGGACCGGCATGTCGGTGCACCCGGCGCCAAGCGTCGGCGCGCAGAAGAGATTTTTCGGCGGGGTGCCGAAGCGTACCGTGTGCTGCTCGACCCCGAAAACCGACGTCGCTACGACGCGGGACTTCCCGAAGGCAAGCTTCGCCTGACCGAGGATGCCGGGGCGCCGGGAGGGGGCCCCGGCCGCTCCCGTCGTCCGCCGAAGGCCCCGATCCTGCCGCCGCAGGCCCGGACGTTCTCACAGAAGGCCGAGGAGTTGCTTCGCCAGGGCCAGCGAAAGCAGGCGCTCTTCAATTTGCAGATCGCGCTCCGGCACGCGCCGGGCCATCCTCACCTGATCAAGCTCCAGCAGAAGATCGAGGCCGGGTGAGCTGCGCCCAAGGACATCGATTCACGAAGGAACTCGGATGAGCAGGCGAGCAGAAGTCCGTCGGACCACCAAGGAAACCGACATCCGGGTTCGGATCGATCTCGACGGTCGTGGCGTGTCGAAGGTCTCGACGCCGATCGGTTTTCTCACCCATATGGTGGAGCAGATCGCGCGCCACGGTCTCTTCGACCTCGAGGTCGAAGCCACCGGCGACACCCATATCGACGGGCACCACACCACCGAAGACCTCGCGTTGACCCTGGGCAAGGCGGTGGCCGACGCCCTCGGCGATCGAAAAGGCATCCGACGCTACGGATGGGCTACCTTGCCGATGGACGAGGCCTGCGTGACCTGTGCCCTCGACCTCAGCGGTCGGCCGTTCTTCGTCTATCGGGTTCCGATGCCAAAGGCCAAGGTCGGCGAGTTCGATACCGAGCTTGCCGAGGTGTTCTTCGAGGGGTTTTCCCGGGCGGCGGGGTGCAATCTTCACCTCCACCTTCAGGAGGGCGAGATCCTTCACCACATCATCGAGGTTTCGTTCAAGGCGTTTGCGAAGGCACTCCGCGCCGCGACCGAAATCGATCCGCGGGATACGGAGATCCCGTCGACGAAGGGCACGCTCGAGGGGTAGCGGTGGGACTGGCGGTGACCATTGCCGACCTTGGTCTCGGCAACCTTCGTAGCGTGGCCCGAGCCTTCGAGCGTGCAGAGGCCGAGGTGACGGTGGTGTCGGCGCCCGATGGACTCAAACAGGCGGATCGTCTGGTGGTTCCCGGCCAGGGAGGCTTTGCCGCGGGGGCGGCGGCGATTCGCGGGGGCGTGGGCGAGGCGCTCCGAGCCCACCTCGAAACGGAGCGGCCGCTCCTGGGGATCTGCCTCGGCATGCAGCTCCTCCTCGAAGGAAGTGACGAGGCTCCCGAGGACGCGGGGCTCGGGGTTGTGCGCGGTCGGGTGGAGCGGATCGACGGCGGCGAGCTCAAGGTGCCCCACATGGGTTGGAACCGGGTGGGGAGCGAGCACCCGGTGATCGGCGAGGGGCACTACTACTTCGTGCACTCTTATCATTGCGCGGTCGCCGATCCTGCCTGGGAGACCGCGAGCGTCGACTACGGTGGGCCCCTCGTCGCGGCGATGGCGCGAGGCAATGCCGTGGCTTGCCAGTTTCACCCGGAAAAGAGCCACCGCGCAGGAGCGGGACTGATCCGGCGCTTCCTTGCGCTTTGATGATGGACCGATGGAGCTGATTCCTGCGATCGACATGTTGGACGGTAAGGTGGTGCGGCTCCACCGCGGGGACTACGAACAGAAAACCGTCTATAGCTCCGACCCGGTAGGCCTTGCGGAACGGTTCGTTGCCGACGGGGCCAGCTGGATGCACGTGGTGGATCTCGAGGCGGCTCGAAGCGGCGCGTCGGACATTGCGGACCTCGTCCGGAGTTTCCACGCGCTTGGGCTCAAGGTTCAGGTTGGCGGAGGCATTCGCTCCTCGGAGCGTGCCGAAGAGCTGTTTGGTGCAGGCGCGGAGCGAGTGGTGATCGGGACGTCCGCGATTCGGGATCCGGAATGGGTGGCCGAGCTTTGTCAGCGACGGCCGGTCGTGGTTGCGGTGGACGCGCGAAACGGAAAGGTCGCGGTGGAGGGTTGGCTAGAAGAGAGCGAAGTCAGTCCGGAGCTCCTCGGGCGGACCGCGGCGGGGTGGGGAGTTGCCGCAGTGCTCTTTACCAACATTCTGCACGACGGAACGGGCACCGGGCCTGACGTCGTAGGGACTTCGGCGCTGCAGGCTGCGCTTCCGGTCGACGTGATCGCCTCCGGGGGCATCGGCTCGGCGGAGGACATTCGTGCGCTTCGGGAGGCGGGCGTTCGAAGCTGCGTCTGCGGCCGGGCGTTGTTGTCGGGGGCATTGACCCTGGACGAGGCTTTTGCGGCGGCTCGGGGAGATCGTCGGTGCTAACGAAACGAATCATCCCCTGCCTCGATGTGCACGACGGTCGCGTCGTGAAGGGCGTCAACTTCGTCGACCTCCGCGATGCCGGCGATCCGGTCGAAGTGGCGGAGCGCTACTCGGACGGTGGCGCCGATGAGATCACATTTCTCGATATCACGGCGTCGTCCGACGGCCGAAAGACGATCCTCTCGGTGATCGAAAAAACGGCCGAGCGGCTCGCGGTACCGCTTACCGTGGGCGGTGGGGTGCGATCCCTTTCCGATGTGCAGGCCCTTCTCGACGCGGGGGCCGACAAGGTGTCGGTGAATACGGCGGCGGTCGAGAACCCTTCGCTCATCGAGGCGATCGCTGGGCGCTACGGTTGCCAAGTACTCGTGGTGGCGATCGACGCCCGGCGCTCGGTGGATGAACCCGACGAGTACGAGGTCGTGACCCACGGGGGACGCCGGGTCACCGAGCTCCGCGCTCGTTCCTGGGCGCAAACAGTAGCCAAACTGGGGGCCGGTGAGATACTCCTCACCAGCATGGATCGGGATGGAACCCAAAAGGGCTATGACCTCCGGCTTACCCGGACGATCGCCGATGCGGTGCGCATTCCGTTGATCGCGTCCGGTGGAGTCGGAGGCCCAGAGGATATCCGCGCCGGCTTCACCGAAGGGCGCGCCTCTGCGGCGCTCGCCGCATCGATCTTTCACGACGGGCATTTCACCATCGCCGAGGTCAAGGCGTACCTCGAGCGCCAGGGTGTCCCGGTCCGGCCGCCGGAGGGGGATGCATGAGCGATCCGCTTGGCGTACCAGTGGCCGACCTTGTCGCTGTTCTTAAGCGCAAAAAGGCGCGCCTGCCGTTCGAGATTGGCGCGTTCGTCACGCTCGAGGTTTGCGAAGCGTTGCTCGACGCGCCCGCCAAAGTCACTCCCGCAGACGTTCGGGTCGGCGAGGATGGCGCGGTGAGCGTCTTTTCCGCGCCAAACAGCGCGACGAACGCCGAGGCCGCGGAGTCGGTGGTCTCGCTCCTTGCTCATCTGCTTGTGGCCGCGGGGACCGGGGTTCCCGCCAGCCTGCTCGACCTCATCGAACATGGCCCGAGCGATGGCAAATGGGATCTCGGCCGCCTTCGCGACGAACTCGAGGCGTCGCTCGTTCCCTTGAATCGGGGCGCGGCCCGTCGGGTCCTGTCCCGCATGCTCCGCGAAGCGTCCGGAGCGTTTACGAGCCAGAGCGAACCGGTCCAGCCCGTCACGTCGAGCCTCGACGCGGAGCTCGATGAGCTGATGGGGTTCGAAGACGAAGCGCCTCCGCTGGCGTCGTCCGGGGGCCGACATTCGCGGCCGACGCCGCAGGTGCTCTATGCCCCCGAGCCGGTCGTGCCGAAGGATTCCCGGCATCTTGGGGACCAGGTGTGGGTGGACGACGCGCAAGCCCGACCCCGCACCGGCGACTCCATTCCCGCGGCGGGTTCCGTTCCCGTAGCAGGTTCTGTTCCCGCGGCCCCTGACCGCTCCAGCCAGGTCGACACTGCGCCTCCCCCCGCGCCGGACAAGCTCCGAGAAGACCTTTCCGATCCATTCGTGGACGAGCAAGCGACGGTGCGCCGCGGCGCGATGACCGAAGCCGAAGCCGAGGACCTGCTGAACGACCTGGCGTACAACGGCTCCGCCGACAGTCTGGCCTACCCAGAGAACCCTACGGTTCGTCCGCCGCGTGAAAAAGAACCCCTTCCGGCCGTGGAGGGCGCGCCGCCCCAGGCCTCCAAGCCGTTCACCACGCCGGGACCGCGCGACTACGACGATCTGGATCTCAGTGGGCTCGAGGAGGCAGCGGGCAAGAAGAAGAGTCGGGCCGCGATTTGGGCAGTGCTCATTTTGCTGCTCACCGCAGGGCTCGTGGCGGGGGTCGCGTTCCTTCGGCCCGACGCGCTGGCTCGGTTCCTCGGCAACGAAACTCCCGAAGAGCGCGCCGCGCGAGAGCGGGAGGAAGAGCTTCAGCGGCAGGAAGCGAACGCGCTCGAGGAGCACCGACGCCGTTTCGGAAATCTTACCGTCAACGTGGGGACGGATCGCGCGCAGATCCTGATGTTCATCGGTCGAGGACCTGCGTCGGTCGCGGACCTTCCCATCGGGGTGGCCCACGAGTTCATTGCGATCGCCGAAGGCCGCGTGCCGACCCGAGCGGTGGTGCCCGCGGACGCGGAATGGGAAGAAAGCGGCGACGGCCGAATCTACGAGCTGGCGGTTCAAACCGGCGAGGAGGAAATGGCGCCGGAGGACCTCGTCCTCGGGCCCACGCGCCTTCGGCCCGATGCGATGGGTACGCCGGGCTCCGAGGTGGGCGCGGTTCGCGTCATCACCAATCCGCGCGGCGCCAAGGTGTATCAGCTTATTGGTTTCGCTCCGAGCGCCCACATCCAAAATGCCCGCACCGACCAGCCGATCGAACTCCTGGTGTTCGCCGAGGAACATCAGATCCGACGCGCGATGGTAGGGCCGAGTGACTGGCAGGACGATGGCACCACCCTCGAGGCCACGCTGGATCTAACATTGGAGGAGGTTCCGTGAACCCTCACATCTTTCGCGAGTACGACATCCGCGGCAAAGCCAGTGAGCTCACCGATGGGCTGGTCCGAGATCTTGGTCGAGCGCTCGGCACCTTTTATGCGCGTCGAAGCAAGGTGCGCATCGCGGTCGGGCACGACTGTCGAACGAGCTCCCCACGTCTCCGAGCGGCCCTCACCGAGGGGTTGCTGGACGCGGGCGTCAACGTGGTCGACCTCGGAATGGTGCCGACGCCACTGATGTACTTCTCCGTCTGGCACTACGACCTCGATGGGGGCGTGGAGATCACCGGCAGCCACAACCCGCCCGAAGACAACGGCTTCAAGATGATGTGCGGCAAGGACACACTTGCCGGGGAGGAGATCCGCGGGCTCCGCAAACTCATCGAGGACGACGAACTCGACCGCGGACGCAAGGGCTCGGTCGAGCGCCTCGATCCGCTCACGAGCTATGCGTCGTTCATGAAGGGAAACATCCGACTGCCGTCGACGGATCTTCGCTTTGCCGTGGACGCGGGCAATGGCGCTGGAGGTCCGGCGGCGCTGCGAGCGTTCGCTGCGGTGGGCCTCGATCCTGAGGCGCTCCTTTGCACCCCCGATGGTACATTTCCGAATCACCACCCCGACCCCTCGCTCCCTGAGAATCTCGAGTTCTTGCGCAACACCGTGCGCACGAAGGACCTCGCCCTCGGCATTGCCTACGACGGCGATGCGGACCGGATAGGCGTGATCGACGATACCGGACAAGTCATCTTTGGCGACAAGCTTCTGATCGCCCTGGGCCGCGCGGTGCTCAAAGACCGGCCGGGCGCGGCGATCCTTGGAGAGGTGAAGTGCAGCCAGACCCTCTACGACGACATTGCCAAGCATGGGGGCCGACCCATTCTGTGGAAGACCGGGCACTCGCTGATCAAACGGAAGATGAAAGAGGAGGGCGCGCTGCTCGCCGGCGAGATGAGCGGTCATGTGTTCTTCGCCGACCGCTATTACGGCTTCGACGACGCGATCTACGCCTCGCTCCGATTGGTGGAGCTCCTGGCGGAGACCGGACGGCCGATTCGTGAACTTCTCGAAGACGTGCCGAAGACCTACGCGACGCCGGAGATCCGCGTCGAGTGCAGCGACGAGCATAAGTTCGCAGTGGTCGAGGCGGTGCGCGATCACTTTGGGCAAAGCCACGCAGTGATTGCGGTGGACGGTGCGCGCGTGCTCTTCGATGGCGGGTGGGGGCTTGTGCGTGCTTCGAATACTCAGCCGGTGCTTGTGCTCCGCTTCGAAGCGAACTCGGAAGAAAAGCTCGCCGCGATTCGGGAAACCGTGGAGGCGGCTGTCGCCTCGGCTACGGAGTCGGCGCTCTAGGCGACCGCAAAATCCGCCGCAATCTCCTCACCGATTTCAAGCTCAGTCCGTGTGCGAAGAGAGTATAATCTTCCGGTGGGTTCAAACCGGCGGAATCTCCGCGCCGAGGAACGGCGGGTTCAGTTGCTTGAAGCCGCCGGAGAACTGGTGGCTCGGCGAGGCTGGCAAGCCCTCACCATGAAGGCGGTGGCGGAGGAGGCGGGAGTCAGCCGGCGACTGCTCTATGATCACTTTCCCGATCTCTCGACCCTGTTCGCGACGTTCCTCCGACACAAGTTCGAGCGGTTCGCGCGACGACGGAACACGATCTTCGAAGGCGGAGCGGGAACCCCCCCGTTGGAGACCGGAGTGCGGCTCTTTCTCACGCTTCCCCCGAAGGATCGGCGGATCTTTCGCGCCCTCGTTTCCGATGTTGGACCGGTGACCCCGGAGAGTCAGGCGGTCCGGGATGAGTTCCGCGAGAGCATTCTTGCGTTTTGGATTCCCCTGATCGTCGCGGCCACCGGTCTTGCCGAAGGCCGTGCTCGCGCCGCCTCGTGGGCACTCGCCAACGCGATCTGGTCGATCGCCGATCGCGTTGACGACGGGACGGTCGATCTCGAGGACGCGGTGAAGATTGCCGCTACGATTCTCGAAGGCTCGGTGTTCACTCTCCGGCGCTGGAACGCAAGGAACGAGCTGAGCTAGGGTCCGCCGGGCTAGAGCAGATCGTCGCGTTTCCGACGTCGAAGTTCGTCGACGACCTCCCGAACGCGTTGACTCGCTTCGCGGCGAGTGACGAGGAGCGCATCCCCCGTGTCGACAATCACTATGTCCTCCACCCCGACGAGCGCGACGAACTTGCCGGCCGGGGCCTGAACGAGGCTCCGCGCCGAATCGATCGCTACCGTGTCGGTGGGGAGCACATTGTCGCGGGTGTCTTTGCGTCCGAGTTCCCAGGCGCTCTGCCAGCTTCCGAGGTCCGACCAGCCGAACGTGCCGGGGACCACCGCGAACCGTTCGGCCCGCTCCATCACCCCGAAGTCGATCGAAATCGACGGAAGCTCTGGATAAACTTCCGGCAGCACCGCTCGCTCTCGTCCCGCCGCGCGGGCTGCTGCAAGTTTCGAGAGACCCTCGCGAAGGAGGGGAAGGTGCGTGCCGATCTCGTCGAGGATCGCAGAGGCTCGGAAGAAGAACATTCCGCTGTTCCAAAGAAACCGGCCCGCCTCGAGAAACGCTTCCGCCTGTTCGCGGTCCGGCTTTTCAACGAATCGTCTCCCGTGATGCACGCCTGCGGAAAGCTCCCCACCCAGTTCTAGATAGCCGAAGCCGGTCTCCGGACGGGTGGGCTCGACCCCCACGGTGACGAGGTGTTCGCCAGCGACCGAAAACGCGACTTCGAGAACGCGGCGAAACTCGACCTCGTCGCCGATGTGATGGTCTGCGGGAAGCACCGCCAGCACGCCCTTGGGATCCTGCTCAACGATATGGTCTGCGGCCCAGCCGACGCAGGGGGCGGTGTTGCGGCCCGTGGGCTCCGCGAGAACGTTGCGCCGGGGGACGTCGGGGAGCGCATCCGCGGTCGCCTCGGCGAGCGACTCGCTGGTCACGACCCAGATTCGTTCC
>JBCCZL010000423.1:0-8986 GCA_039187775.1 Myxococcota bacterium
AAGAAGACTGACAAGATCGACCCTGACAACCCCTTCGCCGCGCTCCTCGCGCTCAAGGACAAAGGGTGAGCGAGGCAGAAAGGGCCACGATCCGCGTCGATAAATGGCTTTGGCAGGCGCGGTTCTTTAAAACGCGCTCGTCCTCGATGTAGGGGTCGGGAAGCGTGGTCTGGCACGCCGTCATGACGCAGACCTGGTCCGCATCGCACGAGCCCCCGCAGTCGCCGGTGTCGGTGGCGCAGGTGCCCGCTTCGGTGCACTGGGTGCCGTCGGCGCAGAACTGAGGTCGGCATGGCATGACTGCGGTGGCGATGGTGGTGGCCGCCCAGTCGCCAGCGGCTCCGGGCGTCGCATTGTCCGCCTGGGCCACGACCACGGAAGATTCGATGGCGCCCGAACCGTCCGGCGCGGCCTGGATGCGCATGTAGGCGATCGCCGGCGCACCGGACGCGCCGATCGCGATGGAGGCATAGCGGCCCGCATCACCGCTGTCGTCGATGGAGTGTACTGCCCACTCGCCGGGCGTGCCGATCGCGATCTTTAGCGCGCCGTTCGTGACGTCGTAGTACGCCACGTAATACGTGCCTCCGGCTTCGGCCACCGACGCCCACCGTCCCACGTCATCGCCGGGGGCAGATACGCCGTTCCGCCAGCCGTCCGGTGCATTGGTGACCGGCATGTCCGGAGCGCCGTCGACGATCTCCCAATCGGCGGTTTGTCCGCCGATATCGTACTGCCCGATCACCAGGTCGCCGTACTGCTGGGTCGGCGGGTTTCCTGGGCTGTAGCCCGCCACGACGGTGGTCGAGCCGTCGGTCACAAGGTCCAGATAGGTGACGAGGTGACCCTCGGGAAGGCCCGGCGGCCGCTGGCAGTCGGTGCAGGTCACCGCGCACGCCCCGTCGATGGCCACCGCGTCTGGCCCGGAACAGATGAACCCGGGGTCGCAGAGCGCGGTGAGATCGTAGTCCACACACATCATCGCCGAATCACAGCAGATCGACCCGGTGTTCATCGGAGGGGTTGCCGCGGTGCACGCATCGCCGCACGCCGTGCCCGGCATGTCCGGGTCGTCGCTGCAGTCGCAGGCGCCCACCGAGAACGCAAGGAGAACGATGAGGTACTTAGCCGCTTTTCCCAGGCGGGCTCCCCCCCCGGGCCCCCCTTCCTCGTCCTTGCTCCCCGAGCTCTTCCGGGTGGAGCGCCGACGCCGGAACAGGAAGCCTCCGACCACGAGGAGGACGAGGGCGATCGTGGAAGAACTGTCGCCGGTGTCGCCCACATGGCAGTCGCAGCCGCCGGCGGCATTCGGGTTCGGTAGACCTCGGATGAGCGCCGACTGGGCCCGTCCGACATTGCCGACCTCGTCCCGCACCTCGACTTCGATCGCCTGGTCGTCGAACTCGAGAGCAACGTTCCGCTCGAGCTCACCGGCTTCGTTCACCTCGTAGAGCGGGGCCCATTCGCTGAACTCTCCTTCGCCCTCATGACGCCAGCGGAACGTCAGGTCGGCGCGGTCGGTCAGCATGTCGAAGGCGCGGATCGCGACGCCCGTCGCTGTCCGCTCGAGCTCCACCGTGGGCTCCAGCACGTCGATGAGAACTTCGATCGGTGCCGGGCTCTCGTCGACGCTCGCCGGTTCCCCAGCGATTCGGCTTCGCACTTCGACCTCGTGACGAGCCTGGAAGAGGAACGCGGGATCCTGGATGACAAAATCGGCATCGGTGAACCAGTTGGACCACGACTTGCCGTCGACTCGGTAGCTGTACTCGTAGCTCACCTCGAGGGGACCCTCGACGTCGGCGCGAATTCGGGCTGCGGGTATCTCCCCCTGCCCGAAGGTTTCGAGCTGGAGGGCTTCCCGATCGATTTCGAGGCTTTCGAGACTTGCGTGCGTCTCGATAGGCGCCGACAACGCCATCGCGGTGGCCGAGATCCCGAGGTTCGCGAAGATCCCGAGGAACTCTTCGCCGACATCTTCGAAGCCGACGATGCCGCCCTCGGGAACGAGGAGCTGAATCCCCATGAGGTCCGGAAGGGCAATCGGGTCGATCGCGCTAGTAAACTGACTCGCAAAGCCGTTGATCACGCTGGTGACGATGTCCGCCAGGGATGCCGGGTCTTCGGTGAGAAGGTCGGTGTTGGTCGCGGTGCCATTCGCGGCTGAGATCTCCACGATGTCGAGCGCGATCTCGCCGTTCTCGACTCGAAGATTGATGGGGATCGCGAGGTCCGCCTTGTAGGTCATGAACCGCACGTAGCGCTCGTTGCTCCAGATGTAGAGATCCACCTCGAGCTCGGGGAGCGTCACCGTGAGGACCGGGTCTTCCATCGTGCCCGCGCCCACCTCGAAGACCGGCGGAAGCTGTGGTCGGAGGGCCAACGAAATCGGCGCCTGGCTAATGGGGAACGAAAGGTCGCCCAGCGAGCCGATCAGCAAGCTGAAGAGCCCCGACTCGATCTGCTGGCTGAGTCGGGTGCCCACCCCAAGGCACAAAAGGCCGCTGTCGAAGAACCCATAGCCAAGATAGTTGAGATACATCTCGCTGATGCCGATGCCCACGTGGGCCTCGGGGCCACCGCCGGGGACGGTGTTCGCGCGAAGCACATCCGAACGGGGGATCGTCGGAAGCGGCGGCGGCTCGATGAGCGGAACGCACGGGTTGTGGGCGGGCGAGACCTGAAAGCTTCGGTCGGTGCCCCGGAAACCGCCCCAGAAGAACAGCGATAGGCCGTTATTGACGGCTTCGCCATCGCCCCCGGAGGCGAGGACCAGCTGGCCCGGCGATGTCGCGCCGGGTGATATTCCTCCAAGGAACGCGGCGCCGAGGTCTCCCTGTGCATCGAGGCCGAGGAGCGTAGGCACGCATTCGGTCTGCTCGGTGTCGTAGAAGCAGGTCGCCCCGGGGTCGGCGTTCTCTTCGAAGGTTCCGGTGGGGCAGCCGGTCTCACCGCGAGTGGTGCAGAGGAAGTCGCCGAGGAGCCCGTCGACCAAGCCGGAGACCTGGTCTTCGACGAGGCCGATGATCGTACCGCGAAGCAGATTCAGGATCGTGTCGAGGACACTGCAGCCGCCGACGCGGATGTCGTTGTCTTCGAGGGACTGCCCATTGAGCAGATCGAAGTTCATGAGCTCGAGCTTCGTGTAACCCGCGCGGGCCGCCCGTGTCTCGGACACGAGGGCGATGTCCCCGCCGAAGCCGATCGTCTCGCGGTTGCCTGGCCGGGTGTCCACGTCGAGGGTGCAGGACACGTCCGGCAAGAAGTTGTCTTCCACTCGAATCGGGAGCGGCGCCCGTACGCCGGCGGAGTCGCGCGAGTCGATGACGACGTCGAGTTCGAGATTCAGGCGGTTCGGCTCCACCGGCGTCAGTCGGACATCGCGAATCTCGATCCGAATCCGGCAGTTTCCGTTTCGACAGAGTACGCCTCGGTCGTACAGCGGAACGCCGTCGAACTCGGTGCGAGGAACGTCAAACTCCAAGCCGCCCTCGAGGAACGCCTCGATGAGTTCCTGGAAGTTGTCTTCGATGAAGTTCAGTCCCGATTCGGAGAGGCGAACCTGCGCCGAGTTCTCGATCCGGTCATCGATCGGGAATCCTCCGGGAATCGGTTCGAGACCGCAGCCTGCACAAGCCGAGCAACCACCGTCCCCACAAGCGCTCGCTACGAGAATTGCTGCCGAAAGAAGGAAATAAGTCGAGTTCTTAGAAAGAAACGTCATCGCATCACCCATAGGCTGTTCGCCCGTGTCGAGGCCGACGCTCGTCGCGCAGATCCAGCCGTCCGCACTCAAGCCCCAACCGAGTGTATCAAGGCTTCCGGCATCCGGGGAGCCAGCGTGACGATTCTGATCTTTGTTACGGGACGTAACCGCGGCCGAAACGCGAACGCCCCGCCGATGAGGCGGGGCATCGGGATGCCGGGCATCGGGATGCCGGGCGTCGAACGCCTGTGAGAGGAGACACAGTGAGTGACACGACGCGGTGTGTCATCTCCTCGTCGACCTCAACCGATGCGGGCGTTCGCAGATCGAATCGCGCAGAGCGCGCCGCCGAGGTCGCGAGTCATCCCGGGACTCCTCCCCACCGTCTTGTCAGGGCGTGACTTCAACCCCGTGTGCGGAGAAGCCGGCCACGAGCTGCCAGGCGTTGCATTCGGTGTCCGGGTCGCAGCCGCCTTGGGTGCACGTGATCGGGTCGCCCATGCAGAGCGAATCGGGCTTCGATTGCCACATCGCCTGAGGAACGTCGTCGCAGCTCATATCACCGGTCTGGGCGGTGAGCGCACAAAGCGAGGTGTTGACCGATCCGATGGCCACCACGCCGCTCTTCGCATCATCCACGGTGATGAATCCTTGAACCGAACCATCCATCGTGCGGTACGAGCCGGCGGCGAAGACTCCGACGCAGCTTCGGTCCTCCGTCAAGGTCATGTTCGTGATCTCGACATTGGCGATCGGCAGGACGATCTGAAGCGTCATGCCGTCCTCCGTAAAGACGGGAAGGTCGACGCTGCCCTCGACCGCCGGAGTGGTGATGGACTCGCCGTTGAGCGCCCCGGTGATATTCACCGGGGGGAACATCCCAGTGTCGTCGAAGGAATAGGTCGAGTCGTTTGCCCGGCGGCCAAACCCGGTCGTGATCATCACGTCGGTCCCGGTGATCTGCGCGGTGAGGAGCCAGTTGAAGAGCTCGCTGTTTAGCGCCGTGCTCAACACGCCTTCGACCACTGGCGACGCGAGCGAGGTGGGCTGACTCACCGCGATCCCCGCCATCCGGAATTCCAGGGCGTCCGGCGTGGCCGCGTTGGATTTGCGGAAGCAGCAGGGGCCCATCAGGCCGTCGGCATCCGGGCCGTCGTCGGGACAGACGGTCATCGCGGTGGCGTCGGCCTGCGCGTCGGTGGTGCTCGAGTCGGGCGTACTGCCGTCGTCGTCGCCGCAGCCAGCGGCGAGTAAGGTCAAGGCAAGGGCAAATCGCGTCATCAATATCCTCCTAAGGCTCCACCATAGATCAAAAGTGTGCGATCGCGCGAAAGGCTTGATAGCGCTTTTCGATGCGATCGTCGGACAGGTCGGTGAGGTTGGCGACGCCAACACCCTCGACACAGAAGCTTGCAAGGGCCGAACCGTAGACCACCGCCCTGCGAAGGTCGCCGTCGTCGAGCCGGTCGCGGCTTGCGAGATAGCCCAAGAACCCACCGGCAAACGTGTCGCCCGCGCCGGTGGGATCGACCACTTCGGAGGTGGGGAATGCCGCGGCGTTGAACACGTGAAAGTCGGCGTCGGTTTCGCTGTGGTTTCGATGAAATAGCATCGCCCCGTATTCCCCGCGCTTGATCACGACGTGGGAAGGCCCGAGCCCGAGGAGCGCCTGCGCCACATCGATGATATTGTGCTTGGCCGCGAGCTGGCGGGCTTCCTCCTCATTGATCACCAGAACGTTGACCTTCTTGAGGACCTTCTTGAGCGCGTCGGGCTTACCGTCGATCCAGAAGTTCATTGTGTCCGCGATGACGAGCCTGGGCGCGCCGATCTGCTCGATCACTTCGAGCTGGAGCTCCGGCGCGATGTTCCCCAACATCACGTAGGGGGTCGACCGCTGACTTTCGGGGATCTTCGGGTGAAAGTCGGCGAAGACATTGAGCTCCGTGGACAACGACGTTCGGGCCGTGAGGTCGTCGGTATACCGCCCTTCCCAGTGGAACGTTTCGCCCTCCGACACCTCGAGGCCCGATACGTCGATCTCGTGGCGCTTGAACATCTCGACCGCATCGTCGGGGAAGTCTCCTCCGACCACGCCGACAAGTCGGACCGGGGCGAAGTAGCTCGCCGCGATCGAAGCATAGGTTGCCGACCCCCCGAGGATCCGCTTGTGGGTTCCGAGATGGTTGTGGATCGTATCGAACGCAACGGATCCGACCACCAGTACCGGCTGTTCGCTCTTCTGCATCGTTTGTCCTTCTTCGGTCTTCTTCGGCTCCGATTCAAAGCCGCTTGGTGGGCTTTAGCCCAGGTACTTTTCGATAAGGAGGCTGAGCTTTTGCTTCGCCTCGGGGCTAATCTTGCTGGGGTCGGTCATCACCGCGTGGCGAAGCGCGCTCGTCGCCGGGCTCACCAACGGATCGGGGAGGAGCTCTGCGACCCGCCGGACGACCCGTCGGGCCTTCTCGGTGTTCGCCTTCAGCACTGCGATCACCGCTTCGACGGTGACCGATTCCTCGCTCTGGTGCCAACAGTCATAGTCGGTTGCCAGCGCCACGCTCGCGTACGGCAGTTCGGCTTCTCTCGCGAGCCGCGCTTCCGGGAGGTTGGTCATGCCGATCACGTCGACACCCCAGCTTCGGAATAGAAGCGACTCGGCTCGGGTCGAAAACTGGGGTCCATCGATGCAAACGTAGGTGCCTCCGTTGTGCACTTTGGCGCCGACATCCATCGCCGCGCGATGAAGCGCTTCGCGAAGGGCACCATCGATCGGCTCTGCGAACTCGACATGGGCTGCGACACCGTCGTCGTCGAAGAACGTGTTGACACGGTGCCGCGTCCGGTCGACGTACTGGTCAACGAGGACCAGATCGCCGGGTTCGATGCGCTCCTTCATCGAGCCGACCGCGGAAAAACTCACCACCTGTTCGGCGCCGAGTTTCTTGAGCGCCCAGAGGTTGGCCCGGTAGTTGATTCGATGCGGGGGAAAGCGATGGCCGCGGCCGTGGCGGGGAAGAAAGAGCAGGCGAGCGGTGTGGCCGTTTTGCGTGAGCGTGCCTTCGATCACCGCGTCCGAGGGTTCCCCAAACGGGGTCTCGAGCGGGTGCTCTTTCACGTCCGAAAGGCCATCCATTTCATAGAGGCCGCTTCCGCCAATTACGCCGAGGGTTCGCATAGGAGGTTCCAAGATGAAGGCCTAATCGAGTCGAGAGAGTCTGAACAAAGAAATCTGGAGCGCCGAGACGGTAGGATGCAAACCAAGAGCGGCGCACGGAACGGAGCGATCACCGACACGGGCCAGAGAGGAGGAGAGCCGGCCGAAAAGGCCTGCGCCAGCTGGGGAAGCTAGCCTGGATAAAAGCGTGCCGTCGAGGGTTATTCGATTCATCCGCCGGAGGAAAGTTTGCCTGCGGCCCCCGCCTCGAGAAGAAACAGCACCGCAAGAAGCGCCGCTCCGACCCCCAACCCGAGCCGTCCGGCGGGTTCGACGAAGGATGCGACGTCGGTCGCCGCCAGCGCCGCCCCGGCGGCGGGCAGAAGGCCCACCAGCCAGCGAAGCGGGCCCCGAGCCCCGCTCGCCCGCACCAGGGCATGGCCAAAGAGTGAAAGGCCGAGCGCACCGAGGAGGAGAAGGCCGAAGAGGAGCGCAAAGCGGGTGCTGTCTTGTCCGGTGCCGCGATGCAGAGCTTCTCCGGCGAGAGCCCCTCCGCGAGGGAGCATGTTTCCTGCGACGGTGACTTGCCGAAGTTCCCCGAGCGAGGTGTCCGCGAGCACTCCGTTTTGGTTGACCATCAGCCGGGTGGGGATCCCGTCCCGATAGCGGAGGGAAATGTCGGCCGGTTCGCCTTCGTAACGAAACGTCGGCTGACGAATCGTGCCGCGCTCGGTGGCGAACCGCGGACCGATGTCCCGCATCTCTCCCTCTTCGATGCGGATATAGCCGCTGTAACGGCGATCCTCTTCCTGCCGCTGTGAAAGCGACTCGAAGTCGGTGCGCATCATGGTGAGCTCGTGGAGCCCCCGATGGGTTTCCACGCGTCGAAAGTAGGAGCCCGTAGCCACAAATGTGCAGCCCAGGATCGTGACCACCGTGGCGAAGATAAGGGGCTCGAGGAGTGCCGCCCTAGCTTGTTGGCGCGTCGACTGAGCCTGTGCTTCGCCGTGGGCCCGTCCGGTGATGCCCAAGCCGACCGCGAACGCGGGCAGGACCCAAACCAGCGCCGCGATCATGATCTCCGATGGCGAGGCTCCCGAAAACGGGGTTGCGGCGGGCGCTCCCCCCGTCGCCTCGGGAATGGCTCGGCCAAGGGCCCGGAAGAACCGACCCGCGTCGCTCATCCCTGCCCAGAGTCCGAGCGTCGCGAGGGCCACGAGCGCCACGAGCGCGATCGGGCCGATCCACCGCCCGAGGCGCCGGAGGCCGAGGGCGAAAGCAAACGCGCCGACCAGTCCGAGAAAGAGTGGTATCCACCGCGCGGTGGATGGATCGGTGGTCGCCGCCAGCTCCCGAAGCGCCAGGCCCTGGTATGCGCCGGCGTAGCCGAAGGCACCGATCGCGAGGCATCCCACGGCGGCTCCACCGATGATCCGATGGGCGCCTCCTTGTCGGAGCGCGCGTTGGAGGATCGACTTGGGGCTCTTCCGATCGCTCATGCCGGCGGGATTGGTCCGACTCAGGAGAGCCTCGGCAAAGCGAAACGCCCCAAAGAGAATCGCGAAGAGCCAGACCCAGGCGAGGATCCCGGTCCCACCGAGCGAGATCGCAGTGGCCGCTCCGAGGACCGCCAGCGCGCTAAGCCCGGTGGTGGAGGAGTAAAGCACCGCAACGATCGGTCGAAGGAGCCCGTCGGCCTCGGCATCGCTTCGAAGAGCCGCGCCGCTCCGCAGGAGCCGAGTGAACTGTGCGCCGCGAAGCTTCCACGTGAGCCAGAGCCCGGCGATGAGCAGCAGGGGGGCGGTGAGATACAGCCATAGCTGGTCCGCGATCGCGTGCAGATTGCCGATGATCATCGGTAGGGTCGTCCTCCGTGGCCCGCGGCGCTCGGCCCTCGCCGCGGCGCGCGGGGCCCGGAACGTAGCAGACTCCAACCAAACCGCGAGGCTCAGGATGCAAACCGCATCACCGGCCATCCTGGAGCGCCCGTCAGCCCGTGAAACGCGCCTTTTCGGGAGCAAGCGTCCGCGATGGGCTCGCTCGCACCCAGGCTAGTACCCCCGCCCCGAAGTTCGTTCCGGGTTGTTGCCGGCCCTCGGGTCCGATCTCGGCAGCCCGGACCGCGA
>JBCCZL010000424.1:0-8957 GCA_039187775.1 Myxococcota bacterium
AAACTACTCCGCGGAAGGAATGGCTGGAAGCCCGCCGGGCCCTCCTTCAGCTCGAAAAAGACCACATGCGCGCCGGCGACGCCCTCGCTCAAAAGCGACGCGCCCTCCCCCGACTTCGAATCGAAGAAGCGTACGAGTTCGACAGCCCCGACGGCCGGCTGACTCTCGCCGACCTCTTCGAAGGCAAAAGCCAGCTCCTCGTGTACCACTTTATGTACGGGCCCGATTGGGAGGCCCCATGCCGGAGCTGCTCCTTCTGGGCCGACCACTTCGGCGCCTCGGTGCCCCACCTCGCGGCTCGAGACGTCGCGTTCTGCGCGGTATCGCGAGCGCCGGTCGAAAAGCTCGAGGCCCACAAGAGACGGCTGGGCTGGACCCATCGCTGGGTCTCTTCGGGCAACAACTCGTTCAACTACGACTTCGATGTATCGTTCGGGGAAAACCATCCGAAGGACGAGCCGACGTACAACTATCGACCGATGCAGGGCTCGATGGACGAGATGCCCGGGCTCAGCGTGTTCGTGAAGGATGAACGCGGCGAGATCTTTCATACCTATTCCACCTACGCGCGAGGCCTCGAAGCATTCAACGCCACCTACCATCTCCTCGACCTCGTTCCCAAGGGCCGCGACGAAGGCACCCTCGACTTTACGATGGCCTGGATCCAATTCCGCGATGACTACGAGCAGCCGTAGGGAACAACCGCGCGGCTGCTGCCGTCGCCAGGGAGGGCAGCTCCTCGGGTCAGGGGTCGCGGGCGGCGCCACCGTGTTGGCGTTTCTCGTACCCAAGTGCCCGCTCTGCATCGTGGGCTACGCAGCCCTCTTCGGCCTCGGCACGTCGGCGGCGGCGTGGGTTCCGTACCTTCGACCGGGAGCGCTCGGCCTTGCCCTGATGGCCGTGCTGGCGGTCAGCCTCTCAAGCCTGCGCCGACCCCGCCCCTAAGGCGTGCGGATCGCATACAGGTACCGGTCATCCGAACCGACATAGAGCGTCCCGTCGGGACCGAGAATCGGCGAGGAATCCACGTCGCCGTTGGCTTCAAAGATCCAGCGCATCTCGCCGCTCGGCGCGAGGGAGTAGATGTAGTCGTCGTGGGCCCCGATGTAGATGTTGCCCTCTCGGTCGACGGTAGCCCCGGCGGCGATCCCGATTTCCGCCGAGTCGGCAACCGTCACCGGGAAGAACCAACGAACTTGCCCCGTCTCGGCGTCCAGACTCGCGATGCGCGGCCGCGGACCGTAGGTCCCCGCGATGATCGAACCGTCGAACGCAAGCGCTACCGGCGCCCGCACGTACCCGTCGAGGTCCGTCGACCAGCGAAGCTCCCCATCTCGGTCCACGCCGTACACGTGATGGTCGTCGGAGCCAAAAAAGATGGTCCCGTCGTCGCCGATCACCGGACTTGAATCGATATCGCCCCGGGTCTGGTACGACCAGCGCATCAGTCCATCGGCCGCCACGGCATAGAGGTGATCGTCCTGCGAACCCACGTATACCGTTCCGTCATCATCGACCGCCGGCGTCGTGTAGATCTTTCCCTGCGCGTCGAAGCGCCACTTCGCGGTCCCGTCTCTCGCCACTGCATAAAGGCTCTTCCCTGCAGCAAAATGCACCGTTCCGTCGTCCGCGATGGTCACGCCGGTGTCGGCGTCGCCCTCCGTCTCCAGTCGCCAGCGGGGGTCCCCGCTGGGCGAGAATGAAAAGAACGTGTCCGCGTCCGAGCCGACGTACACATTCCCGTCCTCATCCACCGCGGGCGTCGAATAGATCCGGTCGCCGAGATTGCGTTTCCAACGTTCCACGCCGTGCTCGCTGAGCGCGTACAGGTGCCCGTCGTGGGACCCGACGTACACCGACCCGTCCGGACCGAGCACCGCCTGCGCGGTGATCCGAGCGCCGCTCTCGAAGCGCCAAGCCAGGTCCGCACTCCGGGGACCCTCCGCCGCGCTTCGCGCGGTGTGTCGGCGATCGCCACGAAAGGTCTGTGGCGGGCCTTTGGACGGCGGGCGCACCGGAAGATTGACGCGGGTCTCGTTCGGCGCGTTGTCTTCGCCGGCCACCCGAATCGGAATCCCGCTCTGGTCGGTCGGTCGCACTTCGTCTTGGACCGAACCTCCGGCCAGCCAGATGAACAGCATCACGGTGATGGCGGCGCCCCACATGGCAACGAAGACCGTGGTCTGCTTCTTCATGATTCGCGGGGATTCAACACAATTTCCATCCCTTCGGACAGCCCCGGGAGCGAAGAGTTCCCCTACCGGACATGTCGGATCCGAGCGGCGACCGACGGTGAATGACCTATAGTCGGACCGTGCATCGCACCTCGACGGCGATCTTCGTGGGACTCCTGACGGTTCTCGGTGCAGCCCGCGCCGAGGCCCAGCCGATCTGGATCGTCAGCAATGGAAATCCCGAGATCGGAAGGCTGCTGGAAGCGCACGAGCCGGACTGCCGAGTCAGCGACGCTCCGGTCAGCGAAGCCTCACGCATTCTCGGAAGCCTCGGTCCCGCTGGCGGCCGCGTCCTGATCATCGACCTCGAAGGACGGACGCTTCGGGTCCTCGAACCCGGCGAGGAGGAGCTCGAACGCGAGATCGACGACCGCCTCGCGGAAAGTGCCTACGCACTCGCCACCGTCGCCGCCGAACTGGTGGATATCGACCTCCCACCCCAGGCCGTCGCCCCTCCACGAGAGGAACCGGAGGGAGCTTCGTCCGACCCTGAAACGGGACCGCCGGATTCACAGACTCGGGGCGCGCCGGACGGATCATCCGAGACGTCATCGTCCGGCACGTCCTCGTCCGGCACGTCCTCATCCGGCACATCATCGTCCGGCCAGGAGACCGGGGACCCGGACCCGAGCAACCCGTCTTCCGACAGTCCGTGGAGGCCAAGCCTCGCCGTCGACCTTGGGGTGGAATTCGCGTGGGGCCCCGGCCGAGACCTCCTGATGGTGCGTCCATCCCTGAGCCTTCAGGGAGCTTGGGGTCAACTGACGGGCACTCTCCGCGCGACCCCGTTCGGAAGCGGAACGGGCGAGGACGCCAACCTTTCGGACCTCACCCTGGCGTACGAGCGACACAGCTTTTCGGCGCTGGTAGGCGTGCAGTTCGGGGGCGACCTCCGCGTCGACGTCGGCGTCGGAGGAACGCTGGCGGTGGTTCAAGCCACCCTCGAGGGGAATGGTGGAAACTCCCTCAACGACGATGATCGGCTCGCAGGGATCTTCATCGGGGAGGTTGGGCTTCGAGGACGGCTCATCGGCGGACTCTGGCTGAGCGGACGGGTCACCGCGGGATGGGACCCCCAAGCGCGCCGCTACCGTGCCTTCGGTCGACCGATATTCGAAGAAAGCAAAGCAATTCTAGCTACTTCCGTCGGCGCAGGATGGCGATTCGAGTAGGGTAGAATAAGAGCCCTGCTGATTTTTTCATCATTTCGGCGGGGCAGGGTGACTCATAGAGGACCGTGGTGGCGGTAGACCTTTCTTCGCATGAGCTGACCTTGGGTGGCCGGAGCCAGACCCAGACGGACGAGCACGCTCTTCTCGAGCGAGCGCGCTCCGGGGACCGGCGCGCCTTCGATCTGCTGGTGCGGCGGGAGGCGCCGCGCGTGGAACGGCTTCTCCGCCGCCTTTTGGGCAATCGCGACGACTTCGATGACCTTCTTCAAACTGTATTTGTCGAACTCTGCAAGGCGCTGCCGAAGTTTCGGGGCGAGAGCAGTTTGTCGACCTTCGTAGGAGGGATCACGGTGCGTGTTGCCAACCGAGCCATGCGAAAAAGTGCCTTCTTCCGATACCGTGCCGACGCCAGCGCAGGCGAGAGCTACATCTCCGCCGCCCCCGACCCGGCGAGCGAAACCGCAGCCAAGCGGCAGCTCGAGCACACGCGTCGGGTCCTCGACCAAATCAAGCCGAAGAAGCGCACCGCGTTCATCCTCTGGGCCCTCGAGGGCATGGCGATCGATGAGATCGCGGATCTGACCGGAGCGTCCGTCGCGGCCACGCGGTCCCGAATTTTTCACGCACAGAAAGAGCTCCGGAGCAAAGCGGCGCGCGACCCGCACCTCGCGGAACTGGTGGGGGCACCATGACCGAACTCGACGAAGGGCTTCGCGCCCGCCTCCAAGATCTCGACGGAGACCCTGCCGAACGGGACTACAGCGCGCTCGCGAACTACATGGCCGACCACGGGCCGGGGATCGTCCGCTCGGCCAAGCGTCGACAGACTGCGTTCCGGGTGACAGGAGTGGTGGCGGTGTGCTGCGGGCTCGTCGCGGTGGGGGTGGGGCTCGCCACCAATGGGCCGGATGCTCCGGTGGCGACAGAGACGGCGCAGGAATCGTCCGGCCCGGATGTGGCGCCCGTGGAGAGCCCCCATGTTCCGGCCGAAGCTCCCGCGCTGGCGATTGTCGAAACGCCCCGCCCATGCGAGGCGCGGACGCCGAGTCGAAGGCCAGCGCGAGTGTCCGGCACGCGCGTCGATCTCGACTACGTGGCCTTTGAGTCGCCAAGCGACTCCGACCTGGATCTCGAGGTCGACGGGGGCTGCCGCACAACGCTAAGGCTCACGAGCGGAACGGTGCTCGTGCACGCTCGTGACCTTGGCGGCGGAGAGCTCTCCGTTCATACGCCCCACGCCCGTGCGGTGGTCACCGGGACGATCTTTCGGGTGCGGACCGATGAGGAGGGGATCGAGGTCGAGGTGCTCGAGGGCAGCGTCCGGGTCGAGCGTGACGAGCAAGTCCTTGGCAATGTGGGGACCGGGGACCGCCTTCGCTGGTCTTCGATCGGATCGTCCGGCCGGGCATCGGAAAGCGTGATCGAATCCTCCGCGCGGGAAGAGACGCTCGCCGCCGTCGCGGCATGGGATACGGCCGACCACGCACCGGAGAGCAATACCGTTGCGTTGGCACCGGTTTCGGAGGCTCTCGCGAGGACTGCGCGCGAGGAACGGGTCCGCGACCGGGTCGAGGAGACGCCACTCAGCGACGCCGAGCTCGCCGCCGAAGCGGAGGCCGCACGCGCCTCGGGGAATGCCGCGCTAGCTCGGCGGCTCTATCGCCGCCTTGGGGCACGTAGGGGCGCCACCGCAGAGGCAGCATGGATTCGTCTCGCGAGGATGGAGATGTCCCGAGGGAACGGCCGCGGTGCCCTCGCGGCGCTCGGGGAACGCTCGCGACGATTCAGCCGGGGGAGCCTCGCCATCGAAGCACGGTGGATCGAAGTGCAGGCCCACCAAGCCACAGGAAGCGTGGCCCGGGCCCGACGCGCGGCGGAAGACCTCGTGTCGCGCTACCCAAGAACCCCGCAGGGACAACGCGCTGAGCGCTGGCTAGAGGCGCACGAATAGTGCTCCGCCTTGCACCCTTGCTCGGGCTGATGCTCGGGTGTGGAGGCTTGACCAATGTGGACCTCCTGGATGGAGGGCTCGACGCCGACGGCCAGGCCGATGCCAACGTGCAGGACGCCGCCGTGGATGTGACGGCAGACGGAAACGCGATCGCATGCCTCGATGGGCGTGACTGTTCGAACTGCGCGCCCCCAACGTGCGGAGACGGCTGCACTTCGGCATGCCAGGTGGCATGCACTCCCCTCGCGAACTGCACCGTATCCACACGCGAAATGTCGGACGCCGCGGTCAGCTGCCTCGGCCCTACGCGCTGCGGGTTCCCAAGCACCGACGATATCGACGTCTGCGAAGCTCCGACCGCGGAGTGCATCATCTTTAGCGATGAGCCAGACCTGCAGGTGGCATGCACCGCGGGCCAATGCCGAGCCAACTGCCAACAGGGATGCACCCTCACCTGCGTGTCGCAGCAGTGCCGACTGCGATGCGCCGTGGAGCCGTGCGAGATCGTCGGCTGCGCAACCGAAGTTCAAAGGTGCAACGGCGGAGAGATCGCCTGTGGCAGCTGCACGCCGAGCTAGCCTTCTTCCATCGGGCATTCGACTCTTCGGTTGGCAAAACCCCGCCGGACAAAACCCCGCCGGACAAAACCCCGCCGGACAAAACCCCGCCGGACAAAACCTCGCCGGACAAAACCCCGCCGGACAAAACCCCGCCGGACAAAACCCCGCCGGACAAAACCCCGCCGGACAAAACCCCAAAAGAGCACGGCCCGCGCAAGTTTTTTCATCATCCGTCGCGCCTGATGTGACTCACGGACTCCCGCGTCCGGATTGGCCGGTCGCATCCACGAGCGACCTGGGTCGCGTCGGAGGTTTCACATGGCGTCAGCGCGATTCGCCCTGCTCGCAGCAGCGGCTTTGGGATCGGTTCTTTTTCTCGGGGGCTGCGCCGACGATCCCGATGATCCAGGACTCGACTGTCAGAGCATGGGACAGAGCTGCTCCGCTGGAGAAAGCTGCTGCGCCGGGCTTATGTGCATCGCCGGACGACTCTGCGGCACCGCCACCACCGACGGCGGGAGCGACGCCCCCACCACGGCGTGCGGCAACTCCGGCGACGACTGCTCGGGAGGGCAGGCTTGTTGCGCGGGCCTCATGTGTGTGGCCGGCCGTTTCTGCGGAGGCGGCACCGACGGGGGCACGCCGGGAGACGGGGGCAGCGACGGAGCGGTATGTGGATCGACGGGCGCCGACTGCTCGGCTGGCCAAGCGTGCTGCGCCGGACTGAGCTGCGTGGCGGGGGCCTGTGGGCCGGCCGCAGACGGGGGAATGTTGGGCGATGCCGCGGTTGACGCAAGGCCGGACGCGAGCGGAATGTGTGCCGGAGAGCGCGTCGCATGCGATGTCGATCCGTGCTGCGCCGGCCTCATGTGCACGCCCACCGACCTCGGTATGGAATGCCGCGCGCCCCGCGGTGGCAACTAGCCCGCATCGGGCTAACCACTGCATCGCTCGATCCCTCGGCCGATCCCGCTCGATCGTCGTGCTCGGTCGATCGCCGCCGCAGGCACCGTCGTTGCATGGCTGAGGGATCATGCGGTCCCTCGGCATGCATTGGCACACTTGCAGCATCGCCTGCGTCGGTCTCTTCCTCTCGGGTTGCTATCTCGCACATGACCCCGCGGCGATAGGAACGCCTGGCGAAGAGCCGCCGATCACCGAGCCGCCGATCACCGAGCCGCCGATCACCGAACCCCCGATCACCGAGCCGCCGCCGCCCTCCGGTCCGCCGGTTCGCCCTGGGCCCACGTGCGATGCCTTTCAGGCCGACCTCGAGGTCAGCGTCGATACTCTCCCCGGGAGCTCTCGCGAGTGCGGCTTTGGCACGGACGTGCCGGTGAGCATTCTCTCGGCGTTCCCCGAGGGCGAAGCCTTGATCGTCACCACCTCGGACTGCCCCTTTGGTGCGGACTGCGATTCAGAGAGCATCTGCCAGTTCCGGATTCAAGGCACGCTCGTCGACCGCAGGCTTGCCGAAGATACCGCCGAGGTACTTCAGTTCGTCGGCGACTTTCTGCTATTGCAGGCAGGCCCCGACATCTTTCGACTTCAGCTGAACGATGGGTGCTGTCGCGGTTCTGGGTGCTTCTGTCCGAGCGACATTCTGTTCCTCTTTCGAGGCAACCCCGCGTCGGTTCGGTACGACCCCTATCTGTCGCTCGGCGTAGGCCCCGTGACGTGCGAAACCGAGGGCTGCGGCACGACGAACTTTGATATCCGCCTCGAGACCCGCGACGATCTCGGCGGCGTGATTCGCGCTGAGGACCTTCCCCCCGGGGAATACCCCATCGAAGGGGCCGGCGGCTTCCTCGGGGTAACGACCCTCCACATCGGAAGCGCCGTCAACAACACCTGCGAGGACGACTTCGGTCCTCAAGCCACCTGGGCGCTTTGGGTGGCGAGCCCCGAGAACGGGGACGGCTGATCGGCGGCCGCCGGCGGCGCCTGGCGGTTTCGGTCGGAACGCTCCGCTAACCCCCCGAAACTACATCGACCAGCGCCCGGCACGACCCGTGCTCTGTCACGGGTATGTCGATTCGCATCTCTCCCGACCGGCCCCGGGAACGCCTCACTCGGCTGGGCGCCGAGCACACCTCGGACGCCGAGCTCGTCGCGGTTCTCCTCGGCACCGGAACGCGCGGGGAAGCCGTCGAGATCCTTGCGCAGCGAGTGCTCTCCACGCACCGAACCCGCGAACTCAGCCAGGTCACGGTCCACGGACTCTCCGAGATTCCTGGGGTCGGCCCTTCCAAAGCGGCCCGCGTCGTCGCGGCCGTCGAGCTCGGTCGACGCGTCCTGACGCGTCCGCTTCATCGAGGTCTCCAAGTTCGCTCCAGCCAAGATGTCGCGGCAGCCCTTCGACCACGGCTCGCCAGGATGGAAACCGAGCAGTTCTTTGCGATTCCCCTTGATGCGCGGAATCGCCCCCTCGGTGAAATCCGCGTCGCCCAGGGGAGCATCACCACCTGCCCGGTGCGGCCCGCTGACATTTTCCGGCCGCTGGTGCTTCGCGGTGCCGTGTCTGTGATTTTGGCGCACAACCATCCGAGCGGTTCCACCGAGCCAAGTGCCGAAGACATCGCGCTCACCGACCGATTGGTCGCCGCGGGCCGACTGCTTGGCCTCGAGGTGCTCGACCACCTGATTCTCGGCGATAGGGGCTATTTCAGCTTTCTCGACGCCGGGCTTTTGCAACGGAGTGCAGCATGAGTGTTTTCCTAATGATCTTCTTCGGTCTTGGGGTCGACGGACCCTGCGTCGAAGGCCCCCATCCCACCCCGATTCTCCTCCACGGCGCTCAAGTGGTTGCGCAACCCTCGGATAGTGGCCACCTTTCGCCGTGGTCGGCGCTTGACACCCCGCGGGGCGCATGCTTATTTCCCGGCCCTTCGTTGGAGGAATACCGTGAAGCGCACCTACCAGCCCCACCGAGTACGCCGAGCGCGAACGCACGGATTCCGCGCGCGCATGGCGTCGAAGAGCGGCCGCAAAGTTCTCTCGAATCGCCGTCGGAAGGGCCGTAAGCGGCTGGCGGTCACCG
>JBCCZL010000425.1:0-8923 GCA_039187775.1 Myxococcota bacterium
CCCGGATGCCGCGCCCGGGCGGGTCCCTTCCACGATGCTGTCTTCGATCGTGATTCGGCTGCCCTCGATGGCCGACACGCCGCCGAGGGTGTTCTCGGCAACCCACCCCCGGACGAGCGTGATCTCTGCGCCCCTGCGCGCACCGAGGCCGTTGCCGCCAATGCCCGCTTCCGTGGCTTCCGTTTGGCGAATCACGATGTCTTCGCCACGGAACACGGTGCCCGCTTCGTCGATCGACACGCCAAAGCCCCGATTGCCTTGAATCACGCTTCGACGCATGTCCACTCCGCTTCCGAAGCCCGCAAGGAGACCCGCCCCTACCCCCGAGGCGTCTTCACGAGTGTCCTCGATCACGACATCGGTGAGCTCCGCCTGCGCCCGGAACGCGAGGAGCCCGACCTCACGATTCCCCTGAATCACCGCTCGGTCGAGGACAAACGTCGACCCCGATTCGAGATGGATGCCTCGACCGAACCGGCCGTCCTCGGTGGGCCGGGTCCCCTGAACGACGAGATTCTTCCCTGTCGCGGCCCCCTCGACCGTCAGTCCGCCGATCTCTGCTCGGTCCACCACGACATCTTCGAAGTGGGCGGATCCTTGAGGCCGAACCCAAAGCCCGACTCCGTCTCCATTGACTGTGAGATTTCGAACCTCGACGCCCTCGGCCTCCACGAGAATCCGCCCCGGCGATAATGCGACCGGGCCGGAGAAGCGGGTTCCGGTCACGCAGGCACCCACCACCCGGATGGCTTTGTCGATCACCATGACATCGCGGTACACGCCCGCTGCGAGGAGGATCGTATCGCCCGCCACCGCCGAATCGAGGGCTGCACGCACCGAGCCGTAGGGAGACGACGCCGTCCCGTCGCCGGTCGCGCCCAACCGCACATGGATCCGTCTCCCCGGTCCTGGCTCGACGTCGGCAAAGCCGCCAGCGGCCGGACAAGACGCCCCGACGGGTTCACACGCCTCGCCGCCAGCGAACCATGCGGTGCCCGGCCCGCATGCGGTACGCCCAAACAAGGGTTCGCAGCGGCGGAGTTCACCCACTTCGGTGTCCAGCCAGCCCGACGGGCAGGGACCGAGCGCCGGAGGCATCGGGGGAGCCGGCGGCGGGATGTCCGCGGCTCCAGGCGGTGCAGCATCCGCCGAAGCATCGGGGGTCGGCGGCCCCGAAGAATCGGGACAACCGACAAGAAGGATCGTCGCGGCGACGCCACACCAAAGTGGACGGCTCACGTGAACCGAGTCGCTGCGCTGGAGTTCCACACGGTGGATTGGGTCGAGCCCTCGATGGCTGAGGGCCCCCCACAGTCTAGAACGCTATTCGGTCAGGATCTCGACACTCCAGCGATTGAGCGTTCCTTGGTCGCCGGCCACCGAATCGAACACGGTGAGCGTGTACATTCCGCTCGCCTCGACTCCGCTCAACGAGTCGACGGTAAAGGTCCGGACCAGGCTGTTGCCCTCGATGAACGCCTCGGACAGCAGAACGATCGGTTCTCCACCATCTTTCTGGAGTGAGATCGTGAGCTCCGGAAGGAACGGGTGGGCAATGTCGACGCTGACCCGGGCGGTCCCAATCGTGCCGCTCTCGGAGATTACGATCTCCCGCGACAGGGTCGCCGACTCGTCGTCGGGGATCGGAGCCATCGCGTCATCCGCGCCACTGAGCATCGTCGGCATCGAGTCACAGTCCCCGCCCGCGCATGTCGTGATGGTCAACCCCCACGAGTTCAGCGTCCCGGTGTCGGCGCTCGCGGTATCGGTCACCGTCAGCGTCCACGTTCCAGCCGCTTCGGCGCCGTCGAAGTCCGAGACGTCGAAGGACCGTACGAGATCGTCAGCGCTGGCCCCTTCGTTCTCAAACAGAGTGACCATCGTCCCGTCCTTTGAGAGCGTCACCTGAAGATCGCCTCGGTAGCTGTGCGTCACATCCACCGACACGCTCAGGCCGCTCACCGGACCATCCTCGGTCACCTCGATGGTGCTGCTGAGCCCGGTGTCGTCGTTGTCCGGGATCGGCATCCCCACCGTGTTCAGGTAGCTGTTCGACGGGTCGATGCATGCCCGGTCCTCGGCGCAGGCGGCGTCCGCGCAATCGACCATCCCGTTGAAGTCGTTGTCGCGCTCGTCGCCACAGACTTCCTCGAGCTGGAGCTCGGGCACTCCCGCAATGTAAGCGCTCATGTGGTCTTCGACGTAGTCGTAGGAAATCCAGCCGTACCCTGCGCCAAAGGGGTTCGATTCGGCCCAACCGGTGCCCCAGCTGTTTTTGAAGAGAAAGAACCCCCGTTGCATGATCGGTGCGCCGCTTTCGTCGACCGCAAGCTCGCCGTTTTCGTCGATCGCCTGCACCTCGAGTTCATCATCCCAGCCCACGAGCAGGAACGAATGGCCGGCGCGATGCTCGTTGCTCGAATCGATGTCGGCCTGATTCGGATTCACCACATAGCCAGAGTCTCGATACTCGGCGTAGCGGGGGATCCGTGAGCCCCCGTGGCCCCATGCCTGGTAGAAGAAGTCACCACCGACCTGCACCGCGGTGCCCGTTGATGACATGTGCGACTTCAGCGACCGGGCGCTGCTGTTGATCCAGCGTCCGCCCGACGGCACGAACCAGCGCTGCGCCATCCGCGCGGCGTCCGGAGGCTCGCCGTTGGTGTAGCAGATCGTCGGCTGACCATCGGCGCCATCGCAACTCGGATCATCCGTCTCGGTCCACTTGTTGGACTCGTACGGCCAGTCCGCCTCGACCACTGTGCCAAAGCGACGAAGGGTCTCGAGGTTGGAGCGCGAGTTCGAGCCCGAGGTCGACGGGAACGACCCGTTTTCGATCTTCGAAGACCACTGCAGGAACTGCTCGCTGAAGTCCGGGTTCGGAAGCGTGCCTTCAACAATGTAGAGATGCTCCATGTAGGCCACGGTTCCGAAGATCGAGCACACCCCTCGACGCCCCTGACTCTTCACCGGCGACTGGGTATTCACCAGGTCAAAGCGCGCCGGAAGCACCTCGTCGGCCTTGCCCTCGAAGGGCAGCATCGCGTTATCTGGCGCGCCCATGCGGACCGTGTTCGCGTCTTCGATCGGGAACAGGTCGTCGTCAAAGGTCTCCGGGGGCGCGGTGCTCGCATCGTCGCTCGCGCAGCCCATCAGCACAGATACACAAAAGAAAACAGATACTTGAATACGCATCGTTGAGACCACCCTCCGCTTCTCGGTCCACCAGCCCACCGCCCTGGGGCCAATGTAGGCACCGAGCTTACACGAAAAATTCCGACGTGCACGGCGATGTCGCGGTAGGGCTCTTTTCGAGCGCCAGTCGTCGGGGGGGGCCGACCAGTTCGGCAACCGGGCAACCTGGGTGAGGCCCGCTCGCGAATGTCGAAGGATCAGCGCTCGAGCTCGGGCGGGAGCTCGCCGTGCCACACCGGAACCCCTCGCTGTTCGAGAGCGGCGCGAAGGTGCTTGGCGTGTTCGAGCTGCCACGCTTTCGCTCGCGCGTGCCGATAGAGGGGCAGGTCGAAGTCGGATGCCGCCCCCTCTTCGCCTCGCAAAATGTCGATCGACACCGAGTCGACGCGCGCCGCGAGGGCATCCGCCATTGCCTCGACCGACCCGGGAAGCATCGGCTGGACCACCGCCAGCGTACGCACTCCGTGCTCCCGCATGATCTGAAGGACGCGGAGCCGATCCTCGATGCTCGCGGCGCGGGGCTCGAAGTGTTGACGAGCGTCATCGTCGACCGTCGGAAGCGACACGCCGACGTAGGCTTCGGGAAGCGAAGCAATGAGTTCCACATCCTCGAGAATCAGCGTCGAGCGGGTAAGGAGGAGCGTCGGAAAGGGGCGGTCTGCAGCGGCGATGCTCCCAAGGCACGCGCGGGTGAGTCGGGCGCGCCGTTCGATGGCCTGATATGGATCGCTCACGATCGGACAGAACTTGATCGGTCGAGGCTCGAAGGTCGCGAGCTCCTGCGCAAGCACCTCGGCCGCGTTCTCGCGCACGTCCACGTAGGAACCCCAGGGAAGTTCGGGGAGCGACAGAAGCCGGCGTACCGCCCCGACATTGCGCTGCGCATAGCAAAACCGACAGCCGATGAGACAGCCGACGTACGGACTGAGCGTATAAAATGGCGTGAACCCTTCGTGGGCTGGCTCCAGCACTCGGCGAACGCGGACCGGACGAATCCGCGCCCCCGGTTCGCCCTCGCGGAGTCCTTCTAGTCCCTCGAGTCCCTCGAGAAACGCCGCCTCGTTCCGGCGTACGAGCACCGCCACCGCTTCGCACGCCGATTTGCCGACGGCGGGGTCGACCCGATGCTGGGGCGACGTTCGATAGGAGAGAGCCAGGCTCCCCGCCGCCACCGCAAAGCGTTCGGCGTCGACGAGGGGAGCCAGCTCGACGTCGATCGGCGTGGGCTCGGCTTCTGTCGCGTTCTCCCGATGTGGATCTCTCACCGCATCTCGAAGAAGCCGGATTCGAAGGCCGAGCTCCGTGGACACGCCGACGAAGACGAGGTCCGGCGCGATGCGATCGCCCGCGTGGTGCGGCTCAAGAAGCCGCCGCAGGTGTTCTCCGAGATCGATCACTCGGGTGTTGTAACACCTCCGGCCGGCTATGCTGCGCAGGATGACAGGCGTCGACCTTCTGGTCCTAGGGGGTGGCCCCGCCGGCTCCGTCGCCGCAGCCCGGGCCGCCCAGCGTGGACTCTCGGTTCGGTTGATCGACGCGGCGACCCATCCCCGCCGCCACGTGGGCGAGAGCCTCCTCCCCGGTATCCTCCCGATCCTCGAAGGCATCGATGCGCTCGGGCCCGTCATCGACGCCGGCTTCGTCCAGAAAACGGGCGCGACCCATCTTCGCTGGGGCATCGAACGCGACTGGGATCTCTGGTTTCGGGATAGCGACGAGTACGACCACGCCTTCATGGTGAACCGGAGCCGCTTCGACGCGATCCTGTTCGATGCCGCCGTTCGCGCGGGAGCCCACGCCACGACCGAGACCGTGGCCCGCGCACTGCTGTTCGATGGCGACCGGCTCCGGGGCGCGCGGATTCAACGTCGCGGCGAAGCGCTCGAAACCGTCGAGGCCCGGTTCGTCATCGATGCGAGCGGCCAGGCAGCCCTGGTGGCCCAGCATCTGGGCGGGCGTGAACTGATCGAAGGGCTTCGCCACCGGGCATCTTGGGCTCACTTCCATCGGGCCGGCCGACTCCCCGAGCCTCGGTCGCGCCAGGCGCTATTCTGCGCCGAAGACAACCACTGGGTGTGGTTTTTTCCCCTGACGGAAGAGTTGAGCTCGGTCGGTCTCGTGGAACTGGAGGGCGGCCCGGGCCTCGATTACGCGACGGCAGTAAGGAAGAGCGGGATCGGACAACTCCTCGCGCGGGCGGAGCAGGTCTCCGAGGTCCGGCGGGAGCGCGATTGGAGCTACCGCATGACCCACACCGCCGGGCCTGGGTATCGCGTCGTCGGCGACGCGGCGGGATTCATCGACCCGATCCTCTCGACCGGCGTGTTCATGGCGATGACCTCGGCGTGGGAGGCGGTGGCATCCATCGAGGAAGAGCAGCGCGCCGGATCCGCGGCGGCTGACGAATATCGGCGCCGTCATCGGGAGCGCTTCGAAGACCTCCTCCGCATGGTCACGTTCTATTACCGGCAGACGCTCGCCCGCGACGACTATTTCTGGGAGTCCAAGCGCATCCTCGCCGACGCGCACGCGCTGAAGCCACAGAAGGCGTTTCTGATTCTGACCAGCGGTCTCGTGCAGAACCTCGCGCTCGAGGACCGGCGCGCGGAGGCAGCCGAAGCGCGGATTCAGCGGGTCGAACACGGCCGACCGATTCCCCAAGATCCCGATACGCTCGGTTTCGTCTGCCTGCACCTTCGCTATCGGCCAGAGGACGCGGAGCTGTTTTTTCTTATCGAGCCCAAGGACATCGCGGCGCCCACGCTGTTTCGCACCCCGAGCTTTGACCTCAACTGCATTGCGCCGAAGTTCGGAAACGACCCGATTCAACACCCCGCGCTCGAACCCGCCCTGCGGCAGCTGCATCGGAGCATCGAGGCACGCGACGAGGAGCCCCGCACCGCCGTCGCGGAGTTCTGGCGTCGTCACCGACAAGCCCTTGCGGCCGAGGCGGCCGCGCTGCCGGGTGATTTCGAACTGGTGCGGGTCTTCGGAGAGTAGCGCCACGCGAGAGTTTCCGACGATTGCCTCCGAGATTCGCCAAAGACCGATGAGATTCGCAATTGGAGCGCTCGGCGAGATTTGCGGTACTCTGAGGAAATGGGCCGGGTGCTTATCATCGGGATGCTGTGGATCGCTGGCTGTGCGAAAGGCTCGGAGCCCGTCATCCCGGCCGAAGGGGGAGTCTTCGACGCGCGGGGCGACCGAACCACCGGGACCGATGCGCGGAGCGACGGGGACGGCAGCGGTCTCGATCTCTGTGCCAATGTGATGTGCGATGGCTTTCAGCTCTGCGACCAGGGCATGTGCGTCTCGTACCCAGCCTGCGTCGACCGAAGCGAATGCCGGGCCGGCGAAGTCTGCCGGCAGCGCTTCTGCATTCCCGAAGACCGGGACCCGGACATGGATGGGCACCCGGCGTCGACCGACTGCGACGAGACCAACGCGGAAATCAATCCCGGCATGGCCGAGGTCTGCAACGGCATCGACGACAACTGCAGCGACGAGATCGACGAAGGCGACCCCGGCCTCCTCTGCGCGATGGACCCATCGGGCGGCGAGTGCATCGAGGGCAGCTGCGGATGCCCAGGCGGCCGCTTCGACATCGACCGACTCCCTGAGAATGGGTGCGAGTGCACCGCTGAGCCGGCCCTCGGCGATGGCGAAGCCTGCGAGGAGGCGATCGACCTAGGGATGGTCGGCGACGCGGGCGAGATGCTGATGGTCCCGGGCAACGTCCTTCCCGACGATCGCGTCGTCTGGTACCGGTTCCGCGCCGTCGACACGCCGGATACGTCCTGCGACAACTTCCACGTGCGGGTTCGCCTGGTGACCAACCCGGCCGATGCGTTTGCATTTCAGGTGTTCCGGGGCAGCTGCGGCGAGAACGCGTGCGAAGACGGGCTGTTTACCGACTTTAGCTGGGCGACCGACTTTACTTCGGGGTCGGGGGCGATGCGCCGAGGCGAATGCCCGTGTGCGCCGGCCCCCGGGGCCGCCAATCGGAATGTCTGCAACAACGACAGCAACGATTATTTTGTTCGGGTGAGCCGTCGCCCGGGAAGCATGGTCGCCTGCGATGGTTACGAGCTCGAAGTGAGCAACGGCATCTTCGACACAATGTAGAGGGCGCGAAGGTCCCCCGCCGGGCGACCTTCGGCGGAGAGCATGGTTCCCCGCCGTTCGGACGGCCGGGTCTACCGGGCGGTCTGAGCCGTGTTCTCGGGCCGAACGTCGGGCTGACCGGCCATGTTCTGGAGCTCGGTCACGGTGCAGCCGCCAGCGTTGTTGATATCCACATCAGCAACCCGCCAGAAGTCCCGCGATCCTGCAAACGAGTTGATTCGGACCGGTCCGAACGTGGCCCTCGGCATCGTCGTACTTCCACCGCAGTAGATACGAACGGTCACCGACGCCTGACCGCTGAATGCTCGCACGCCCACACGGTAGGACCCCGCGTAGGGGCGGTCGATATTGATGTTCTCGGGGCCAAAGCCACTGGTGTTGTCGAGATCGAGACGGGGGTTGTCATCGAGACCTGGCATGCCCCACTCGAGCACATCGCCGCTCATCTCGTTGCAGTTCGAGAAGTGACAGTCGTCGTTGTTGAACCAGCGCGTCCCTTCGGGCCGGTTGAGGTGAGTATCCATATCGCTCCGCGTGTCCCAGAACATCTCGACGCGAAGCCCTTCGGTCGCGAGAGCGCGAACCATGAAGCGACAGCTCGAGCTCATGTTGTCATCATCGATGACCCGCACCTCGAGCTCGTAGATCCCCGCAATGTCCGGGGTGAAGGTAGTGTTGGGCGCGTCCGCAGGCGTTGGCGGGGCCGCCGCCGATCCCAGCGGCGTGGAGACGAGGCTCCACTCGTAGCGAAGTGCGAAGCCGTCGTCGATCGCGGTCACCGCGAGAGGGGTTGGAGTCAGCGGCGTGGTATCGGTCGTCGGCGGGCACATGATCTCCGGTGGCGTCGGAATCGTGTCGAGGTTGACCTCGCAAGAGCCGGTCATTCCGTCCTCATCCACCGCGGTAAAACGGAGCCGGTATGGCCCCTTCTTGTCCGGCGTAAAGCTCGTCCGCTCCTGGTTTGCGGGAATCGGCATGGCCACGCTCTCCCGCGGACGGTCGACGACCTCCCACTGCACCGAGACCACCACGGTTTCGTCGACCGCCGTCGCCACGAGCACGACCTCCTGCCGCGTTGGCACCCGCTGATCAGGAGGACAGGTCACCACGGGGGGGGCCATCACCCGAACTGGAACCGTGCAAGTGTCGGTGGCCATGTCGACATCGATCACCGTGAGCTCCAGGGTGTAGGTGCCGGGAACGTCTGCGATAAACACCGTCTCGAGCGCATCGGGGGGCTCGAGAAACGCCATTCCCGGACCCGAGACCTCCCAAAACGTCGCCACGATGCCGTCATCATCGAATGCGTTGCCGACGATGTCGATCGCCTCGCCGGGCAGCGTGCGAAGCTCTTCCTCCGGACAGATCGCCACTGGAGGGCCAACCACCGTTTCGACTTGGATCGTGCAGCTCGCGCTGGTTCCCATCGTGTCGGTCGCCGTAAACATCAGCTCTTGGGTCCCGGGAGCGCCCGGGGTAAACACCGTCGTCGGGATCCGCGGATTGTCGATGACGCCGCCGCCTTCGACCGTCCATAGCGTGGTCGTGACGGGAAACCGCGACTCCACCTCGAAGACCGGTGGAGATCGGCGCCGAAGTGGAG
>JBCCZL010000426.1:0-8910 GCA_039187775.1 Myxococcota bacterium
GGAGTGCTCTATGAAGCGCTCCATAAAGGAGTAGCGTCGACACCAAGTTCCGCACCGACTTTACCGTAAAGGGCGGGCGAGACTGGATGCTCCGGTCCGGGAGTTTCTCCTGCAGCACGATCTCCGGCGGGTCGAGCACCTCGAGCTCGACGTGAAGTTCGTGCTCGCCGATGTCGAGGATCGCACGGCTCGTGCGTCGAAGAATGTTCCGATGCTTGGGGCCATCGATCTCGACAAACACCCAGGCCCCGTCCTCTTCAAGAATCGCCTCAAACCACACGTCCCACACTTGCCGGATTCCCCAATGAGTCATCTTGCCAGGGAGAATAGCGAAACGACCTGCGCGACGGTGGTTTCGAGAAGGGTCCACTCAGGGGTCTGGTACTCTAGGAGCCATGTGGGCGGAGCGGGCACTCGTCGTGATCGGCGCCACGTTCGTATGCGCCTGCGGGACAAACGAGCAGCCCGCCGCAGAGCCTGCCGGCCGGGAAGAGCGGCGGGCTCCGCCAAGTCGATCCGTGGCGACCGAAACGCCTCCGGAGCCGGCGCCCTCGGAACCCGCCGCGGCGGTCGCGGAGCCACCCACCGCCCGCCCCGAAGCGGTCGATTCAGTCCCCTCCCCTCGCCCCGACTTGGCGGCTCCCGAGGCGGTCGCTCGGTGCGCCGCGGATGACGTGGACACCGCTCGACTCGCCCTCCCGGCCTGCCGGCAGGCAATTCGCGCTGGCGAGACCGATCGTTCGCTCAAAGGGCCTGCGCACGCGGCGTTCGCTCGAGTGCTGTCTACGCTCGGTCACATCGAGCAGGCTCGTTACCATTACCGGTTTGCGCTTCGTGAGCGTGACTCCGCTGAATCGACCGACGCAGCCCTTCAGGAGACGCTCGACGCCCTTCCGCGGCCGCCTCGCACCACGCGCTCGCTGCGGCGCCGGGTCCTTCCTCGGGCGGTCTTCGAACACTTCGGAGGAGGTTCGACATGGGGGCGCTCGATCCGTCCGGGCACGCTCGATCGCGAGATCTACGCACCGCTCACCGACGAGGGCCGCAACCTCCGGGCGGCGCTCATCGCTCGGGAGGGCGGGACCACACGCTCCCTCTGGGTCGAAGCCCCCGCCGGCACGGTGCGCCTCACCGAGGTCGACGGGATGCGTCCCGCCTACTCGGGTGGTGGGTTCGTGACCTTCCGATTGCGGAGCGCCCGCTTCGAGCGGTTTCTTCCGGAGTCGCTCCCACAGATCGTGGTCGAGCTCGACTCGGAAAAGCAGCGACACCACGAATGCAGCTTTCGTCAGCGAGACGAGCGACTGCTCCTGCTCTTCGCGATCGACGACGAGCACGCCTATCTCTACGCCTCGATCGTGCTCTCCCGGACCGAATCCCACGAAGTCTCGATGTATTGTGAGCCCAGACCGGAAGGCCAACCGACGCGCGAACCGGGGGGTCCGACATTCCACTGGGAGCTGAGCTACACGCTGGATCCCGATGCCGGCGAGCTCCGGCTCGAACCGGTGGCGGGGCGGTTCCCCGAAGCGGTCACCACTCCCATTCTGCTCCGCGACCACCACTGCCACTGGGCCCGGCAAGAAACCAACTGGTCGTGCACGCCGGAACAGCGCGTGAGTGGCCCGAACAATAACCTCTGACCTGAAACGACGACGAAAGCCGAAGGATTTCGGAGTGTGCACGGGGCAGACGGCGCGTCGAAGACGCGACGCGCGAGCCGAGCTCGCGGAACCGGAGGGGGACCCATGGAGGCGGTTCACGCCGGAATGGGGGAGGACGAAGTCCTCCTTGGAGGGCTAGTTTGCGACTTCGTGACCTCGGAAGCTCGTCACCGCCTGCGACGCTTCGAGCCGGCTCTGAATAAACCGAGCGTCTTTCTGGGCGACGGCAATGAGACAGACGGCTCGGTTCGGGGCCGCTTCGAGATTGGCGGCCTGAAAGCCGACCGCCGCCGCTTCCTCGACGGACATGATCTGCGCCATCGTCTCGTTCCGCACTTCTTCGGACAGAAGATCCTTCGGCTCGACGGAAGGCATATGGTGAACCTCGAAGACGATGAGCATCGCTATTTCTCCCCGGCCGGCTCGGGCGTCTGCAGCTGAAACCGCGGCGCCCGCGGGCCACCGAACTGCTCGGCATAGCTATTCCAGTTCGACGCGCACGCCGCCGCGAACTCAAAGAACACGTCGGGCGCAAGCCGAACCGAAGCGGCAACTTTGGCCTTGGCCTCGGTTGGCTCGTCCGAACCGCGTCCCGCGAACGCGGCGAGCTCGGTGAACACCACCGCAAACTCGCGCGCGGTGTGGAGAAGATGAGCGCCATTGGCATACGTCGCCGTCGGCTCGGTGGACCAGTCGATGCTCACGGCTTCGGGCGAGCTGGGGTCGTTGGGCATAGCTCCGGTTGCTACCATTGATCGCTTCGTGGCCACAACCGCAGGCAACACTTCAAAAATCTAGACTCATAGAATTATGGTCGAAGCCCCTTGCCGTGGGGCAGTTCCGAATCAAGGGTCACCAACTGGGTTTTGCGCCATACTTGGCTATCTACCCCACGGTTGTCGTTCGACAACCGTGGATCCATGGCTGTCTTTCGACAGTTGTCCACGAATTTTCCCCCACCCGACGATGGGAGGCCTCTTGATGAAGACAGTACGGAACCTCGCCCTTGTGCTTGCCCCACTCGCCCTATGTGCCTGGGGCTGCGGAAACGGCAATGACGGCGGTGACCCCGAGCCCGAGCTCAGCCCGGCCACCGGCCAAGCCGCGGCGACCGAGACCGAGGAGTCCCCGAGCGAGCCGGCCGTCGAAGTTCGGATCGCCGAGCTGACGGTAGAGCAGACCGCAGGCCTTCTCGAGGCTGGCGACTGCGTGGCGGTGGACGCCAACGGCGACAACACCCGCGAGCGCTACGGGGTGATCCCGAACGCTCGTCTTCTGACCTCGAGCTCGCGCTACGACATCGAGTCGGAGCTGCCCGACGACCGGGCCACGAAGCTGGTCTTCTACTGCGGCAATGACGCATGCAGCGCGAGCGACTCGGCGGCCGAGCGCGCCCTCACCGCCGGCTACACCGATGTAAACGTGCTTCGGGCCGGGATCAGCGGCTGGGTCGAAGCAGGACAGAACGTCGAACAGCCCTCGTCTTAACCGCCACCCACCTCTGCACCACCGGCCGGTCCGTCCCCTCGGGTCGGCCGCTTGTCATTAAGCGCGTTGATCACCATGCCCTCGCGACGATGCCCGCGAGCGCAAAGCCGTCGACCGCGGCTCAGCTCGACTGGAAAAGCGCGAAGAGCTTCTCCGCGGTCGCCGGCTTGAGCGGGCGAAGTGCTCGGTACTGTTCCATTCCCGCTTCGTGGTTTCCCACCCGGTAGTAGCAGACACCAAGCATGTATCGCAGATCCGCGTCGTCGGGCCTTTCCGCTACCACCTTGGCATACGCTTCGGATGCCAAATCGTAGTTGCGGAGGACCACATACACATCGCCGAGCTGACGGTGAACATTAAACGTGTCGAGTCCGAGCTGCCGAGCCCGCTGATACGCCCCGGCAGCTTCCTCGAGACGCTCGAGATGGTGGAGGCACGTGCCGAGCCGATAGCAGGCTTCCGCGTCGTTCGGCGTCTTCTCGAGGAGCGCATAAATCGCGGTCACCGCATCTTCGTGCCGGTTGACGGTGGCATACGAAAACGCAAGGTCCCGCTGGATCCGAAGATCGTTTGGCGCAAGGAACGCCGCGTGCTCAAAGACTTCGACGGACTCCTTCCAGTGGCCAAGGCGACCGAGACACGTGCCGTACATGTGCCGGAGCACCGCGTCGCGAGGCGCTTCGTTGACCGCCCCCTTCAGCAGATTCAATGCTTCCTCGTACCGCTGCAGCGCCATCAGCGCTCGCGCGCGTCCCTGCTGAGCGTTGGGGTCACCATCGTAGACCGCAGCCGCGGCCTCGTAGGCCTTGAGGGCGTCCGCAGGCCGTTTGAGCTGCGTGTAGGTCTCGGCGAGGCGCACTTGGGCATCCGCATAACGCGGGCTCAGGCGCACTGCTTCCTGAAGCGGGGGCAGTGCCTTCTCCGGCCGCTCGAGGCGGAGATGCGCGGTTCCGAGACCATACAAGCCATCGACCAAATTCGGATCCTCGGCCACCGCCCGCTGATACGCCTGCGCCGCCTGGGCCCAGTCACCGGCCTCCCCGTATAGCCGGCCGGCAAGAAGCGACAGCCCGGGATGGCGCTCATCGATCTGGAGGCCCCGCCGCACCGCCGCCCACGCCCGCTCGGTGCCCGCGAGGGCCGCGTGAGTTCGGCCGATGTCGTGCTGAAGGTCGGCGTCCTCGGGAAAAACTGACACCAATCCTTCCAACCGAGCGAGGCCGTCGTCGAGCTCGCCCCGCTCGAGAAGGATCGTTCCGAGTTTCCTCGACGCGTCGTGGAGCCGCGGATTGATCCGGAGCGCTTCTTCAAGCTCTTGAATCGCCCGTGGTTCGTTTCCGGCGGCCGCGTAACGAAGCCCGAGGCGTGCCCGAAGCGGCGCGTGATCGGGATTGATGCCGACGGCCGCCTCGAGGAGTTCGATCGCCTCGAGATTGGCGCCGGAGTGCTCGTAGATATCGGCGAGCTGGAGCATGGCCGCGCCACATCCCGGCTCATCGCGAAGAAGCGCCCGGAGCGCAGCGATGGCTTTGTCTTCCGCGCCAAGCTTCTCGAGCGTATGGGCCTGCTTGAGACGAGCTTCGATGTGCCGCGGGTCTTCTTGAAGGTAGCGGTCGTAGTTGCTTAGGGCATCGTCCAACCGACCGAGGGCCAGGAAGGTCTCGGCCAGCTCGAGCTGTGTCGGCGCGTGGGTCCCGTCGAGCCGGTTCGCGTGGCGGAGCGCCGCGAGGGCTTCGTCATACTGGCCGAGCCGGCGGTACGCACGGCCAGCTTCCCGATACGCGTCAACAAAATCTGGCCGGCTCCGCGTGGCCTCGCGGAACGTCTCGGCCGCGCCCTGAAGATCGCCCTCTTCGGTGAGCACCTGACCCAACCGATAGCGTGCATCGGCGTGATCGGGCAGTTCTTCCAGCACTCGTAGAAGCTCTGCTTTGGCATCGCCCATTCGCGCTACGTCCTGGTAGGAGCGCCCCAGCCAATAGCGAGCTTCATGACGCGCCGGGTCGTAGCGAAGCGCATCGCGAAACGCGCCGATCGCTTTTTCGGTCTTTCCAGCGCGAAGAAACGCATGGCCGAGCTGTTCGTGCACCGCCGGGTCTTCGGGCGCGAGCCACGTCGCCTGCTCAAACGCTTCGCTCGCCTGGGCTTCATCGCCGAGCGACGAAAGCACCGACCCGCGCATCGCGTGCAAGCCCGGGTCGTTCGGATCCTCTCGGAGTGCACGATCGACGACGAGGAGCGCCTCGTCCAAGCGGCCAAGGAGCCGAAGGGCATCACCGAGCGCGGTAAGAACCCGACTCTCTCGGGGCGCCTCCCGCCGAGCCCGGGTGAGGACCTCGTGGCCTCGCTCCACCCGCTCCGCGGCCACCAAAGCCCGGCCGAGTTCGTAGAGAAGGTCGACGCTCCTCGGGTCCGCCTCGAGCCCTCGCTCGAGGGCGCGAATCGCGTCATCCACCCGATCGCAGGCAAAGAGCGCCTGACCGAGCGCAACCACGTGCGGGGTTTGCGGCTCGAGCCGGAACGCCTCTTCGAACGCGTCCAGCGATTCCACCTGGCGGTGGAGTGCACGGTTCGCGAGCCCGAGTCCGTAGTGGGAGGCGGCCCGCTCGGGGCGGAGAACGATCACCTCCTTGAACAGTTCGCGGGCTTCTTCCGGACGACCGAGGGCCAGGAGAAGGTCGGCCAGATCGTGCATCGCATCCCGGTGATCCTCTCGCTGCCGGAGGGCTTCTCGAAGTGCTTTCTCCGCGTCGGCGTCGCGGCCCATCTGGCGCAGATGCTGACCGTACGTGTGATGAAGATCCGGGTCGGACGGGTCGAGGGTGAGGGAGCGATGAAGCGCGCGCTCGGCGTCTTCGGGGCGCTCGAGGCTGCGATAGACAAGTCCAAGGTCCGCGAATGCCTTGGCCAGCTGAGGATCGAGGGTGGTCGCCTTTTCGAGCGCATCCGCCGCCTCCACGAGGCGATCGAGGGCCGCATTGCAGCGCCCAATCCCGCGCCACGCAGGGGCAAAGCCCTCGTCGAGGGCAGTCGCGGCTTTGAACGCTTCGAGGGAGTCTTGAAACTTCCCGAGCCGATAGAGCACCTCGCCGAGGGCCACCTGGTCAGCGGGCTCCTCTGGCGCGCAGCGGACGGCTTCCCGGCGAACGGGCTCGGCGTCTCCATCGCGATGCACCCATTCGAGGACCTCGGCGAGGGCCCGGTGAATATCGACATCGTCCCCGCGGAGCGCCGATGCGCGGCGGTAGGCGTCGACCGCCCCTTCGAAGTTCTTTCTCGCGCGGCAGGTCTCGGCGAGTTCGATCCACGCTTCGACCCGACTCCGGTCGAGCTCGGTGGCGCGCTGAAGCGCAGCCTCCGCCGCGTCGAGATCTCCGGCAAGCCTCTTGGCCCGACCGAGGCGGTAGAACAGATCTGCATCGTCCGGCCGGAGCTTCGTGGCGTGATCGAAGAGCTCGCCCGCACGCGCGTGGCCACCGATCTCCGCATAGGAAGAGCCGCCCTCAATGAGCGCACGAACGTGATCCGGTTCGGCGGCGACCACTTTCTCGTAGGCCTGGGTCGCCGGCTCGTGACGTCCGAGCTGATGACGGCAGTGGGCAAGCCGGTACCAGCCATCGGTGCGCTCCGGATCTTGCTCGGTCGCTCGGCCGAGCACCGCCTCCGCGGGCTCCCATTGCTCGAGGTCGGTCAACGCGACCCCCTGAAAGTAGAGCGCGTCTTTGTGTTTGGGGTTCGCGGCGAGGGTTCGGTCGAACTCCGCCACCGCTTCGGCCAACCGGTCGAGCTTCTGATAGGCCCGGCCCAGCATGAATCGCTTCGACGGGTCCCGAGGATTGACCAGGAGGCCGGTTTTTAGGAACTCGATCGTTTTGTCGATCTTCTCGGCGCTCTCTTCTTCCTCCGGCTCCTCGGTCATCGCACAAGGCCAAACCCGGGCCCCGATGCGATGGTACGGTCCTGGCCCAAAAAAATCACCAGTCGGTGCACGAAGCGTCGGAAAGCTGGGAGTGCCGCACATTTGTCCCGTGGGAGCCGTCCTGTCGAGGGCCCTCGGGTGGGGCTTTGATTCAGGGACTCGCCGAGGACCGTGCGCCGGCGTCAGTCCGTGGTTCCTGCCCTCCTTGGCCCCCTGCTAGCATGGACCCATGCGCTTATGGGGACTTCTGGCTTTGGCTGCGCTACTGGCCGCTCCGCCGGCCGAGGCGATGGCTCAATCGGACGACGACCGCGCGAACGCCCAAGCCGCATTTCAGCGGGGCATCGGGGCGGCGCGCGAGGGACGCTGGGACTCGGCGCGACGGGCCTTCGCGGAAGCCTACGAGCACGTTCCCCGTCCCGTGGTGCTCATCAACCTGGCAGGGGCCGAGCGTCAGAGCGGCCTCCTCGTCGAAGCCCTCCGCACCTACGAGCGCTTTCAGCAGCTCGCCGGAGAGGAAGACGCGCAGCACCTCGCCGCGGTGCAGCAAGCCATCGCCGAAGTGCGCACCGAGCTCCCGCTGGTGACGCTCGAGATCAGCGGCCTCGCGCTTTCGGATGACGTGCGCATCGACGGCGAGGCAGTTTCGGCCGCCGCTCTCTCGTCCATTCCCGTCAATCCGGGAAGTCACGAAGTGGTGGTGCAGCGCGATGGTGAGACCGTCGCTCGCGGAACCTTCGAAGCCCGAGTCGCCCAACGGCAAACCGTCGCCCTTGCGGTCAGCGTCACGCGCGAACCCGATCCGCTCCCTGAAGAACCTGAGGACAGCGGAGGAATCTCGCCTTGGGTATGGGTCGGGATCGGCGCGGGGGTGCTGGTGATCGCCGGCACGGTTGTCGCCATTCTCCTTGCGACGGGAGGGTCCACCGACGACCCGTTTATGGGGAACTTCGGCCCCGGTCAGGCGGAGACCAACTGATGCCACGCCTCGTTCTTCACCCACTCGTCTCTTGCGCCTTCGTCCTCTTTCTCGGCCTGGCTGGCTGCTCGGACGAGCTCACCGAAATCGTCGTCGTGGTTCAAACCGACGCGTCGGTTCCCGCCGAGGTCAACTCGATCCGTCTCGTGGTGGACGGGCCGAGCATGCAAGCCTTCGACGAAACGGCGACCCTTCAGGGGCCTTCCGACCTCCCGCTCACCCTGGGCCTCACGCCCGGTGACCCCGACCGGTTGGGACCCGTGCGAATCGTCGCCACCGGGACCGGGACCGGGACGATCGAGCGCGTGGTTGAAACCCGGTTCATCGAAGGCAAACGGCTTCTCCTGGAGATCGTGCTGGAGGCGGCCTGCCAAGACGTGAGCATCTGCGGGGACAACACCTGCATCGCCAGCGCCGCCGGTGAAGCAGAGTGCGCCTCACCGGCGGTCGACCCATCATCGCTACCGGAGTTCAGCGGCGCGGTTCCCGGGGCACCCGACGCGAGCAGCGGCGCCGACGGCGCTCCCGATGCCGATCCCGATGCGATGGAGTGCATGCCCACGCCGGAGGATCGTTGCCTCTGCACCGAAGTCTCTGAGTGCCCCACCGGATCGGGGGCGGGAGAGACGCCGCTGAGCTGTACCGGCGGAACCTGCGTATACGCGCCGATTCGAGACCATACGGTTGGGGAAAACCATATGTGCTCGGTGTTCGGCAACGGCTACGTCTACTGCCTCGGCGGCAACAGCGATGGTCAGCTCGGCACGGGAGACAACACCAGCTCGACGAGTTATCGCACGGTCACCGCGATTCAGGGAAACGCCCAAGAGGTCACCGCAGGCCGAGCCCACACCTGCGCC
>JBCCZL010000427.1:0-8898 GCA_039187775.1 Myxococcota bacterium
CTCGAGATTTCGACGGAGAGACCCCGTCCATCGGGGCCGCACGCCAGGATGACCGCACACGGATCAACGCCGAAGTTGAGTCCATCGTCATATGGCTTGGGGCTGGCCGAGAAGACGACGAACAAGACAGCGCACCTCGACAAACCCGCCGAAGCGTTCGGTGGGAGAGGTTCTCCCCGCGGCCGCGACGCTCGTGACCATCGGGATTGCGCTCGCGTCGCTTCTCAGCCTCGTGTTGCCAGAAGACTCCGAAGGGCCGCTGTCAATCCTCGGACACCACGGCTGGATGTTCGCCTCACCAGCGACGTTTCATGGGTGGGGGCCGAACGGCGGGACATTCACGCCGCTCCGCACGGACCTCGCGATCATGGAAGAAGGCCTCGACGCGTATTTGGCGGAGCGCTCAGCCGTCAAGCCCGAAGGCGTTGCCCCCAAAGAGGAGCGGGGCCTCGAACACCCCCCGGCCACCTACTTCCGACAGTACTCCGGCCGGATCGCCTACGGACGCAGCCAGGTTCACGTCCACGGACTCTGCCCTGATAGCGTCCAGTACCAATGCTGGCTTCAGTACGACGACCAAAGAGAGTGTGCGTTCGAGGTCTACTGGGACGTGCAGAGTCGACGCTTCCACTCGCTCACTGTCTACCCCTCAAAGTAGCTCGGCGATCCCTCCTCACCTCGCAAGCGCGGCACCGTCGCGACGCTGGATCCGACGCACGGTCCCTTTCACCGGCCTGTTAGACTCCCGTCATGCGAATCGCGACCGTCGTTTTTGCGTTCCTGCTGGCCTGCTCGGACGATGAAACCGTCGCGATGGATGCGGCTATCGACGCTGCGAGGGATGCATCGGTTGACGCGACGCCCGATGCGATCGGCGACGCCACCCCCCTCGATGCGATGGCCGACGCCGTGCCTCGCGACGCGGGGGCCGACGGCGACGCATCCCCGGATGGTGGATCGTCCGCCATCAGGGTCACGGGAACTTGCGGCACGCTAGACGACGAACTCACGTCGACCGCCCCTGCGTCCTTCTCGAACGCCATTGTGGTGTCGATGGGAGGAATCGTTGCGACCAACCTGAGCGCTGGGGCCCAGCGGATCTTGGCCGAGCCCAATGCCGGGGGAAGCTCGCGCTATTCCGAAGCGGTGGCGTACGAAGTGCTCGAACAGTGCGAAGGGGCGACCCTTCATGCGACCGAGACAGAGGTCGAGTACATGACGATGATGCCTCCCTCCCGAACCGATCTGGTCGTGGACTTCGCCGCCACTCGAATCGGCGTGGGGGTGACCCGCTCGTTCGCCTTCGGGGGCGTATGCATGCCCTCGCCGTCACTTGCCGCGGCGGCGGCCACCGAGCAACTCCGCGACAAGCTCGCAGATATCGTCGATTCTACCGGGGCGGTGGCCGATGCGGATCGATGGGTGAAGCAGATTCTCTTCATCTTGGTTCGAAGCTTGGAAGACGCGGCGACCGTGGTCGCTGCGTGGAATGGCCTCGATACCGAGCGTGGGGATACCGTGCTCTACGTGGTGAGCAGCAGTGGATCGGACAACCAGATCTTCTTCGAAGATCGCTGCCCTCCCTGACTCGTCTCCCTCGAGACCGCTCGGTCCTGCTCTCTAGCAGTCTGCTAGTCCTTCACCCGCTTGAGTTGGTGAAGGACTAGTGGATGATCCGGTAGGTTGCGCTTGGACCATCGAAGTCGGAGTAGGGGCTGATGCTGTCCGACGCGGGGATGCCGTGTTTAACTTTTGCCAGGAGGTGTTCGAGCCGGCCGGCAATGGTTCGCCACTTTCGGTACTCGCTCTCGTTCCGGCCGCTGGCGTCGATGGTGCGCCCGTCCGCCTCGTCCAGCGCTTCTTCCACTCCGTCTCGAATCACGAGCCAGTCTCGACGCGTGGGCCCGCCATGCTTGAACCGGGCGATCACCTCCGCCACGGTTTCCGCCTCGGCCGTACATGTGGCCGCGTCATCGTAGTCGCCACGCGCGAGCGCGTTCTGGGCGGAGGCGCTCGCTTCCTGCGCCATGTTGGTCAGGACAGAAATGATGAGCTGACCCTCGTCGGACTGGCTTTCTATGAACATCGCGGGCTCCGGCTTCTCTGACGCAAGCGTACATCGCAAATCGAAAAAACGAAGATCCCAAGAAAAGTCCGCGGGCTTCCAGCGTCGGTAAAGTGGTCTTCCCGGCGGCCAACCACATAAGCGGTCGTTTCGTCGATGAACATTCGGTCGAAGCGCTCTGGGTCCTTCCACCACACCGTATTGAGGTGCGCCGGCACGTCTTCCGGCGACGCGACGAACTTGAGAGCGAGGGGAAGCTGCTGAATCTCTCGCATGTCTTTGCGTACTCCGAGATTGTGCAGCATCGATAGCCCCAGTTGGGAGTCGTTGCGACTTCGCTACACGAGCGAAATCGCGAAAAGAAAGATGGCGAAATCCGCCTCCCAAAATTTCCTGAGAACCGTGCGGTTTCTGCGCGCCAAGCGCCTCACCCATGGGGTTTCGCCGAAGAGTTGCGTCGGAATTTTGTTTCTACTTTTGCGCCCGGACGAACCATCCACCCGAGCGCATCGGACCGAAGGGCTTCCCCAAGGTGCGCCAATCTCAATTCGGACCATGTCGTCCAAAAGGTGCTGCGGGTTCACCGGTGCTTGCGAGCCGAAGCCTCGAGTGGGCGAAGGTCGGCGTCGCGCTAGCCGCCGCTCGGCTTCTCATTTGCCGGACGGGAGGCGAGCGGACGCGATGGATAGGCGATATCGGGGGCGAGGAGGGGATCCGGGACCGGAGCGCCGCGCTCGAGATGCAGGGGGATCACCCCCGCCCAATAGGGAAGGGCGTAATCCTCCTTGGCGTCCACGGGCGGTCCGGTCCGGACCTTCGCGGAGGCTTCCTGAAGGGGCAGCCGGAGCACCAGGGTGGCCCTGAGCTCGTCATCGTTCGGCAGACGACACGCCTGACCTCGGCCGTCATCGATTTTGTCGACAAGCGCATGGAGAGCCGAACGTTTTTCGTCGATCTCGGTCACTTCCGCGGCCGATCCAAGAACCACGACCGACCGATAGTTCATCGAGTGATGAAATGCCGACCGCGCCAACACAAGACCGTCGACCAGCGTCGCGGTGAGACAACAGGGTGCACCGTTCCGAAGCGTAGAAAGGGCTCGGTTTCCGGTTGCCCCGTGGACATAGAGCTTCTGGTCCACCCGCGCATGCATTGTAGGGATGCCATAGGGCTGCCCGTCGACCGCAAACGCGAGGTGACAGACCAAGGCTTCATCGAGAATCGCTTTGACCGTCGAGCGGTCATAGAACCCACGCTGCGCGCGACGTCGGACCGTGGTGCGTTCCGTCTTCACGGTGCCAGCTTGACCTACATTGTCGCCCGAGCAACGGTCCAATCAACGTTCCGTCGATGGGCCAGCCCGAACCCGAGGCCCATCAACGCGATTCGCCACGCCGTGGCCGCTGGGTGATTTCTTCGGCAGGAAGGAGTTCGTGGCGCACGTCGGCCCACCGGATCACGGGAACGCACCATCGGGGCGCCGGTTGGCGAGTTTGATGCCCAAACAGGTACAGATTTGGAACCACGCCTCGCAGGTGCCGAAGCACGTCGGTGCGGTCGTCAATGAAGTGCGTAGCCCCAATCGCCAGGCAGTGCTCCCGCTTGTCGGGCCGCCGTCGGCAAAAGAGGACCCGGCCCGGACGCACCCCGGTTCGGTCAAAGAAGCGGTGGTGGGCCAGCCAGGCTCGAGTCCTCGCCTGAATCCGGGGCCCACACTTCGAGACCAGCCACACCGCTCCGCGAAACTCCGACACGAGGTCACGGAGGGTCTCGAACGCGCCAGCCGCCGACGGGGTGTTCATGGCGGCATGGTCGTCGCCACGGAGGAAGGTAGTGTCCGCGTGGCCGCCCATGTCGGCGGTCCCAATGATCACTCGGCCAATGTCGACTCCAAGCACGTGGGGGAGGTGTGATTCGTTGTGGTTCATACCCCCAAAGTGATCTCTTTAGAATCACTCACCACGATTGATATCGAATAGCCTATAAACTGAAATTATGATTGAGTCCGGCTGGCTTCGGGCCTTCGTCGCCTTTGCGGAAGAGCGAAACTTCACTCGAGCCGCCCAACGCCTTCATCTATCGCAGCCGGCGCTTCATGTGCAGGTTCGGAAGTTGAGCGAGCAAGTGGGAGTGCCGCTCTACGAGCGGGATGGGCGAGGGGTCCGGCTCACTCCGGAGGGCGAGGCGCTGCTCGCGTTTGGTCGGGAGTCGGAAGCGCGGGCCGCCGCGTTCCTGGCCGAGCTTCGCGGCACCGCGCCGCGCCCGGTCGTGTTGGCGGCGGGCGAGGGGGCCTACCTCTATCTTCTCGGCCAAGGCATTCGAGATTTCGTTCGGAACGGGCTGGTGTCGCTCGAGCTCATCACCGGGGACCGTGAAGCCACCGTCGAGGCCGTGCGATCGGGGCGGGCTCAGCTTGGGGTGACCGCGATCGAAGAAGCGCCTAGAGGCATTTCTTTACAGCGGCTCTGTCGGGTGGGGGCGATCGTCGTCTTTCCTCGGAGCCATCGGTTTGAACAAATGACCGCGGTTCGGGTTGCCGACCTTCACGGAGAACGGCTGGTGGTTCCGCCGCGGGGTCGACCTCACCGAACCGCGCTCGCGGGTGCGTTGGCGGAGGCGGAGGTGGCCTGGGAGCCGGCGATCGAGGCGAACCGCTGGGAGCTGATTCTTCACTTTGCCAGCCTCGGCTTGGGGCTCGCGGTCGTGAATGAGGGCTGTCGGATCCCCCGGGGAATGGCGGCTCGACCGCTCGTGAACCTCCCGAAGGTTTCGTACCGACTGCTCCGAAGGGCTGGCGCGTTTGAGGAGGCGGCGGTGGATCAGCTCGAGCGGTGCCTCCGGCGCGGGCTTCCCCCCGCCCTGAAGGTCAAATGAACGGTTCGTGGTTGTTCGGCAACAAACAGCGGTTTGGGCAAGGACGGCGAGGTCCGACCGAAGGAGGTGGGTGATATGCGGTGGGTACTGAAGGGGTGCGGTCATGGTGCGCTGATGTGCGCGGTGTTCGGCGTCAGCGGCGTGGTTGCCGCGCAGAACTCTCCGGAAGCGTCGGAGACTGCGCCGGCTGAGGGTGCATCGACAACGACCGCGACAGAGACCGCTCCGGCTGAATCCGTGGACGCCGAGTCCTATGCGCAGCGTCTTCGTGCGCTATCCGCGGATGTGGCCGCGGTCCGCGCGGATGCATTCACGAGCTACGCGCGCCTTCGGAGCCTCTGGGACCAGCTGTACGAGGATCGGAGCTTCGCCCGAGCGACGATCACGCAGGAGGATCGCACGGGCGCGCTGTTCGATCTGGTGTCGGTTGAGTACGCCCTGGATGGGGTCGTCATCTTCCAGCGATCGTTCGAGCCTGGGACGGCCCCGGAGGAGCTCGCGATCTATGATGGTGGCATCGCCCCGGGCTCCCACACCCTGACGGTGCTTCTCCGTTACCTCGGAGACGGGCTTCCCTACATGAGCGGATACCGCACCACGGTTCGTTCACGCCACACCGTTGAGGCGGCGGGCCAGCGAAGGCTCGAGCTTCGGGTTCGGCCCTATGCGGCGGGTGGACCCACCGAGTCCTTCGAGGACCGGGTCCGCGTAGTGTTCCAAGAGCGGCTCGAGTAGAACCGGACGCTTTAGAACCGGACGCGCGAGCCGATATAGACCCCGATCTCGTGGCCGTAGGTGTTCACGACTCGCGGAGTGAACAGGTCCTGCCGCGCCGTGAAGCCGTCGTCGAGCACAAACCCAACGTAGTCTCCGGTCCCGTAGGCATAGCGAACGGCGATGTTTGTGCCGAGGAGGAGCTGTTCGATGCCTTCAAGCTCTTCGTTCAGGTTTCGTTCGCTCTGAAACGACATCCCCACCGTCGCGCCGTAGAAATGAGCGCGGAACTCTCCGAACTGCTCGGGGGCGCGGAAAGCACTCCGGTCGGTAAAGGCGCCAAAGCCCATCCGGAGTTCGTCCCCGACGTCAAAATATGCCCCCGCGCGGAGGTTCCAGACCCCCGTTCGATCGATGCCCAGTTCATCGTTCTTGAGGGGGTGGGCGTAGTCCCCGTCGATGCTCGCGCCCCAGCCGTTACCGAGGTATGCGGCTCCCAGACGAAACTTTGCGGGAAACGCCGGATCGAACGAGAAGCTGCTTTCCTGGGTGTCGGCGATGGCCGCTTCGCTAACGCCCCCAATGCCCGAAATCACGTTGATCGAGGGCGCGCGAAGCGAGCTGTAGACCAGCGCAAACGGACTCACCACGGTAAGGCCGAACGCCCATCGGTCGCTGGGCTGCCACTGCACGCCCAGGGAAGCGGCGAGCGCGATCCCGGTGTACGAGGCCTGAAAGGTTTGGGCGACGAAGTTGTCCGACTCGGAGGTGTCCGCGTTGACGAGCGCGGCGGCCGCCTGCGTATTGTTGACCTCCGAGAGGTAAGCCGCCTGAATCGCAAAGCCAAGGTGCAGTTGCTCGCCGATGCTCGTCGCGAGGCCGGCCATCGCGTGATAGCGCGTGGCCTGAACCCCTTCGTCGAGAATGAGATCGATCCGCTGCCCTCCCGGTCGGTCGGCGCTGAGATTGGTCCGAAGCACATAGTCGGCTCGTTGGGTCACGAACAGGGCGGCGCCAAGTCGAAGATCGTCGTCGAGGGGTCGGACGTAGCTCAGCGATGTCGGAATCACCACAATCTCGTCCACGCTGGCGTCGGTGGATTCGCCTCCAGAGAACGAGGCCATGGAGGACACGCGATAGAGATTGAGCGCGTACGCGGTCGCGGTGAGATCGAGCGTGCTCAGATTGGTCCGAGCGATGCCCGCCGGGTTGTACCAAAGCCCCGCACCGCCCTCGACGATGGCGGTCACCGCTCCACCGAGCATTGCGGCGTCATCTCCGATGAGCACCGCATCGTCGTTTCCTGCCGAGGCGGTTTGGGGCAAAAGGACGAATGTGGTTGCGGCAATGGTCGCCGCGGCCACCGCTTGGCTTGTGAAACGCATAGCCTCTACGGATAAGGGATGATGCCCGAAGCACGCAAGACGCTTCGGGAGAGGGCCCACGGCTGGGCCCCCACCGTCAGCCTTTTAGGGCTGCGCGCTCGACCGACGCGACAAAATACGCTCGGGCTCGGGCGGTCACCGCCTTGCTGACGTCTTTCCATTCGAGCTGGTTGACCTCGAGCTCGGCGGCGGCTTCTCGCTTCACGTCCTGACCCACCCACTTCAGGTAGGCGCCGATCGAAGGCATGTCGATCGGTTGACCCATCTCCCGGAGGTGGTCGAGGCCCTGTTCGAGTCGATTGTCGGTGACGGCGAAATCGACGAACGCGCGGATGCTGGCGAGGACCTCGGGCGCAAGCTGGGGCTTGCCGCTCTTCGACTTCGTGACCTTGTGCTTGCTTCCCTTGGTCTTGAAGAAGAGGTCGGAGTTGCCCCAATGATCTCCCAACGGAACCCAGACAATGCCTTCGCCGACGCCTTCGATGCCAAAGCGCATCGCCCACGGACAGCGCCGTTCGACCTCTTCGGTGTGCTTCGTGGCGGTTTCGAGTGCGGCCTCTTTGCTGTCCGCGCTGGCGAAGTCGACCTCGAGACGGAAGCTTGGCCCGTCCGCGATCGAGAAGATTTGCTCCTCGGCGAATCGGTCTCCGATCGTGGGGACCGCGTCGAGGTACGCTCCCTCCTCCGACGAGAACACCTTTACCGCGAAGAGCACCCACTGCTTTTGCGGGAGCTGATTCACCGCGACTCCTTTTTGAAGTCCGGGGCCGATCCATTCGCCGAAGAGAATCATCGGAACTTCATCGGCGATGCCTCGCTCCTGTCGGATCGTGCTTTCGATCTCGCGAACCGCGGCCTCCACCGACGCGCGTGCAACGAACGCCGCGAAGCCGTAGTTGTCGTCGTCGACGCTGAGGGCCCGCGAACGAGACTGGGGCAGGAGGCCATTTGGCCGGCAGGCAACGCCCGCGTTCGAGCCATGAAGCTTCACCGAACCTCGGTACTCGACCGGGCCCCGAATCTTGTAGCGCTCGGGGCAGTCCGGGTTGCCATTGGTCGCCGCTACGTAACGGATCACCTGGTAGAACTGGTCGATATGGGTGAACTTGCGCATGGTTCGCCTTTCTTTGTGTCTGGCCGCGAAAGTCCGCGGCAAGGAGACGTGGGTGAAGACTTCGCCTCCGATGGAGAGCGGCTTTTTGGACCCAGGCCCGGACCGAAGCGGCTCCGGGGAAGAACGCTTTCCCGTGAGGAAAGCTCTCGACGAAGTAGTTTCGGAACAGACGCCCAGGAGAGAGACGTCTGAGGCAGAAGCCGTCCGAAAACAGAAGCCGTCCGAAAACAGAGGACGTCCGAAAACAGAAGACGTCCGAAAAAACAGAGGACGTCCAAAAACAGAGTGAGGCTTCGTCGGTGAGTGTGCGTTTCGCACAGGCGACGAGATGCGCGCAACGTAGAAGCTTCGGAGCGAGAGTCAAGGCGTTCGAACCCCGAGCTCCCGTTCGAGTTCAAGTCCTTCGGACTTGACGGCGGACCGCTCCCCCGGAACATGGGCGCTGTGAGCGTCCAATATCTCACCGCGAACGGGCTGCGGTTCGCCTTCCTCGAGGAGGGGCAGGGGCCGCTGGTCTTGTTGATTCATGGCTTTCCCGACACCGCCCACACTTGGGATGACCTTCGCCCGCGGATCGCGGAGCGGGGATACCGGGTGGTCAGCCCATGGACACGGGGCTACCACCCGACCGGAATCCCTCCGGACGACGCGGACGGGCTGACCCTCGGGTTGGACGTGGTGGCGTGGATCGACAGACTGAGCGATGACGGAACCGCCATCGTGGTGGGCCATGACTGGGGTGCCGC
>JBCCZL010000428.1:0-8878 GCA_039187775.1 Myxococcota bacterium
CGGCCTCGCTCGGATGTTCGCCGCCGAGGGCGAAGGGGGAAGCGTTCCGATCGATCTTCGAACCCATGCCTGCACGACCTTTGTGGCGCTGGGCGGTGGGGGAATCCGAGGTCTCGACGTGTCGGTCTTCGACGGAGATGGCGCCGAGGTCGCGGTGGACTCCGTCGAGGGGGAGGGCGGGCTTGTGCACCTCTGCCCTCAGGACGAAGACGGCGATGGGGTCGCTCCCTATTACTTTGTGTACCGTGCGCTTCGCGGATCGGGTGCTGTGGTGGCCGGCGCATTTAGCTCTGCCCCTGCGGCAGGCGAAGGCTTCGAGCGAATCTTTGAAGGGATCCTCGCTCCGCGCGTGCCGTTTGAAGGGGTGCGAGAAGGGCTCGCGCAAAGTGGCGATGTGCTTCGGGAGCGAGGGTTCCTTCCCCTGGGGGACGCGGTCGATGGGTTGGCGGAAGGCGAGCGCGTACGCCTCGACGCCGACCTGAGCGAAGCCCGTTGTTACATCGCGGTGGCGCGCGGCGATGAGAGCGTCGGCGACATCGACATCGTGGTGTTCGATCCGGCGGGCGTGGAGGTCGGCCGGAACTTTGGCGCGGATGCAGAGCCGGTGCTTGAGCACTGTCCCGCAGAGCCCGGTCGTTATCGTTTCGAAGCCACCGCCTTTGAGGGGGCCGGCGCCGTCGGGATCGCAGTGCTTTCGCGGCCGATCGAAGCCGAAGGGGATGCGCCAGGGTTTCGGGAGGAGGATTCCATCGAGGAGCGACGCGATGCCGTAGAAACGGTCGACCGGCTGGCGCTCCCTCTCCGGAATCGAAACTATGGCGCGCCGTCGTTTCTCGAGCGCGACGGCACCCTCGGCCCGGACGATGAGCGGACGATTCCTCTTCGGCTGAGCGCCGGATGTTATGCGCTTCTCGGAGCCGGGCGCCGACTGGCGGCGGATCTCGATCTGTACGTGCTCGACGGGCAGGGCAATGTGGTGGCTCGCGATACCTCGGCGGATCCGACGGCGCGGGTGCAGTTCTGCAGCGACGGCCAGCTGCACCGCGCGGTGGTGAAAGGTTACGGCCGACCGGCAGGATTTGCGCTGGCGGTGGTGGCGGCCCCGCGAGAGATTCGAGACATCGCGGCGCTCCGACTGGACCAGGTGCTGGCGCCGTACATCGATCGCGGCTACGTCAGCATAGCCACGCTCGAACGGTCCCTCGACGAGGGGGAGGCGGCGCGTCACCCGGTACAGGTGCGCCCCGAGGAATGCGTTGCGTGGGTGGCGGCAGGGGGAGAAGGCGTCGTCGATGTTGACCTTCTTGTCCGGGACGGTCGGGGGCGGCTCATCGCGAGCGCGGCGGGAGCGGAACCGCACGCGTCCGCCCACTGGTGCGCGGACGAAGGGGCGGAACTGCTCGTCGGAGAAGTCCTCGCCTTTCGTGGGCAAGGGACTGTGGTCATCCAACGGCTGGTGTTTCCCGGGCCAGAACCTACGCGAAGCCCGGAGCGCCGCGTGCCCGAGATCGAAGGGGCGCCCGTCGACGTGGAGGCCGAGTCGCTCGAACCCACGGGTGGAGCGGTAGAAGAAGTACCGGAGACGGAGTCCCCCGTCGACGAGGAGTCGTCGCCGTGACCGTGTCGCGAAAGCGTTCATCGGCCCTGCTCGCCGGCATCGGAGCGAGCCTCTTGGCGGTTCTTTCAGGACCGCCGATCGCGCGGGCCCAGGACGCCGATCGCTCGGCGGAGCAGTGCATGGCTTCCGCGGTGGTGGCCCTCGAGTCCCGGGGCGCTGAGGCGATCGGCGAACCGGCGGTCGGATTTCTCCATCAGGGCCGAGACTTTGTGACGCCGATCGTCCTTCCCGAGGATGGCTGCGTCGGAGTACTCGCGGTCGGTCATCGAAGGGTTCTCGATCTCGATCTTGTCCTCTTCACCGATGGCGGGATCCAGGTCGCCCAGGACGTCAATCTCGACGCCCATCCGTACCTTCGCTACTGCGGCCGACCCGGGCTCCGGCTGTTCGCACAGCTTCGAATGTACAAGGGAATCGGTGAGGTTCGTCTACAGAGCTTTCGATCGCCACCGGCCACCCTGCCGGACCTGAATCGGCTGGTCGGTGGATGTTTCGCGGAGGCCGCGGGGCTTCGCACCACCGAGCCCGAACTCGGGGACGACCCATCGCAGGCGACGAGCTTTACGAACATCGAAGAGGAGCTCCGACCTCTCGGGTATCTTGCCGTGGGCGGGGAGATCGCGGGGGTCCTCGGCGAACGGGAGCGAACGGTGCACCGCCCGCCCGTCGAGCGCAATGTCTGCTACGGCTTCGCAGTGGTCGGGGGCGTCGGGGTTCGGGATGTCGACCTCCTCGTGCGAGACCATACCGGCGAGGAGCTTGGCCGCGACGAATCGCGAGGCGCCACTGCGCTCGTTCGAGCGTGCAGCCGCGTTGCCGCGCGAGTCGAGCTGGAAGTAAGGATGTTCGATGGTGCGGGAGATTACGGCGTCCGAATTTTTCGGCTCCGGGAGAGCGACGAGCCGAGGCCGACGGGAGTCGAAGGGTTCGCCCGGATCACCTACGCGGAGGCGCAGGCGGTGCTTCGTCGTCGAGGTCTCGTCGGTCGGGAGCTCGCCTGGGGATATGCAAGCCCTGGCTCGGTCCTTACGATCCCATTTCGGGTGCAAGCCGGACAGTGTTACGGAGTGACCGCAGTGATGAGCGACGAGCTACGCGGGGCCGACCTCGACCTCATCGTGACCGATCCGCAGGATGCTCGAGTGGGCTGGGACTTGGGAAATCGACAGCCGATGGTCGTCTACCACTGCGCGCGGGAGGACGCCGAGCTTCGGGTGGCTTCCCGGGTGTACGCAGGCCGGGGCCGGTTTCTGGTGCTGATCGGCGAGGAGGCCCCTTGAGACGTTGTTCGGAGCGTCTCTTAGCGGTCTTCCTCGGGCTTCTCGCGGCCTGCGGCGGGGGAAGCCCCACGCCCCCGTTGAACGGCGAGGGCACCGCGTCGAACGATCCGCTGAGCTCGGCGCTTCAGCAGATCGAGCGCCAGCTTGCCGAGGTGGGCTTCGAACCGGTGGCACTCTCCGGCGAGGGCTTTCTCACAGCGGGGCGGGAACAGACCGAGACCCTCGACATCACCACCCCTGGGTGCCTGACCCTCGTTGCGGTGTCCGCGCGAGGGATTCGGGACCTCGACTCGGGGGTGTTTGCGCCGGATGGGGAGATCCTCGCGGAGGACGTCGAACCGGACGCCCATCCGACCCTGCAACTCTGCACCTTGCGACCGCGGCGACTTTACTATCACCTCCACGCCTACGACGGCACTGGCTCGTATCGCTACGCCGCGTTCCGTGGACCGGAGAGCGCCCTCGATCGCGCCGCCGACATCCTTGGGGGTCGTCCGGGCGTGTACATCGAACGCGAAGACGATGGAGCGAACGAACCTCGGCTTCGCGAGGTGACCCGTGGGGCCGAGCGGCGAGGGTTCGAGCCGATGGGTGAGCCGATCACGATTCCGCTGGCCCGGGACCAGCGGATCCGGGTGCCGCTCCCGGTACAGGAAGCGCATTGCTACACGGTGGCGGTGTTCCTCGGGATCGGTCTTCGCGAAGTCGCGGTTCGGGTTCTCGACGAGGCCGGACACACGGTGAGCCGAGATACTGCAGCGGCGAGTCAGCCAGCGGTTCAGTTTTGCATCGATCGCGACGCCTCGTTTGCCGCGGAAATGCACGCGGTTCAGGGCGCGGGGGAGGTGCGGGTGGCGCTCCTCTCCGGCGAGGAGCAGCGTGTCGGGGGCTCGAGCGGCCTCTGGTTGGGGGAGCGGCCGCCCTTTCGACAAGCCGCCAGCCTGTCGGAGACTCGGCCGGAGGTGCTATCGGCAAATCAGAACGATGGGTTCACCGACCGAGGGCTCGTCGCAGGCGGCCGCCTCGTATTCGGCCAAGCGGTGCTCCATTCGCTCTCGCTCCGCGAAGGGTGCACCCGGGTGACGGCGGCGGGCGGTCGAGGGATCGGAGAACTCGGGCTTCGCCTGGTGGTCGATGGCGAGGGGTCCGGCGAGCTCCGCGGCCGAGGCGTGGTGAGCGGCCACGTGTGCGTGTCGACCTCGACCCGCGTCGAGGCGCACCTCGTGTCGCGTTATGGACAAGGCGAATACGAAGTTCGCGTGTCGGCGGGCTTGCCGCCAGCGTCGATTCGCACGCTACCGCTTCCTCTGCAAGCGGCGGTACTCGATGCGGCGGCCGCGGCGAGGAGCGCCGGCTATCCGGAGTTCGAGCGCCTGGTGTCGGCGGGCGAACGGCTGACGTTCGAGGGCTGTCGCTACATCGCAACCCTGGCCGCCGATCGTTCGTTCGAGGGCACCGTGGTTTGCGATGGCGCGCCCGTCCGGGACACATCGCGGGTGATGTTCGGTCGCTGAGCCCGGCGGGAATCGGGAAGAGAGAGTTCTCCGTGGAAGCCGGATCTACTCGGCGTCTTGGAGCGCGACCCCGTCGAAGCTCGACTCGGGACGGCGTTCGACCGGCATGCTGCCCTGCGCGCCGATGGTCGCGCGCTTGAGGATCAGCTCGCAGAGGTCGGCAAAGTCGTGGCCCTGGCCACGGGCGATCTTGGGAAGGAGCGAGGTCGGGGTCAGGCCGGGAAGGGTGTTGACCTCGAGCACGTATTCGTTGTCTCCCTCGGTCACCAGGAGATCCACTCGGGTCACCCCGATCGCGTCGACGCAACGATTGGCTCGCTCAGCCAGGTTGAGCACTCCCCGATAACGGGTGGGCGTGAGACGCGCCGGGAAGTGATACCGGCTTTGGCCCTTCTGATACTTCGAACGGTAGTCGTAGAACCGACCCCCAGGCTGGATTTCGATGGCGCCAAGCGCCTGGCCGTCGAGGAGTCCGACCGCCACTTCCATGCCGCCCACATAGCGTTCCACGAGAACTGAATCGTCGAACGCGAGGGCTTCCTCGATGCGCGCCCGAAGGGTTTGCAGGTCTTCGGCGCGGCCCGAACCCACCGAAGAGCCACCGCGGCGGGGCTTCACGAATACGGGGAACCCGAAGGAACCATGGGCAAACGCGAGGTCGTCCAGAGCTTCGGCACCGAGGGTGTAGTAGGGGGGCGTAGGAACGTTGTAGAGGCGGAAGAGTTCTTTGGATTTGAGTTTGTCGAAGGCGAGGGCACTCGCCATCACTCCCGAGCCGGTGTAGGGGATTCGAAGGCACTCGAGGAGTCCCTGCACGCAACCGTCCTCGCCGAAGGTTCCATGAAGGGCCAGAAACGCGACGTCGATCGGGGTCTGCCGAAGCACGCGATCGATATCATGGTCAACGTAAATGCGGGTGCAGCGGTGACCTCGGGAGGTGAGGGCGCCAAACACCGCCCCCCCGGTTTGAATGGAAACCTCGCGTTCCGCGCTCAGTCCCCCCATCAGAATACCCACGTGTTTGTCTGTCATAGTCTGTCCTGGTGAATACCCGGCTTCGTCATGCGAAGCCTGGGCCAATCAGAAAGGCAAGCGATATCAAGAGCTACGTGTGGTCCGTCGTGGTTGCTCGCCCACGTTCAGTGAAACCCAGCCTTTCCTCTTGTGCGGTATTCCTCCATCCGCCGTCAAAAAAACGGCCCGTCGATTCTCGCAAGCGCCGAGTGGTAAGCCGACATCGGCCTCGCCGCAAGGGGAAGCCGCTCGTCCTATTCCACGACCTCGGCGATGGGGTAGTCGGCGAATCCGCCGTCGCGGTCGAGGATCCGTAGCCGAACCGACGCGCCGCGACGAAGCTCGAGAAGCGTTTCGCGATTCGTAAGGTTGGCCGCGACATCGACCCACGCGTCGCCCGCCGGATGAAGGCAACGAAGGTCCGCGCGAAACGCCACGTCGTCTTCGTAGTCCAAGCGCCGCCGAACGCGGTCGTCGACGGGCTTGATCTGAGAGACGAAGTCCACTGCGCAGACCTGTTCGGATCCCACCAGCACCGGTCGGTCCACCGCCGCGGAGAAGTCGAATCCGTCATCGGGTGAGGGAGCTTCGTTGTCCGGCGCGGCGATCGATGAGCCGGACAGCAGTTCGACGAACTCGCCGTAGGGATAGTCGGAAAAGCCTTCGTACGCCGAGAGCAGCCGGAGCTGTACCACGCGGCCTTGGGCGATCGGGGGTGCCTCGAGCTGCGCTTCGCGGAACAGGACGTCGACCCATGCGCGGCTTGTGGATGTTACGCATCGGACGTCCTGACGACGGACCGCCCAGTCGGGATAGCCTTCGGCATAGTGGACGACGGCCATCCCTTCGCCTTGGGGTAGGGCATCGCGCTCGCGGATCACCGTCCGCCGACCGGCTGCGTCGACGTGACACGTGAGGACTTCGTCGATGTGCTGATCGGGGTCGAGTCGGACCCGCCGAAAATCAAACGGAGGGGGAACCGCGGGCGGGGCTTCACGAGAGCTCGATGCCGCGACCTCGTCGCCGTCGTCGGTCTGCACTTCGGGAGGATCGGTCGGGGTTTCTCCGCCGCACGATGCCGCGAACACGAGGACAACAAGGAGCGAAGGTCCTTCGGAGAAAGGCCACTGCGGGGATCGCTCGACCTCCGTCCGAGGGAGGCCGCGGGAAATGGAAAAGGCCATAATTGTATGGGTTTAGGGCCTGTTGCGCCCATGTGGTGACAGTGGTAGCGTGGCGCGCCCCAGCCGCAGCGGCCCGCTTGCGATGCTGGTGGATCTACACCGAAAAATCATCACTCAAATGGGTCCCGGCTGGCAAAAGGGCGACGAACCAGGAGGCGCTCGAATAAGCGCTGCCTCCGCGGCGGGGACGCGCCCCGTCTCGCGCTCGTCCGCGGTGCTGGCCGCCGACGACCTGAGGAAACACCGTTATGACCTTCACCGAAGCAGCGGTCGAAGTCCTGCGCCTCGTAGGAAAGCCGCTTCACTATCGGCGCATCACTGAGATTGCGATCGAACGAAACATGTTGAGCCACGTGGGCAAGACGCCGGAGATCACGATGAGCTCCCGCCTTGCGACGATGGTGAAAAAGGACCGGGGCGAAGCACCCATCGTCAAAGTCAAAGCTGGGGTGTTTGGCCTCCGTGAGTTTTCGTCCGAGGTGCTCTCCACGGCCAAACACGAGTCTGGCCATGAATACGAGCTCCCTTCCGAACCGGAACCCGAGGCCGAGGCGGCGTCCAAGTCTGAGATCGCTTCCAAGTCTGAGATTGCGTCGACGTCCGAGGTTGCCTCCAAGTCTGGTGACGCCGAGGAGGTTCCGAATGACCTGAGCACGTCCAAGCACCCCGGCGAGGATGTGTTTCCGGCCGAAGAGGACGATGACGAGCCCATCCTCGCCAAGCTCGATAAGGAAGACGACGGACAAAAAGGACGACGCAAGCGCCGCCGCCGCCGCCGGGGTCGGAAGGATGGCGATGAGGAAACGAGCGACGAAAGCCCCCGGAGCGAAGACCGCGGGCGAAACTCGCGGCGGCGGGACCGAAACGATCGGAACGGCCGAAGCGACCGGAATGACCGGAACGATCGCGGTGACCGAAACGATCGCGGTGACCGAAACGATCGCGGTGACCGAAACGATCGAGACGGCCGCGGCCGGAAGCCCCTCGCAGGCGACTGGCACCGGGACGCAGTGGAGGGGGAGAAGGTTGGGCTGGCGCTCGCAGACGCGGTCTACCATTGCCTCGAGCGCGGCCGGCAGCGCCCGCTGAGCTACGGTCGCATCGCGCAGCTCCTGGTGCGCAAGAACAAGCTCAGCGGTGACCCATCGGCGCTTGCTCCCACCGTCGCCGCTTCCGTCGGCAGCGATATTGCGCGCTATCAGAACGCCGGGCAGCGGCCGCGCTTTCGCGTGGACCACGATGCGGTCGCCCTCACCGACTGGGATCTTCCCAAAGACGCGCTTCGGGCGGAGCGGGACGCGGTTCGCGCCGCAGAAAAGCAGCGCCAAGCGGCCCGGAAGCGACTCCTCGAGGCGGTGAGCGGACTTCCGGTGGCGGGCTTCATGCAGCTCCTGGCGACGTGGCTGAATGCGGAAGGGATCGTCGGCCTCCACGCGGTGCGACGTCCCGGGGCGGGGCGAGGTGAGTTTCATCTTGCCGGCACCCTCAAGCGAGGGCTGGAGGAGATCCGGGTGGCGGTGCTCGTGTGTCGCGATGGCGGAGAGGTGGACCGGGAGAAGGTCATCCAGCTTCGAGGATCCCTCCACCACTACGACGGCGCCGCGGCCGCTTGGATCATCACCACCGGTCGGGTGCGGTCGGGTGCGCGGGAGGAGGCGGCCACCACGGGACAGGCACCGGTGTCGGTGGTCGATGGCGTGGGCCTTGGTCTTGCGATGGAGCGGTGTCAGATCGGGCTGGTCCGACACGCGGTGCACGTGGTGTCGATCGATAGCGTTCTTCTGGAGTCCCTTGGGTCGGGAGTTCGACCGGCCGACAAGGTCGAGCGAGAGAAAGAGGCGGCGCCCGAGGCGGAGACCTCGGACGAAAACGGGGAGGGATCGGAAACCGCATCCGTCGAAGCGGCGTCGGACAATGGTGAGGATGACGACGCGGAACTCACTCCCGAGGGCCGTGATTCGGGGGAGCTCGCGTTGGCCGACGAGGACGACGAGGGCGGGTCAGAGGACGCGGACGACGGCGCGGCGAGTGACGAGGCCGAAGAGGCGCCCGACGAAGCCGAAGCGCGTACCGACGACTCGGACGACGACTCGGACGACGACGATTCCGACGACGATGACTCGGATGATGACGACGACGATTCCGACGACGATGACTCGGATGATGACGACGACGATTCCGACGACGATGACTCGGATGATGACGACGACGATTCCGACGACGATGACTCGGATGATGACGACGACGACGATGACTCGGATGACGACG
>JBCCZL010000429.1:0-8876 GCA_039187775.1 Myxococcota bacterium
CGAAACGGCCGCCCCCGTCGCGGTTGCCCTCGCCTTCGACCGTCTGGCCGGGATTCAAGCGCCATCGACGTGAGGAGCCTTCAGCCGTTGGGACCGGAGGTCCCGACCTTACCTAGGAGCCTTCAGCCGTTGGGACCGGAGGTCCCGACCTTACCTAGGAGCCTTCAGCCGTTGGGACCGAAGGTCCTGACCTCACGATGGAGGCGGCTTCGAGGTCCCTCATGGGCCGATCTTTGGAGGGAAGGTCCAAAGTCGGGCGCTTCCAACCGTTGACATCGATCGGACCTCGGGGCGACCATGAGCGCCCGGAAGCGGAACAATTTCATAATGTCTGCGCTCACCTCGCTGCTAGTCCGTGACAACATCGTCTCGGTACGAAAGATCGAGGAAGCGATCCAAAAACAAGTCATCTCCGGGGGCGAAGTCGAAGGAATCCTTCTTGGGATGGGGGCGGTCGCCGAGAACGTGATGAGCGCCTACCAGGCGGCGCTGCATGGATTGCTTCCGGCAACGCGACAGGAAGTCATGGGCGTCAGTGAAGACGTGCTTCGACTGGTGCCGAAAGAGGTCGCTGAGCAGTACCGAATGGTCCCGCTCACTGCCGAAGGTCGGACCATGGTGGTCGCATTGTGTTCGCCGTTCAGCGCAGAGACCGACGAACAGCTGAGCTTTCTCCTGGGTCACGACCTCGTGTACCGGATCGCGACCGCGGTGCGGATCGCAGGTGCCCTCAAAGCGCACTACGGCGTGGAGCCATCGGCGCGGCAGCGACGCCTACTCGATCGACTGGAGGGGCAGCCGCCGGGACCGGTGCCGTTTGTGCGCCCTCCTCAGGACAACAAGGTCGACGCGGACTCGCTGGGACTGCCGAAGAAGCAGACCGAGATCGACTGGGACGACGAAACGTCGCCGGGAATGGAGCGCGCGCCGCAGGATGCGGTTCCGTTCGATCGATCGGCTCCGGTGGACGCGGTGCCAACGGACAGCGCGGTTCCAACGGACAGCGCGGTTCCCACGGACAGCGCGGCTCCAATGAAAGGGGCGATGCCATCGGAGACTGCGGTTCCAATGGACAGCGCGGTTCCCACGGACAGCGCGGCTCCAACGGACAGAGCGGTTCCCACGGACAGCGCGGTTCCAACGGACAGAGCGGTTCCCACGGACAGCGCGGCTCCCACGGACAGAGCGGTTCCCACGGCCCGAGCGGTTCCCATGAAAGGGGCGATGCCATCGGAGACCGCGTCCGCCGATGCCGAGGCGGGGAGCGACGCGCAATCCACCCCGCAAGACGATGCACCCTCAGCACCGTCAGAGACTGCCTCGAAGAGCTTTGTGGGTGTATCGCGCGTCGTCGAAGTGGGCGTGCCGCAGGCGAAGGAGGACGATGCGGGTCGGTCGACGCTCACCCACCCGATGCCGGCGCCGCAGCCGCGCGGCCGAAAGCCGCTCCCGCGGCGCTTCCGAGGTCCGGTCACCGCGAAGAAGGCGGTCGCGGCACTCCACGATGCGACCGACCGGGATGACATCCTCGGCATTTTCTTTTCGTTCGCTCAGCAGTTCTTCGATTACACCGCGCTCTTCGTCGTGAAAGGGCAAGGAGTGATCGGGCGCGAAGCGGCGGGCCGGGGACTCGATGGTGCCCTTTTCCGAGAGCTTCACGTTCGCCTCGAGGCCGGGACGAGTCTTCATCGGGTGGCCGCCACGGGAGGCCCGCTTGTCGTCGACCTGCGAAAGAACGAGTTCGATGCGCTGCTTGCGCGCGACCTCGAACGGGAGGAAGCTCAGCCGACGTTGGTGGTTCCGATCGCGATCAAGAATCGCACCGTGCTGCTGCTCTACGCCGACCGGGGAGGTGAGCGCTTCACCTTGTCCGATGTGCCCGAGCTGATGGCGATCCTCCCTCGCGTGAGCGCCGCATTCCAGCAGATCATCATCAAACGGAAGTTCAAAGGATACGGAACAGGGGACGAGGAGGAGCGGTCCGACCTGAAGTCCGCGCTCCGTCGCGTTGGTTCGGTTTCACTCAAGTCGGACAGCGTTCCCCCAAAGCGGGCGTACCGAGCGAGCGAACCTCCACCCGGGCCGGGAGCCTGGGGGCGGGTGGAACGAAGCAAGCCCCGGGGCGCCCTTGACGTCCTGGGGGTTCCGCGAAGCGCTCCTCCCCCTCCGATGCTCGATGCCGATGGGAAGCCAGCAGACGGCTCGGCTCCGATCGGTCATCCCCGACCCCCGAGCGGCTCGAATGGAGCCAGTGTGCGACTGCGCCACGACACTCAACCGTCGCCGCCGCCCGATGACGTGGATGCGCGAGACACCGATCCGAGCATCTCGGCGGTCCAGGGCACCCCTGCGGAAGAGGAGCACTCCAGCGATCCCGAGACAGCCACCGACAGCTCGGATCCGGAGATCACTATCGAGTACGCCGAGGATGATACTGGCACCCTTTCCGCGGACACCCTTTCCGCAGACGAGGATGGTCGCTCCACCGAGCCCGGTCCTCCACCGTCGTTTCCCGCTCCCAGCTACTCAATGACCGACGTCGGCGAAGAGGTGTTCGTCTCGTCGACACCTCCCGCGCCGGACCGTGGTGAGGAGCGCAAGAGTCATCCGGCGGAAGTGGTGAAGATCCCCGAGCGAAACTCGCGGCCCCCGACCGACAACCGTCTTCTGCGTCGAATGACTCCGAACTCCGAAAGCGAGCCGTCGGTGATCGTCGACATGGGCGACAGCATCGAAGGCCTCGTCGACGATCTCGTCGAGTGCGGGCCGGATCAGGAAGAGCCCGTGGTGAAGTCGCTGCTCAATGTCGGGGAGGCGGTGCTTCCCGCGCTGGTTCAGCGGTTCCCCGGCCCTCTGTGGTTCGACCGTCATCGACCCCACCGGCGGCTGCCGCGAGGTCGAGATATCTCTGCGATCGCGCGAGCGATGGTCGCCTTCGGCGAGCGGTCGGTGCCCTATGTGGGGTCGCTTCTGAGTTCACGAAACATCGACGTTCGGTTTTACGGCACGCTGCTCTCGTCGGAGTTTGTGTCGCTCGAGCTCCTTCCGGCGGTGGCGGTTCGGACCTTCGACGAAGACACGGGAACCCAGGTGCTCGCGCTCGATGTGCTCAAGCGCTACACCAAGTTTCCTCGTCCCTTCGAAGAAGTGATGAAGGGGATTCGCGTCGAGGCGCGGGTCGCCGGTCGAAAACCCGCTTCGGCGGCGGGTGGCTGCCCGGGCCCTCGGGGAGCTTCGCGATCGAAAGTCACTCGATCTCCTGATCGAGCTTTTGAGCACCAACGACACCGAACTCGTCCATGTGGTGCAGCGCTCGCTCGAGGTGCTCACCCGGCAGGACTTCGGCGATTCGTCGCGGCGCTGGGCGGTCTGGGCGGAGAAGAATCGCGACAAGCACCGGATCGAGTGGCTGATCGACGGCCTTCTTCATTCCGACGAAGAGGTTCGTGCGGCGGCGGCGGCGGAGCTCAAGACTCTTACGCAGGCGTACTTTGGTTATCACCCGTCGTCGCCAAAAAAGGATCGGGAGATCGCTCAGCGCAAGTACCGATCGTGGTGGGAAAACGAAGGCCAGGCCCGCTTCGGTTGAGGATTCGCCCAGGGTCTATTCGAGCCAGCTCAGGGAAAAGCGGGAGCCGGTATCTCCGAGCGCTCGAGAGCTCAAGAGCGTGACTTCGGCCTGCACCGCCCCGAGCTGACGAAGGCTTTGCTCCAGAAACCCGATCATCGTGACGCACAGAAGCAGTGAAGGCGTCCCTTGCTCGCGAAGCTCTAGCCGTGCAAAGCCCTGTCCCGAGCGAAGGACTCGATACTCGGCCCCGCGAACGAGGCGGGTCGCAACGCTCGGGAGCCGGTTGACGCCATCCAGGACCGGTTGGCGGGGCATTCGGATCGATGGGTGTTGGCCGATGGCTCGTCCACAGGCCACGAGGAGCTGGAGATCACCATTGCCGAGGATACGGTCGGCCTCCTCCAGGAGCGCGGTAAAGATGTGCTCGTCGATCCAGCTCTCGTTCGACAGGTCCCGGCTCAGCGTGTCCTGCGCCTGGATCGACAGCGCCTCGAGGAGAGAGCGCCAGCCGTGCTGGCCGAACCGTTGCTGGACGTACGCGACAACCGAGTGAATCACGACCCCGGCGTATGCGCGTCTTGTATCGGGCACCGTCGTTTCGCCAGTCTCGCCAGCGGTGGAGCTCTCCCCGGAGAGGAGCGAGTCGATGCGGATGCCATCCCGCTCCGCGCCGGGAATCCGAATCAGCTCCATCGAGAACGTCTCGGTCGGCTCATCCTCCTCGGGTACCGGCTGGCCTCCGAAGGGAACGAGTGCGTCCGCGAGTTCGTCAGCGCTTTCCCATCGCTCTTTCGGGTCTTTGGCGAGGGCTCGGGTGACCACCTCCGAAAGACCGGTCGGAATGTCGGGCCGAATTCGGTGGAGGGCCGGCGCCGGCTCGTTTCGCACCCGCTCGGCGAGCTTTCGAATCGTGGGGGCGTCGAACGGTCGGCGACCGGTGAGCATTTCGAACAGGAGCACGCCGACCCCGTAGAGATCGATTCGCGGGTCGCGCTTTCGCTGATCTCCGCGAAGCCTCTCCGGTGCCGCATAGGCGGGAGTCCCGACGATGATCCGTTCCGGGGTGAGCGCCTTGCCATCATCGATCGGTTCGGAGGGAAGCAGCAGCGCTGCGAAGCCAAAGTCGCAGATCTTCACAAAGTCGCGATCGCCGAGATGGGGCACCAGCATCAGGTTGGCCGGCTTGAGGTCCCGGTGAAGGATGCCGCGCGCGTGGGCCGCGGAGAGCCCCGCGAGGGTGTGGCTCGCAATGCGACACGCACGGGTGATGTCCATGGGTCCGCTCCGGGTGATCGCATGCGCGAGCGACCGGCCGCGGAGGTACTCCATCACCAGAAACGGCGTTCCTTCGCGCACGTGGGGAATCTCGGTGCCGGCGCGTCCAAAATCGAGCACGTCGATGATGTTTGGATGGCCGATCGCCGCAGACGAGCGAGCCTCTCGTTCGAAGCGCGCCACGGAGCGAGGGTTCTCCGCCGCGGCGGAGTGGAGGATCTTGACGGCCACAAAGCGGCGAAGGACCTGATCCGCTGCCTTATAGACCCCGCCCATGCCGCCATCCCCGAGGAGCCGAAGGAGGTGATAACGCTGTGCGAGGGTCCGGTCGACGAGTGAGGGATCGCCGAGGACCGGGCGGCCGGTCGCCGGGCAGCGCTCCGTTCCGCGGGCGTGCCGCTCTCCGCAGTGAGGACAGCTGTAGTTCATCCCGCGCGGTTCCGATCCTCGTGTCCCCAATCTACCGTCAACCGGCGCAGTGCCGCGATATTCATCTCCGGTTTTTGCCGGTCGAAGGTCCGGGGGGCGCGAAGTGCAGATTTTGCCGACGGTGCGCTACACTCTGCGCCCCGCCGATTTTGGGGGCCTATGCCGCAATCCCGCATCCTTCCACTCCTGGGACCGGCCGCGGTGCTCTACCTCGCCGCGGAGATTGCCGCCGAACGTCAGGGACTCGACTGGCTTGCCGGAGTGGGCATCGGTACGGCTTTCGTCCTGTCTCTGACCCCATTCTGGCTACGCCGTCGAGGCGCCGATCCGGGCGCCCGGCGGGCGGGCCTGCTCGGCGTGGCGGTCGCGATTGCCTTGACGGCAACCATGGCGGGCGAGCCCGCTCCGAGCCTTCCGGTGGCGTTGTGCGAGGCCCTTGGCTGGACGGTCGGAGCGGCGCTCCTCATCGATCTCGCGATCACCGTACCGGACCGGCCCCGGGCCCTCGACCGCGCGGTGGCGCTCCGGCCCCTTGGATACGTGGTGGGAGTATTCGCGTTTGCCATGGGTGTGGGCTCGGCGCTCCCGCTTCCCGCCGACGAGACGTTTGTCGTGCCGGCCACGTGGCGCTACGCGCCGCGGCTCTGCTTCGGGGGCGCGCTGGTGGTGGCGGTGGGCCTTCGCTTTGCCCGTCGAGGATGGGGCAGTTCGCCGGAGGCGCTTGCGTCAAGCGCGTGGGCGCTTCTCGGAAGCTTTGTCGGAACGGTGTCGTTCCTCGTGGGCGTGGGCCTGACGGTGCTCGAAGGGAGCGTTGTCCCTTGGTTCACCGGCGTGCTCCTTGGCGGAACGGTGGCGGTGGTGGCTGGACACGCGGCGATGATCGACCGCACCCGTCGAGTCGCGGTGGGCGCGGTAACTCGGACGGTCGTGCTCGCCATCCTCACGCTCGGTGCCGCCGCATTCTTTGTCGTCGTAGTGACGGCGTTCGCTCCGGTGAGGGCGGAGCTCGTTCCCATCTTCGCGCTTGGCACGGTGGGTGTCGCGGTGATCTGCTGGTTCGCGCTTCGGCCGGTCGTGGACTTCGCCCTCACTCCGCACGGCGGTCGCCTCCTCCGGGCGATCGAGGGGGCGGAGTCTGCCACTCGGAGCGCGACAACCTTCGATGAGCTCGTGGGTGCCGCGCTTCCCCCGCTCCGGAGGGCCGCCACGAGTCGCAACGCCGAGCCGCTTCTACTTTCGGTGCAGCCTGCCCGGGAAGGAACCGTCGACGCGGCGGCGCAGCCCCACTCGCGATCTCAACCGTTTCCCCGAGCGCTCCTCGAGCGATTTCAGCAACAGCCGGGGGAGATCCTGGTCCGAGAGGCTCTCGACCGGTTGGTAGTACGAAGGCCGGCGCTGCGTTCAGTGGTCGAGCTGATGACCGGCTGGGACTGCCTCGCCGTGGTTCCCCTTTCCGTGTCCGGTGAACTCGAAGGGGCGCTCGTGATTCCCCGGGGCGGCCGGCGGGCGGCCCTTACGCTGGAGGAGCTCGAGCGCCTCACTCGCTGGGCCGATTCGCTGGCGTCGGCGCTCGCGCTTGTCAGTGCGACCTTTCGAGCACAGCAGCGCATGGCCGAGAGCGAACGGCGCCGCGCCGATCTCGAGGAAGAGCTCGATGAGCTTCGCGCCGAGATCGGAAGACTTCGGCAGGACACCGATACGCTTAAAGCGGGCCGTGGCGTACATCGCGCGACGGAACGGCCGATCGCCTACGGCCCTCGGATGCGGGAGCTACTGGTGCAGCTTGGCAACCTTGCTCCGATGGACGGGCCGGTACTTCTTCAGGCGGAAGCCGGTTTGGAGATCGATCGGATCGCCCACCTGATTCACAGTGAGAGCGGTCGTGCCGATGGTTCGTTCGTGGTCGGTGATTGCGGCTCGGTGCGCCGCGAGCGGGCGGCGGCTGCGCTCTTCGGCGTGGGGGGACAGGCCGCACGGGGTGCAGTGGGCTGGCTGGCGTTGGCGCGGGGCGGGTCGCTTCTCCTCGCGGATGTCCCGGCGCTTCCCCTGGAGGTGCAGGCCGAGCTCGCTGAGGCCCTCGCGACGCGCCGGATTCGGCCGCTTCGATCCACCCTGACCGTGGACCTCGACGTCCGCGTGATCGCCACCACCCGGGTGCCTCTCGGACCGCTGGTCGAAGCGGGGGCGTTCGATCCCGAACTCGCGCGTTGGCTCGAACCGCTATCCCTTGTCGTCCCACCCCTTCGCGATCGGCGAGAGGATTTCGGTTCGGTGATTCTCCAGGCCCTTGACCGTGCCTGCCGGATTCTCGGGCATCCGGTGCTCGGCATCGAACAGGACGCCATGGCGTTCCTCGCAAAGCAGCCGTGGCCCGGCAATGTGCGCGAACTTCAGCACACCATCGATCGTGCGGTGGCAAGGGCGAACGGTCCGAAAGTCCTGCTCTCCGACCTACCACCCACCGCGCAACGAAAGGAGGCCGATCCGTTGGAGGGGACCTACCAGGAGCTCGAACGTCGAATTCTCGCCCACGCGCTCGAGCGAGCTGGAGGGAACAAGAGCGAAGCGGCGCGCCTCCTTGGCCTCAAACGGACGACGTTCCTCGACAAGCTGCGCCGGACCGGGCTTCGGGACAAAGCCGGCGAAGGAAACCAAGGGGTGGCGTAGGTGGGCACCCAGTTCATCGCGACCCCCGATGGGATCGCCATCAATCAAGACCTTGATGTGCCGGACGGCATCTTCCTCGGCTATGCGGAACTCCAGAAGGAGCTTCGGCGGATCACGCAGCACTCGATCCAGGCACATTCGTCTCAGAACGACACCGAGGAGTATTTTCGCAGCGGTCCACTCACGGTGCAGGTCTTTTGGGATGATCTCATAGAGCTCTACCCGATCGATCCTTGGCCCAGTGTTCGACTCGAGTGGGCAGTGCGCCGCGATGGGTCGAAAGGGCCGGTGGCGGTCATCAGCTCGGAGACGTTTACCGCGGAGCGAAAGGTAGGCGGTTTGGGGTTCGGCTCGAGCCCACCGCGCAATAGTCGCTTTGCCCAAATGATCGAGGAGTGGGTTCGATACATCGAGGTCACTGCGCCGGTGCGCACTCTTCGAGGCGTCAAACGCGGTTGGCTCGACATCCCAGACACTCGCTGGTCGCCGGCGGAGGAGATTCCCGAAGACGAACGAAAGGAAAGGGCGATGGGGGCGTTTCGCACCGCGAAACCCACGTCGTTCATCGTGGCGCGGCGGCGGCCGACGAGCGTGTTCTCGACGCTCCTCGCGTGGTTGGCGTCGTCGCCCGACCAGAAGTGGCGCAATACCCCGAGGGAGCTCGCGTTGACCGACGAGGATCTGCTGGCCGAGTTTTACAACGACAAGACCTACGTGATCCCCCGGTCGGCGCTTCGGATGCGGCTCGGCCAGCCCGGGGAAGATGCGGTGTACGTGTTCGGGCGGGGAACCCGGCTGGTCCTTACCCACCAGGAAGGCTGCGAACTCCAGGCCGCCCTCGACGCCCAGTTGTCGTCTAGTCCTTCACCCACGTGAGCTTGGTCGATGATCGGGGTGGAGGCGCCGCCGGCCGTCGTGCCGAGCCGACGAGGAA
>JBCCZL010000430.1:0-8854 GCA_039187775.1 Myxococcota bacterium
CTCGGACATCGATGTCGTGGAGCTTTGTTTTTCGGGAGTGTTTCTCGTAGACCCCGAGGATGTCGATTTCTGGGCCGAGAAGGTCCGCCAACAGCTCGCTTACCTCGCACGTCCCGTCGAAGTCTTGCTCGATCTGGGCGGCTTCCGAGTGAAGCCTTCGGCTGCGCAAAGGTTTGGCGAAGTCCGCGCTTCGCTCTGGCACGATCTAGCGCTCGCCACCTATCGATTCGGAGCCGACGGCTGGACCGCCACCGCGGTGCGGACGAGTTCGGTCCTGCATAGCGCGGAGGACAACCTCTTTCCGAGTCGGGAGGAGGCCCTCGCGGCGCTGCTTCGCGACCGTGAACAGCGCGACTAACGCGGCTGAGACTTCGAGCGGGGCCCTCGCTACTCGGGCGTCACCTATTGGGGCGTGGGCTCGGCTCCGCAACGCTGCTGGACGTCTCCGGCGTATCGACCGCCCGCGAACTCGCGAAGATACGCCGCCTTCCACCGTGTGCACGCACGCTCGGTTGCCGGTCGGTCGTAGAGTCTCACGAGGCGGGCCAGCGTTTCCTGTCGGAACGCGGAACGCGGCGCGATTCGCAGCGCGTGCTGAAATGCCTGGGCAGCTCCGCCCGCGTCAGACAACCGATCCATTCGAAGACGGCCGAGTTCGAAAGCCGCAAGCGATGCCCGTCCTCCGCTCGGCTCGCGCTGAAGGAACGCGGCGTAAGCTCGCGCCGCCTCACGGGCTCGCCCCGCGCTTCGGAGCTGCGTCGCCTCTTCGAAGAGCGCTGCAGGGTCGAGCTGTTCGCGGGCACGCCGACGAGGACTCCGTTCCACCGCCGTCGCCGATACTTCTGCGGGGTTCGCTTGGTTGTCGGCGGTCTCTTCCTGCGCGGCCAGGAGATCCACGCTCCAACGCTCACCCGCGGAGAGGCGAATCGGCGACCCTCGCGAATGCGTCACTTCCACGACGCCGCGCTCCACGCTGACTTCCACTCGATCGTTGCCTTCGCGCAAGACTCGGAATCGAGTACCGATCACCCGAACCTGCACCGCTCCGGCCTGAACCATGAAGGTCCGTCGCTCGTTCCGAGTGACCTCGAAGGTGGCTTCACCACGGACCAGGGCTAGGCCGAGCGTCGACGGATCGTCTGCCTGCTGTAGCTCGATTTGCGTTTCCGGCTCTGCCGCGATGAGCGAACCGTCCGCCAGCGTAACCTCCAGCGGCTCCGCGCCCGAACGAAGGGTCGTGCCTGCCCAAGGGGAAGCCGGCTCCTCCGCCGGAATCAGCACAAATGCGATCGCCGCCGCGGCGGCGAGTAGGCCCGCACCACCTCCGGCCAGTATCCGGCGGCGTGCTTTCTGTCGACGGCGCTCGGCCTGCCAACTGATCTCCGCGGCGATCGTCTGCCAACCATCTTCGAGCCGGCTCTCCGGAAGATCGGGAGCCACATGCTTTCGACGGTTGAGATGAGCGCTAGTCACGAGTCACCCCGTGAGAGCCGGCCCTTGAGGAGCACTTCTCCGGCCTGAATGCGTCGTTTGACCGTCGCTGGGGAGAGGTCCATTCGCTCGGCAATCTCTGCGACCGCAAGGCCTTCCACCCGTCGGAGCACCAGGGCGAGGCGAACGTCGGTCGGAAGCTCGTCGAGGATTCGATAGATCGCGATGAGTTCGGCGCGGACATCCGTGGGTGCGTCGGCCGAAACCAGCGCGTCCGGCGCGACCGGTTCTGTGGGAACCAAGCCAAGCCGTCGCCGAAGCCGTTTCTTTCGAATCCGCCGCTGCGCGCTCCGAACCACGATGGTGCCAAGCCACTTTGCGAACGACTGAGGGTCCTGCAGCGAAGAGAGTCCCGAGAGCGCTTGGACGAAGGCGTCTTGCGCGAGGTCGTCGACTTCGTCGCGAGAGCCGCCGAGGAGTCGGTGCGCCAGTCCATACACCATGGGCGCGTGGCGCCGATACAGGGTCTCCTGCGCGCGGAGGTCGCCCTCACGGGCTGCCCGAACCAAGTCTCCATCGCTGGTTGCTTCCGGCTCCGCGGTTCGGAGCGGTACGACGATCCCCATAGGCCGCCTTCTGTGCGAGGATGTTCCACGTCTACGCTAGTCCACGATGGCGCTTTTCCACTACAGCGGGTAGGTGCCACCACGGGCCAAAGTTGGCTCAATCAATGCTCCGTGTTTGCTAAGCACTGGATAGTCATAAGTTTTCTGCTTGTCCTGACGTCCACGGGGGCCTCGGCGCAGGGTCGAAATTCCTCGGATTGTGAGGAACCTTACCTTCAGCTCGCCTTTCGGGGGGCATTCGAGGCGCAGGCTCAGCGCGAGATTGCCCGGCAGCTTCAGGCGTCGGTCGCCGCAGAGGGATTTCGGCTCTGTACGGGCGCCGATGCATCGGGGTCTCCCGTGGCGACCATCCGGCTCGCGCAGGATCCTGAGGAGCCGACCCTCGTATCGATCTTCATCGAGGACCAAGTGACCGAAAAGCGGGTGAGCCGAGACCTGGACCTTCGCGAGTTCCCCGACGACAGTCGCCCGCTTGCGCTCGCGGTGGCGACCGATGAACTGCTCCGCGCGAGCTGGATGGAGCTTGCGCTCGCCGATCCGGCCGACACCGAGGAAGTGACCACCAGTGGGCCGAGGGAAGTCCAAGCGGTGGTCCGACGCGCGATTCAGCGGGCCGCGGAGCCGAACACGACGGTGGGGCTCCAGTTCGGGTTCCAGAGCTACACCGAAGGGGAGGTCCACTTCGGCGGCGATCTCTACTTCACCCGCTGGCTTCTCCCCGCGTTCGGGTTCGAGCTCTCGTTTGGCCTTCGGCGGGGTCTGGCGACGGAGTCCCGAGACGGCTCGGTGGTCGCCACGGTGGTCGGGGGGGCCGGGGAGCTTCTCGTGCGGCCGCTCCGGCTCGATCCGATTTCCCTCGCGGTAGGCGCGGGGGTCCGGATGCTGTCGGTCACCTTTCAAGGGCGCCCGAATCCCGGCGCTCGTGGGGTCGACGAAGCGGGCCTTGGCTTCGTGGGGTTTCTTCGGACATTTTTCGCGCTGGCGGCGGGCCCGATCGAGCTTCGCCTCGGGGGAGGTCTCGGAGTTCCCTTTCGTAGCGTGCGGGCGTTTGACGATGGCGAGCGAGTCTCCGCGGTGGGAGGGCTCGAGGTGCTCGCCCACTTCAGCTTTGGCGTCCGGCTCGGCGGCTAGTCGCAGCCGATAGGCATGCGGTCGGCGACGACTTCATCGACGAATACTTCAAAGTCCTCGAGCTGGGTTGCTCCGGTGGTGCCGATCGCGATGTTCATCCCACTCACGCCCTCCGTCGGAACGGTGTTGACCGGGCCGAGTCGCAGGGTTTCGACGTCGTCGATGCTGAGAGCGATCGACCCTTCGTTGACGTCGAGAAACAGGTGGGCTTCGAGGCACACCCAGCGGTCTGTGGGCAAGGGCGATGGCCCGAGCTCGACGACCAGATCGGGAAACGACCGGATGAACGGCCGTCCCTCGGCTCCGAGGCCAAAAGCCATTCCCCCGAACCCGTTCGGAGTATCGTTGCTTCGGCCACCAACAAACCCAATATTGAAGTCGAAGATCGGCTGGCCCCTCGGCACATAGACGTAGAGTCGTACGTAGATGTCGGGGCTGAGGGTCGATACGGACGTCGAGCGGGCGTACACGAACGCCCGACCTGCCATGACGTTTTCGGTGCGCGCGCGCATGGCAAAGTTGCCCCGATAGACCGGGTCGGTAACGTAGCTCAGCCGGCCGCGCTGGATCGAGAGCTCGTCCCAGGCCGAGCCGTCCCCGCTCTCAAATCCATCGCAGAACACCGTGTCTTGATGGTCGCCGACGCAAGTGGTCGGCAGGACCACCGAGCCGTCCGGACGAGCATCGGGGATCTCGCCGTCGACTCCGCCATCGGTGGGCTCGCAGAGGCGGAGATCTCCGCTCCCCACCGGGCCGGGTTCGAGGCAGGCGTCGACGCAGTTTCCCGACCGACAGGTCGCCCCCTCGGAACAGAGCTCCCCTTCGCAGCCGGCGCCGAACCGAAGTCGCACTTCGCGGAGCGCTCCCTCTTCGTAGCCCGAACGGAGTCGCTGACGAAAGAGCGGCTGGCCCGCGGCATCGACCAGATCGGCCACCAACGAGAACGTCCGCGACGGATCGCCATTGCGGGGGACGAGGGGAAGAGTCACGGGAAAGTCCGTCGCTCCCGGAAGGTCGTCGGCGAGTGGAATGTTCCAGCTCGAGCGTTCGCCGTCCTGGTTGTCGACGTCGATGCGGAGGCGCTGCGCGGACTCGCGGGCGCCGTCGTCTGCCTCGAACACGACGAGGAGCTGCGTCGGCACCGTCTTTTCGCATCCGCCGTTGAGAAGTCCGGCGATCAGAAACGAGACCAGCGCGGCGCCCGCGCGGCGCCATTCCACCGGGCGGGGCGGCGCTCGGCGAGGTGCGGTGGCGAAGGACATGCTCAACATATTCAAGGAGATAGGCCGGAGCCCGGAGATACGCTTCAACGGTTCGCGAACCGGAGGAATTGCGGATTTTGGTGACGCGATATTATAGGCCGTGGCGAGCTTCACCGGTGGAAGATATGTCCGGGCCCAGCAGCTTGCGCGTGGGGGCATGGGCGAGGTCGAGCTCGCGGCTCGGGTGGACGGGAGCTTTCAGCGCCTCTACGCGGTGAAGCGCCTCCGGCCGATGGTTCGCCAGGACCCGTCGGCTCGCCAAATGTTTATCGAGGAGGCGCGCCTCGCCGGCCGAATCCGCCATCCCAATGTGGTGAGCGTTCTCGATGTGGGGGAGGACCGGGACGGTCCCTACCTCGTCATGGACCTCGTGGAGGGCATCAGCGCACAGGCGCTCCTTCGCTGGGCCACCAAGAACGGAGTGTCCCTGCCGGTGCAGCTCGTACTCCGGATCGTCGGTCAGGTGGCCCGAGGTCTTCACGCAGCCCATGAGCTCTCCGATAGCGGAGTCCCCCTTTCCCTCGTGCACCGAGACGTATCGCCCCAGAACATTCTCATCGGGTTCGACGGAGTCGCCCGCATCGCAGACTTCGGCATCGCGAAGGCGCTCGGCCGAGTGAACGAAACGTCGACCGGTCTCCTCAAGGGCAAGGCCGGCTATCTGTCGCCGGAGCAACTACGGTTTACCGAGCCCGACCGCCGCTCGGACATCTTTGCGCTCGGAGTGGTGCTCTTTGAACTCCTCGCGAGTCGCCGGCTGTACTTCGAGGAGGAGATGATCGCTGCCGCTCGACGCATCCTGGAGGAGCCGCCGCCGGACATCGACGAACTCCGGGAGGACGTCCCTCCGAGGGTCATCGAGCTCTCCTTCGAGATGCTGGCGAAAGACCCCAAGGTAAGGCCCCCGACCGCTGCGGCCGTCGCCGACCGACTGGAGCTGTGCGTCGGGGAGCTCGCGGAGACCGAAGGCATCGTCGATGTCGCGGCCTACTTTGAAGCGAACTTCGCCGGGGAGAAGAAACGGGTGGAAGCGCGGTCCCGCCTGGCGGTGGAGCGGGCGCGGACGGCCGAGAAGCGACGGCGTCGACGGCCTCTGGTGCTCGCCGCCGCAGGTCTTGCGCTGGTGTCGCTGGGCATCGGCTCGTTTGCCGTCGCGCGAAGTATGCGTCCCGTCGAGCCGACGGTCGAGTCCCCGATCGTCGTTGACGATGTCCTGCCGAGGTCGGCCGGTGAGGCACCGTCGGAGCCGGGAGTCGGCGGAGAGGCGCCCGAGGAGATGGAGGTCGTCGGGTCGGAGCCCGAGCCGCCTTCGATGGTGGTCGCATCGGAACGTCGCACGGAAGCGCCAACGATGACGACCCGGCCTCGAAGGCCCCGTCCGACGATGACCCCTCGGCCTCCGCGCCCGACCACGGATCGACTCTTCACCTGGGAATGAGCGTTTCGCCGATTCCGGTCACTGGATCGACGATCGGGTCCGCTTCACCAGGCTGGAGAAGGATCGCGAGTGCAATGCCTCCCCCGATCGCGGCTGCCGCGCTGAGCCCCACCCATAGCCAGACGAGGCTGCCTCCTTCGTCTTCTGGTTCGCTCGCCGGCGCGTCGTGGACTTCGGGACGCAGCACGAACTCTACGGTTCTTCGATCGCCTCGAAGGAGGGTGAGCTCGCGGGTGGCCTGCTCGTAACCGTCGGCGCGAACTTCGATCGCGACGGCCCCCGGGTCGACGCGAACGGAAAGCGGCCGCTCTTCAACGAATCCGAGAGGTTCTCCGTTCGCCCGAACCGAGGCGCGCACCGTCGGCGAGGTCACGATTCGAAGGGTGGCGAGCTCCGCGCGGGCTTGGTCCGCTTCGGCGGTCACCGCTTCATGGCGGTCGGCTTCGAGGGAGCCAAAGTCGCCGTCGTCGATCTGCTCGAGGAGCCGGAGGGCCGCGCGAATCTTGCCGCTCTTTCGGAGCGCGACGGCAAGATTAAACGCGTTGGCGATGTTAGGAAGGCGCTCGTGGGACGCGCGAAGGAGGCGCTCGGCTTCCGGAAGTCGATTTGCCCGAAGGGCGGCGGTGCCTTCTTCGAAGAGCCGGCGTGCTTCGGTTTCGTTGCCGGTGGCGTCCTCAGGCGAAGACGACACTTCGGGTTGGGCGAGGACCGGTCGAGGCCCGACCCCTCCAAAAAAAACGCCGACCAGCGTGGCGCACCCAACCGCGCGCGCGGCGGCGGAGCGGAACGCAGGCACTGCCGAACGACCGACCGGAGCGGTTCCGCGCGGCGCGTCGGGGTCTTCGCACGCGTTTCGGTGTACGCGTCGTAGGCGCGATTGGGGGCTCCATGTGATGGGCACCGGTGAATGATATCCGAATGTGCGCGCGTCACAGACGATGGACGTCGGTCGGCTCGGAAAAGGTCGTGTCTTCCACTCCGTACTGCACCCGACTCCCCTTTTTTTCGGCGAGACAAACCCCTGCGTCGAGGAGCTCACGAAGTTCGTTTTGGACCGCTCGGAGCGATAAGCCCAGCGCTTGCGAGACTTCGCGCGCAGTCGCGCCCGGCTGCGTGGCGACCATTCGGAGCACCCGATCGCCGGCCCGCGGCGCGGTCCGAGGGTCGGGAACGAGAAATGAAGAACGCACATGCAGGGTGAGCTGATCATCGGTTCGCTCGACATCGGCGACCGGTCCTAGGGCTTCCCGCATGCGGTGAAGGAGCACCCGGAGGACGCCGTCGTGCGCCTTGCGTGAATAGCCGAACCCGTAGACCTCGGGAATGAACTTGCGAAGCGCGAGGCCCGAAGGACCGGCGAGCGCAAGGACCGCGGTCGCGGTTTCGATTCGACCGTGGCGTTGCCGACCGCGCTCGATCCGAGGCTCGCTTCGGACGAGGCCCACCCCAGGATGAAGAAAGCGGCGCGCCGGGGCGTCGGGGCGGGCGTGAACCCACGTGTGTCCAGGGAGGACGAGATGGGGATTGCTTCGCTGGTGGACGGCTCCGCCAAGGCCGAAGGGGAGCTGCGAGGTTTCGCCCCGCGTCCACGGGGCCAACGTCTCGGCGACCGCCGCCGCGACTTCGTCCTGGCGATGCTGCGACGTCGGCGCAAGCGGGGTCGTTGCAAGGGCGAGAACGAGCGCCTCTTCGCGGAGGCGTTGCTGCCCCCGGGTCGCGTCTTCTAGCCGAGCGCTCGCGTGCGCGAACGCTTCTGGCGACCCCTTGACCGCTGCCGTAAACAGCGCGGCAAGACATCCGGCCGGGCCGTCGTCGGGTTCGTGGGGTTGGCCCCCGGTGAGGGCGGCTTCCCAGGTGAGGGCAGGGGTCCACGCGGGGGGCGCCGCGCGAAGGAGGCCGGCCACGATCCGACCGGCGAGGTGGGAGTAGCCGCTCCGTCGCCGAAGGCGCGCCAAGGTGAGGTGGGCAAGGTACTCTTGCTGCGGCAGGCCTTCGGTTCGAGCCATGCGCGACACGCGACGTGCGAGTTCGGTGGCGCGTTCGAGATCCGAACCGTTGAGACTCGCCTCCGCGCGAAGGACTCCTGCCTCGATCACCAGCGGAGCGAGGCGGGCGCTCGCCGCGCGGGCGACGAAGGACTCGAAGGCGGGGTGGGTTTCGTCCTGTCCCGCATGAACCGCCACCCACAGGCGAAGGGCCTCGGACCACAGGGCGGCCCGGGGGGTCGCTGGGGGAATCGCCGCGGAGGCTTCGGCCGCCTCGCAAAGCCCCGGCCCGTCGAACCGAAGGTGAGCGAAGCGACCCTGAAGCGCCCAACCGAGGATCTCGGCGTCTCCACCAATGCCCTGCAGCTCGGATCGGGGCGGCATCTCCGGTTCCAGGCCCGCGAAATAGCGCTGCGCCCGGAGCGCCCATCCAAGCGGGTGAGCGGGCACGGGGGCGCGGTGCGCGAAGCGCCCAAACCACGCCGCATCATAGGCCTCGGCCGGCGTCACAGGCAGAGGATGGCAAACCCGGATGACCGGAACAAACCCGTCGGGTCAGACGAGCAGTTCGCTGACCGGTGAGGTGCTGCGACTCGGCCCGCTTCCGAATCCGTCGGCCGCGACTCCGAGGGCGTGCATACAGGTGAGCGGAATGTCGCTGGTATTCCGGGAGCTCGGCGCCCGAAAGTGCACCCCGCTTCGGACTCTCCCGCCGGCGCTTCCGGCGAGCAGCACCGGCATGTCGGTATAGGTGTGGCGAGTGCCGTCGGCGAGTTCGCTGGTCGCGTAAACCAGGCAGTTGTCGAGGACCGTCCCGTCGCCCTCGGGGATTCGTTCGAGGGCTTCGCACAGATAGCTGAAGTTCTCGATGATGAACCGCGAAGAGAGAAACACCCGCTCGTACTGCGGCGGAAGCTTCTCGTTGGCCGGGACCTGGTTGCGGTCGTCGTGGGTCTGAACATGAGCCGCACCATCTGATTC
>JBCCZL010000431.1:0-8828 GCA_039187775.1 Myxococcota bacterium
ACTCTATATTCTTGGCTCGCTCTTTCTGGTGGTCGCGCTCCTCGAGTCGCTCGCCGACAAGATCCCACTGGTCGAGCAATGGCTCCTTCCGGTCTCGACCGCCTGGCGGCCCTTCGCCGCGGTCGCCGTCGCCACGTTGGTTGCGGTGTCGAGCGATGTGCAGCCCTCCGCGGAAGAACCAGCCATCGCCATAGCGGACACGGGCTTTTGGTCGGCGCTGTCCGGCGCTCTCTTGGCCGTCGTGCTTGGGGCCGCCGCAGGGTGGCTCGCCACCATCGGCAAGACGGGAACCCGACTCCTGATCACTCTTGTTCCCGTGCCTGGCCTTCGGCTTCTCCACTCATTTGTCGACGACTTCTTTGCGCTGGGCATGATGGGCCTCGGCCTCCTCCTTGGAGACACCACCCTCGCCCTTGTGTTGGTAGGCGCTTATCTCCTGGTCGGACTCTTCACGGGTCCGATCCTCACCCGACTCACCTGGATTCACTTTCGCATCGGGGTGGCGCTTGTCCGGAAGGGGTTTCGGAGTCTTCGAGGCGCTCCGCCGGCTCCGCTCCGCGCACCGGGTTGGGTCGCGCGAAAGTGCAAGAAGGCGGGCATCGACGATGCCGCGGTCCTCCCCTGCTATGTGCATCACGCGGTGGGGGCAGGTCGGTTTCGTTGGGGTTACGTGGTGCTACACGCGGAGGGCGTGGCGTTTGTCACCCGGGTCTTCTTCATCCCAAAGATCCTGCAGTTCCAAAAAGCCGCGCTTCGCCGCATCGGCCTCGCCGAAACCGCCACCAGTCGGACGCTGGTCATCACCGATGAGACGCCGAAGGGGCTCCGGAACACCCGACTCCATCTGTTCCCACTCGAAGAAGCCCAAGTCTTGACGGTGCTCGACAACACCAAACGAGGAGGCATGGTCCGCGTACGACCGGAGAGCGAAACCGCCCGAGCCGCGGTTCCCGGATACGCGATCGCGGTCGGGGGAGGCGACCGACGCTATCGTCCCCTTCGCGAAGCGGGCGACCTCCGAGGTCAGGCCCTGATCACGCTGGCGGCGGCCATCGGCGGCGGAATCCTCACCGGCGGCGTCGTCATTCCGATCGGCTTCGGTTACCTCGCGTCGCCCTACCGGCTTCGAGCCCTCGTGGGCGTGCTCTTCACCGCATACCTCGCGCTCTGCGTGGTCGGTTCGTTTGGTCTCGGATGGCCCGCCGCCATCGTCTACGCAGTGATCGCCAACGCGATCGCCCTTCGGGACCTCACCCGCTGTGCCTTGAAAGCCCGCCTCGATGGGTTCGTCGATCGGAACGCGTTTCTTCCGCTGGCGGCCGCCAAGATCTGGGTTCCCGCCGGCCGTCTCGTGCAACCGGGCGATCAAGCCACCGACCGAGATGTCGCGCCCCTGACGGATGGCGGATGGCGGGCCGCGGTCACGCTCCTCCGATCCCCGGCGCCGGCCTGACAGTCCGATGGTTCCGACGGGGGCAAAGGCCCCGAACGACGCCTCAACCTGATAACATGGGCCCATGCTCGTGGAGTGTGGGCACTGCGGCGCGCCCCTCGACATCAAAGAAAACGTTCGGGTGGTCAAGTGCCGCTATTGCGGGACGAAGAACCGAGTGGGACAGACCGCACAGCTCTCTGCCCAAACCCCCCAAGGCTGGGTCCCTCCGACGGCCTGGACGCCGCCGGAAAACAGGCCGGCCGAGTCCAAACCGCTTCCCTATCACTCGCCAAAACAAGGAAGGATATGGATCAGCCTGGGCATCATAGCCGTCGTCGGCAGTCTCGTGGGCTACGGCGCGTTGGCCACGGTCACCACCACCACGGGGGATCTCGCCACTGTGGATCCCGAGATGACGCCGGCCGAGGTAGCCACCGCGGTGGGCGGCACCGTCAGCGACGACAACGATTCGGTTTGGTTCAAGATGCGGAATGGCCCGTACGGAAACGGCTATTTGGCGTTCACCGAGGGTCATCTAAGCGACCTGATCCTCAGCTCGGGTGACGAAGACGACTACGCGGCGCACCTCGCAAAGCTCCGTCAGGTATTCGGCCAACAGCTCACTCGCGAGGAGGACGGCGTATCGATGGGCTATCCCAACGCGCGCTTGGCGCTAACCAACGAGATGCTCACGGTCAGTGGGCATCCCCATCGCGACGAGGGCTCGGGGTGGAAGGTCCGGCTAAGCTCCCTCGTTCGCCTGGTGCTCCATTTGTTTGCCGACGGCCCGGCACTGAGCGATGCGGACCTGGCGTCGGTGCGGGGGTCGACGTTCGCCGACCTCCTCCAGTTCGATGTGACGCGTCCACTCGAAGGGGCGCAGGAGCAGGTCCACGCCACCTTTCCGACGGCCGCGATCGAGACAAGCTGGGGCCTCGAGGCCACCATCGCACTTCGGCACCCCTTCTTTAGTCAGGCAGAGCTGGGCTGGGAAAATGCCCCCGGTTCGCGGCCGACCGACATGGATCTCGTCTCTGCAAATCACTCCAACGGGTTCGGCCCGAACGCCGAGACCGTGGTCGGTTGCCTCAATCCGGTGCTGGGGGAAGCCACGTCGGAGGTCACCGACTACATGGCCAACCGACGAGACTACCAGTGGACAACCGATGCGGGAGACATCCGTCTATTCATGAACCGGCTCCGGCTTCCGCTTTATGACGAAGGCGACGGCGAGCTGCCTCACGAGACCCTCGCCGCGGTCCTCACCGCGCTCGACGGGTGCGCGAACTAGCTTTTTTGAGCAGGTCTACGGCCGGGCGGGGACCAGCGACGCTCGGGCGACCACCGGGCTCGTGCCAACGGTCTCCCGCGCCCGAACCCACGCCACCACCTGATTGCCCTCGCCCCGGTACTCGAGTCCTTCGAGGCTGATGGTGCGGGCCATCGCGATGCCTCGCCCGTGCCCGTCAAACGCACGGCTGGGATCGAGGTCAAGAAAGCTCCGCCAGTCAAACCCCGGACCCTCGTCAATGATCTCAAAGAGAAGCTGATCTCGCCGTCGGCGAAGATGAAACCGAGCACGGCGCGCGCCCAGAACCGGGTCCGCCAGCCGCTCGTCAATTTCCCGGTCCCAGTACCCCTCCCGGATCGCGCGCGTCTTCTGATCGTAGCCGAGCTCCAAGTTGCCGTGTTCGACCGCATTGATGAGAAGCTCGGTGAGCCCAAACACCGCCTGTCCAGGGCTCTCCGCAAGCTTCGCGACTGACGCTCCGATCATTCGGGCTTCGCTGAGATCACGGAACGAAAAGGTCGCCTGCTCGAGGAGTCCGATCGCCACTGTGTTCGACCGCACCAGCTCTTCGAGCTCGACGCGAGACGTGCGTTCTTCAAGCGCCGCACGGACCGCAGAAAGAAGCAGCGGACCTCGGTAAGGCTTGGCGAGATAATGGGACACCCCCGCCCGAACCGCCCGATCGATCTGTTCCTCGTCGTGACCCGACGTCTGCAGGATCACGGGCAGTTTGGGCTGGTCTGGCAGACGCTCACGAAGCGCCGCAAGAAAATCCACGTCCTTCGGCGGCCTCGTTCGATCGAGGATCGTGAGCGCGGGAGGGGACGCGTCCCACGCGGCGACCGCTTCGGCTTCGGTCCGCGCCTCTCGAACCTCGAAGCCGGCCCCCTCCAAACGCATTCGGAGCAGAAGCCGGCTTACGTCTTCTGCATCAATGACGAGGAGCGGGCCGGGCATCGCTCAGTCGGCAGCGGTGGGTATGGTGATGACGACGGCGGTGCCGGTGTCGCGCTCGGCGCGAATCGAGACTTCTCCACCGCAGCGTTCGACAATCTCCCGGCAGATTCCAAGGCCGAGACCATGGCCCTTCGGATTCGCAAGCTGGCCCTGATAGAAATCCTCGAACACGTGGGGAAGCTCGGTCGGATCGATCCCGGGCCCATCGTCTTCAACGATCAGTCGGACTCGCCCCGCTTCGACTTCGCACCGTAGGCAGACCTCCTGGGAAGTTCGCGAAGCGCGTACCGCATTCTCCAACACTCGACCCACCGCATCGGCGAGGAGTCCTCGATCGGCGAACACCGCCTGCGGATCGCGCGGACCCACAAACCGAAGCTGAACCCCGGCGAGGGTCGCCTCGTGGCGTACCCGGGCCATGGCTTCGGCGCAGACATCCGCGATGTCGGGCGCCGCCGTCGGCTCGTTGCTCGGCGAGGCCTGATGGAGGAGGAGCAGGTCTTCTACCAACTGGTGAAGCTCCTCTGCGCTGGCTCGGAGCAGTCGAAAAGTCTCTCCTGACGGATCGAACCCTCCTTCGACGGCCTCCACCAGACCAAGCATATTGTGCACCGGACGCCGAAAGTCGCTCGAGAGCCCACGAAGCACCTGTTTGCGCAGCGCGTTCTCGTGCTCTGCGCGGGCCTTGGCCGCCTGGAGCTCCTCTTCCATCCGCTTTCGCTGCGTGACATCGCGCTCGATGGCAACGAAATAGTCCCGGCCGCCGCAGACCATTGGCGCAACGCTGAACTCGATCCAGTACGTCCGGCCGTCGCGGTAGTAGTTCTCGAGCTCCGTCGTGAACGGACGGCGCTCTTCCAGCGCCATCCGGAGTGCCGCAAGGGTCTTTCGGTCGGTCCGCGGGCCTTGAAGAATCCGCGGACTCCCCCCGATCGCCTCTTCCGCGCGGTAGCCGGTCAGATCGGAGAACCCTTGGTTGACGAACTGAATTCGGGGCCCCGGCCGATCGATGTCCGCATCGGTCACGATGATCGCCTCGCGAACCCGTTCCACGATCTGACGGAAGAACTGTCGCTCGGACTCGACTTCGCGCACCTCCGCGGCCAGCGCTTCAAGACTCCGGCGCGAGTCCTCATCGAGGTCCGCGGCGAAAACCGCAATCCGCTCGGAGAGCGATGCATTCTCGGGCGACGCGTCGATCATTACTCCTCCGGCTCGGCGCAGATCTGGAAGTAGCGGTCGAAGCGCGCCACGTCCAAAAGCTCCTTCACCGCCGGGGCCGGGCTGATGATTCGAGCCTCGCCTTCTCGACCGACCATGAACTCATGGAGAAGGAGCAGCATCCCGAGGCCCGCACTGTCCAGATAGCTTGCGCGGCGAAGATCGACGTCGATGGTTCGCATCGATGGCTGCACGTTCGCATAGGCCTCTCGGAAATCGCCTCGAAGCTGATAGTCGAAGCGGCCCTCGACGCAGATGATGCGGTGGTTCGGGTTTTCGTCACGCGTGCTGATCATGAACTTCCTGCTGCGAAGCAAGCGCCGGTATGGCTAGAAGAGCTCGATATCGCCGGCGTCGGTGTCCTGCTGGGTTACGTGGTTGGTTAAGCTCCCGAGAGCCTCGAGGTCGGCAAGGAGCGACCCGACGAGGTCCGGCGGAAGGTGGGCGCTCTCGAGGACCTTGATGAGGACCTCCTCCAGCGCCACGAGCTTTTCGTCGATGCCACCCATCAGCTGGGTGATGATGTCGTCGAACTGAAGCGCCTGCACCGCCACCGCGACCTGGGCCCGGGCTTCCGTCGCCATCTCCTCGACCGCGCGATTCGCATCGCCGAGGTGCTGCACGATCGCTTCAACCCGGCGCTTCGAGTCAAGGGCTTCCGCCATATCACGAGCCGCCATTCGCTCGACGGTTTGCTTCATCTTGTTCAGTTCGCTGCGCGTCTTTAGCGCAGCCTCGCTGATCTCGTCGCTCGTGACCTGCGCGCTTTCGGAAAGCTCGCGCACCGCGTTGGCGAAGATTCGAAACACCTTCTGCCACCCGTCGTTGCCACTGTCGTCCCCGCTCTGGGCGGCCTGGACCGACGCATTGAGCGAGACCAGTTTCGTGGCGAGCGAGCCTCGGTTGACCCGGTCAACAAGCTTGACGACGCGGCCCATCTCCGCCATCGCGGCCTCGAGTTCATCGGCCACCGTCACCGCGTCGCGAGCGATCGAAATGATCTCGTCGACAAACCCCTGAAGGACCGCGGTGGTGAGCTCCTGAAAGCTCGCGCTGTTCCCTTCCCCATCGCCGTCCGAGGCATCCGCCAACGTACTGGCCAAACGGTGATAGACCTCCGCCGTGGACTGAGCGTTCTGTTCGAGCGCGCGAAGAGAAGAGCCCATGTCTGCGTACGCAGTACTCATGAGCTCCGCGGCCCGGGCGAGATCTTCTCGAACCGAGCGAAACGCGGTTCGAGCCGGCGTCCCGAGACTGCGCGCGCCAGCTGGTTCCAGCCGAAGTACCGAAGACATGGACAGGGAGAGCTAACGTCGCCAAGCGTCGAGACCTTTAGTGATTTCTGGACCGATTCTCGGATCGTGAGCCAGATCGCTGGAGCCCGGGCTTCACCGCGGAAAACCGCTAGCAACCGTTCAGGAGCAGGAGGGCGGGTCGTACGTATTGGACCATGAGCGAGGCGGTTTCGAGTTCAACGACTCCTTCATCTCCTTTCCCCCTGCCCGAAGAGCTGGTGCTCTCGGCATGCGAGGAACTGCAGGAAGCACTGATCACCCTGTTGCGAAGCGGAGGCCCGGTTCGTTTGGACGGAGGAAGCGTCGCTCGTTGCGATGCGGCGGCGCTGCAGCTTCTGCTCGCCCTCGCGAAGGATGCGCAGCGAGAGGGAAGGCCCTTCGCGATCGTGAATCCATCTCCAGCATTCGCGGACGGGACGAAGCTTCTTGCGCTCACCGAGGAGTTCGGGTCCGGATCGGATCCACACGGCGGCGACGCGCAAGCCAGTTCTGAGAACACCGCGGCCGAGGCCACCCCTAAAGAAGTGGCCGCTCCGCAAGAGACTCAGGAAACCGCTCCGCAGACATCGGTTCAAAAAGACACAGCTCAGGAGGGCGCCCAGTGAAGGAAGTGCTGATCGTCGACGACTCGTCATCCATGAGGGGCCTCGTCAGCTCCACCCTGTCTCAGGGAGGCTTCAAAGTCACCGCCGCAGAAAACGGCCAGGAAGCCCTCACCAAAGCACAGTCACAGAAGTACTCGCTGGTCGTGACTGACGTAAACATGCCGGTGATGGACGGGCTGACGTTGGTGGCCGAGCTCCGAAAGCTCGCACCCTACAAGTTCATTCCGATCCTCGTACTCACCACCGAGGTGGACCCGGCGAAGAAGTCGCGTGCCAAACAGGCCGGCGCCACCGGTTGGCTCGTCAAGCCCTTCGATCCGCGGAAGTTCCTGGCCACCGTCGCGAAGGTTCTCAGCTGACATGGATATCGACCTCGATCAGCTGGCTCGGTCGGTCCAGGCCGCTTTCCAGCAAGAGTGCGAGGAGCTCCTCGACCAGCTGGAGTCTGACCTCCTTTCGCTAGAGGCGAACCCGGGCGACGCCGAGACGGTCAACGCGGCGTTCCGCGCCGCCCACTCGATCAAGGGAGGCGCCGGAGCGTGCGGCTATACCGCGATCGTCAACCTCACTCACGTCGCGGAGGCGCTGCTTGGAGAGTTTCGCGAAGGTCGCAAATCCCCGAGCCGAGAGTCGGTCGCGCTTCTCCTGAAGTCCGTCGACTACCTCCGGGACATGCTCGCCGCTGTCGCTTCGGAGGACGTCGAGTTCGATGCCGAAGCGGTGGTCGAGCTACAGCGAGAGCTCGAAACTGAGCTCGGCACGTCTTCCGAAGAGGCACCGGCGGTCGAGGAAGGAACGGCGGGCGCGAAGGTGTTCGAGATTCGTTTCGCGCCGCTCCCAGGTTTCCTCGAGCGCGGAAACGATGCGCTTCGGCTCATCCGAGAGTTGTCTGGCCTCGGAGAACTCGAGACCACGGTCACCTTCGACGAACTGCCGTCCCTTGAAGACCTCGACCCGGTTCGTCTCCACCTGAAGTGGGCGATGGTCCTCTCGACGGAGGCCGACGAGGCCGATATTCGCGAAGTCTTCGACTGGGTCGACGACGATTGCGAGCTCGAGGTGACGCTGCGGAGTGCAGCTCCTCAGGAATCCAAGGAGGTTGAGAAGCCCGCGCCTGTGGAAGCGCCCAAGAGCAAGGGCGGAACGCCTCGGGCGGCTCCCGGACCGCGAAGCATGATTCGGGTTCACACCGACAAGATCGATGCCCTCATCAACATGGTCGGCGAGCTCGTGATCACCCAGTCGATCCTCGGCGAGCTCGACGAGGACTACGACGACCAACTCACGATCGCGCAGATCGATCGAATCCGAGAAGGCCTCCGACAGCTCGCTCGCAACACCCGCGAGCTCCAGGAGGGCGTGATGCGGGTCCGGATGCTCCCGATCAGCGACCTGTTTCAGCGGGTCCCCCGACTGGTGCACGACCTGAGCCGAAAGCTCGGAAAGGAAGTGCGCCTGGAAGTCCACGGCGAACAGACCGAGCTCGACCGCACCCTCCTCGAGCGTCTTTCCGAGCCGCTGGTGCACCTCGTTCGGAACAGCCTTGACCATGGAGTCGAAACTCCGGAGCAGCGAGAGGCCGCCGGAAAGCCCATCGAAGGCTGCGTCACGCTTCGCGCAGCCCACCAGAGCGGCAACGTGGTGATCGAAATCTCGGACGACGGAAAGGGCCTCGACACCGAGCGCATTCGGTCGAAGGCCGTCAAGCAAGGGCTCATCGAACCAAACGCCGCCCGAACCGTCGACGAAATCCACCAGCTCGTGTTCCGCCCCGGGTTCTCGACCGCCACCGAAGTGAGCGACGTCTCCGGTCGCGGCGTGGGAATGGATGTGGTCTCGCGAAACATCAAGTCGCTCGGCGGCCACGTGATGATTCGGTCCACCGCGGGCCAGGGCAGCACCACGATGATCAAGCTTCCGCTGACCCTCGCGATTTTGGACGCCCAGCTCGTCCGGGTGGGCTCGGAGACCTTTGTCATTCCGATCCTCTCGATCGTCGAGTCGCTTCAGGCTCAAAAGAACCG
>JBCCZL010000432.1:0-8811 GCA_039187775.1 Myxococcota bacterium
CTTGACAATAATATTGTGAGTATCAAATAGAGGCTCATATAAGGGTGATTCTTGTTTACATTGCATGTAATACTATGTAGTGAAGCACTTAGTATATGTATATCCACCCAGAAACGACTTATTTGCTGTTTAATATTACTATGGTACTCTACTGTAGTTACTGCTACTGAAGCTAAGAAATTTTACTGTAACATTTGTATCAGTTTTACTGAAAGGAGATGAAGCAAAAATAATAGTTGAATGCTTGGTTAAAACTATAGTGCACGTGTACTTTTGTATCTAAGTAACCTTCCAGTTATTGGAGTGGTCGCTACTTCTCAACACTGTACAGACATAGAGATATAATTTTATACCTTCTCAGTCCTACTGAATGAAGCACATAGATGTGTTTCTGCTTATAGAGCTGATGGCATCTGCAAATCCTACTACAGCTACTAATAATCTCGTAGCGACTGCTATCTATCACTATGACGATATGATACTGTCCATTGGGGCCTACCAAGACCACATTCTAGTCAGAAACTGCTTTTACCAGAATGCTGACAGGAGAGCGAGCATTATACGATGTTTGAATAGATCTGGCGCATTCTGTGAAGTGAAACACTGTAAGTTAGCATGGAACGACGAGGTGATCAGAATGGAAGTTCACAGTAATCTAATGTTTGTACTGAAGAGGACCAACTACAACTTTCTGAGCCATGAAGCAACAGATGAGATTATAGTCATCAATCTGAGTACCCAGGCGATGATTCGCCATTTTATGTTTCAGCAATCTGTATGTAACAATGAGACCAACACCATTGGGATCGGTAAAGGGTCAATATTTTTTCTCAATGGAAGAAAATGGAAGATTTCACAACTTGATACAAATACTGGTAAAGAGATCCAGGCGGACATAATCCCTCTGCACCTGCATGGTAAAGAGCTCGAGCTGGTGTCATCATCCACTGACGCAATAGTGATGTTAGAACATGATTGTCAGGTGACAGCGGTTAGAATGGAGACGAGTTGCGTTGTCTGGGAGTTCCCAATTAGTGCCAGAGGGGCATTTAAGTGCTTCAACAATCTGGGAATACATCTTGAAGGAATGAAGAGGAGAATTTGGTTGATAAATATAGAGACAGGTAACTGTCATTGCAGTAAAAAGTTGTACAAAAAAACGGTTAAAATTTAAATGTTAATGCAATGGATTTCAGTCATATGATATTACACACAGTTCTATAGAGATTCTAATGACCAAAATCATCGAAAGGAGTTTTCCTCTCCTGGAACAAAGTACATGCACTGAATTGTGTCATAATCAGTGATTTGAAGTAACCTGAACTCGAATATGTGGGTCAAAAACTCCATACTTTCAAATAGCTTTCAGACACCAGTAGCACTGTTGTTTTATATGGTACAAGGTTATGCAGGGAAAAGGGACCTTTTGAATTGTTCTAATTGTGAAAAATATATTTTAATGTTTGTCAGAATGTTTTCATTTTGAGCCTCCTTCTAAATAGACAAAACTTAGGAGATTATCAATTGGTTAGAAATCTTACCAAATTTTACAGCTCAGATCGGTTATCAATTGGATGCACCTCTTCCATCATTCTGGTGGTGGTGTGGGCGTGGCTTGGCGGCGATTCCCGGCCTCTTCGTGCGGGGGCAGCTCCCGCAGGCGCGGCGGAACGCTCGGAGGGCCGTGAGGCCGTCTCCGGCGAAGAGCCGCCGGTGGGGAGGGCGGCCCATACCGGCGTTGTCGTCGATGGGGCGGGGCGGCCGGTGGCGGAGGCGGAGGTGCGCTGGTGGGAGGACCGCGTGCGCACGGACGCGGACGGGCGGTTCACGCTGCCGTTCGCCGTCCGCGCGCCTAGCCGGATCCGGGCGGAGCATCCGGTCCACGGGGTCGGGGAGACGGTCGAGACCTACAACTCGCGTCCTGAGGAGCGGGTCCGCATCGAGCTCCATCGCGTGACGCGACTGCGCGGGCGCGTCCAGACGACGGACGGGGCTGCCATCCGCAAGGGCCACATCGGGTGGGAGTTCTACCGCGAGGGGAAGCGGTGGTCGGGCACGGCACGGCTTGCGCCCGACGGCAGCGTCGTCAGCGATCCGTTCTTCACGCGGTTCCGGCGGCACGTCTATATGCGGTTCTACTCGCAGTCCCACGAGCGGGTGGAAACGGTCGTCGTTCTGGAGCCCGGTCGCGACACCGACTTCGGCGTCCTGACCGCACGTCCGATCCCTCCCGCGGCCCGGCTCTCCGGGCGAGTCGTCGGCCGGCTTGCGAAGGTCAACGTCATCAAGCCCGGGGCTCGCGTGGCGGCGGACGGCTCGTTTTCCACCGCGTGGGACCTCCTGCCTGGCCCGCTTCGACCGGAATGGAACGGGTTCGGCGCCGAGGGGGAGCGTCTCATCGCGATCGGGCCGCCGCTGACGCTCGAGGCGGGCGAGCACCGACGCGCCTACGAAATCCGCGAACAGGAGCCGGCTTCGCTGGAGGGTGTCGTCGTCGACCACGAGGGGACGCCGCAACCTCTCACGACGGTGGTCGTCTCGACCCGAAGCGCCTTCGGCGTGCGGGAGCTGCGCCGGGAGAGACGGGGCGGCCACGTGCAGTCGGATCGCGAGGGTCGGTTCCGCATCGATCAGCTCGTTTCGGGGCCCTACCTGGTTGCCGTCCCGCATGCCCGGTTCCTGCAGCGAGAGGTCTTTTCCATCGACGCGATCATGGAGCCCCTGCGCGTGGAGCTCGCGCCGGGCGCCAACCGGGTCGAGTTGCGCATGCCCGACCCCCGGTTCGTGCGGGGGAGCGTGAAGGTCGTGCCTGGACTGCGTGGGACGATCTTGGGTGCGGAGAAGCGCCCGCTCGTCATCGACGAGAACGGCCGGTTCGAGTTCGAAAGGACAGGTGTGGAGGCCTTCGCGATCGAGGCAGAGGGTTACCGCTGGCTCGAGGTGCGCCTGTCGGGCGATCGCTACATGCACTACGCGGGGCTTCAACTCGGTCGCGGCACTTTCGTGGAGGGGGTCGTGGAAGGCGCGCCGGGCGCGATGGTCTCCTTCTTTCGCGAGATCCTTCCGAACATCGAGGCGAAGGTCGACGCCGACGGCCGCTTCCTGCTCGAGGGGATTCCCTACGGACCCGTCGGCCTCTCCGTGACGGCGCCCGGCCACCGGTCGCAGTGGATCGAGTACGACACCTACCGCCCGAAGATCCTGCGGGTTCGGTTCGGAACCACGCCCGCGCCTCCTCCTACTGATCCGAGATGAACTGGTTGCGGTCGACGTCGAGGAGGAGCTTGTCGGCGAGCTCGATGACGCTCTCCTCGCCGCTCGCCGGGCGCTCGACGTCGTCCCGCGACGCACCGCATCGTGGTGGGGCGCCCGGTACGCTGGCGTAGCGGAACTCGTTCCGCTCTCCAGTCCGTGCAAACCCGCTCTCGGCAACGACTTACTCTCCTGCTCGCATGCACGTCTGCCATCGTCCTGGTGGTGGGTTTGGGCGAGGAATCGCGGCTTCGACGCGCGCAGACGGATTCTCCTGCGTCCGCCGAGCGCGAGATGATTGGCGAAACAGGGCCCCGCGAGGCTCCCGTGATGGGCGCATCCGCGACCGAAGAGGAGCCGCGCGCGAAGGACTCGTCTCACACCGGCGTCGTCGTCGACACCGAGGGGCGGCCGGTGGTCGATGCGCAGGTGCGCTGGTGGCAAGAAGAGGTGCGGACCGACGCCGAGGGGCGATTCACGCTACCGCCAGACGCTCGGGCGCCGAGTTCGATTCGAGCGGAGCATCCGGAGTTCGGTGTCGCCGAAACGGTCGAGTCGTTCTGGTCTCGGCCCACCGAGCTGGTGCGTCTCGAACTGCGGCCGGTCACGCGGCTGCGTGGTCGTGTGGTTGGGGCGGATGGCGCGGAGATCCGCGACGGGTACGTTTGGTGGGAGTTCTACCGAGAGGGCAGCAGCTGGTCGGACTCCGCTCGGCTGCAATCCGACGGGTCCGTCGTGAGTGACCCGTTTTTCACGCGCTTTCCTCGCCGGATTCGCGTCGCCTTCCGGTCCGAGTCGCATTCGAGCCACGAGATCGTGGTGCGCATCGAGCCGGGTGACGACACCGACTTCGGACTCGTCACGCTCCCGTCGGCTCCGCCAAGGGTTGCCGGCGCGAATCTCTCCGGGCAGGTCATCGGCCCCTTGACCGGTGCCAACATCATCAATCCGATTGCCGCGGTTCAACGCGATGGCACGTTCGTGACCGCGAAGGAGCTGCGGCCCGGCGTCCATCGTCCGAAGTGGATCGCCCTGGAGGGCCGTTTCGATCGACTCGTCGCGTTCGGACCCGCGATCACGCTCGAGCCCGGTGAACACCGGACCGGCTACCGTATCGAGGCACGTCCCGACGCGTCCCTGGAGGCCGTGCTGCTCGAGCACGACGGGCGTGCGGTCGCGCTGACCACGCTGGTGATTTGCACCGAACGAACCTACGACCGTGAGAACCTGCGTCGCGATCGGCGCGGCGGCCATGTCCAGACCGATCGCGACGGGAGGTTTCGGATCGATGCGCTCGTGCCCGGGCCCTACTTCATCGCCATCCCCCGTGCGGACTTCCTGAAGGACGGGTACTTCGATGTCGACGACGTGATGGAGCCGATCGAGCTCGAGCTGCAGCCGGGACTCAACCGGCACGAGCTGCGGCTGCCCGATCCGCGGTTCATCGCCGGCTCGATTCAACCTGTGCCCGGACTTCGCGCCACTCTGCACGGAACGTCGCAGGCCGTACTCGAGATCGGGGCGGACGGCCGATTTCGATTCGAGCGCGCAGGCGTGAAACACGTCGTGTTCGAGGCAGAAGGTTGGCAGCCTCTTGTGCGCGTCGTGCCGATCGATCCGTTGGCGCACTGGGCGGGGCTCTCCCTCTCACGCGGGAACCTCGTCGACGGCGTCGTCGAGGGAGCGGCCCGCGCCGAAATTCGTCTGCGACGTCGGCATCTCCCCGACCTCGTTGCGTACACCGATGCGCGAGGGCGCTTCTCCCTCGACACGGTGCCGTTCGGCTCGCTCGAATTCGACGTCCGCGCGCCCGGCCACCCGGCGCAGACGGTGCACTACGACCCGCAGCGCCCGAAGTTCATACGGGTTCGGTTCGGATCCACGCCCGCGCCTCTTCCTTCTGATCCCAGGTGAAGTGCTTGACGTGGATCGAGGGGAAGAGTTTGTCGGCGACCTCGGTGAAGCCGGTGAGCCACTCCTTGTCGCTGACTACTGCTTTGTGCGACCAGCGACTCCAGTTGCCGAACGCGAGCTTGAGGTCTTCCCAGAGCGCCTCGAGCGAGATCCCGCCGATCTCGTTCAGCTCGACGTAGATGCGCAGCTTGTCGTGATTCTGAAGCTGCTCCTCGACGACCGTCTTGACCCGGTTGATGTCGTCGATCTCGATCTTCCCGTCGATCTCCAGCCCAATCACGTTCGGCGCGCCGATGTCGAGGATCGTCAGCATGATGCGGGCAGCATACCTGCTAGCCTGCGGGCATGAGGTGGCTGGGCGTCGTGGGTCTTCTGCTCGTCGGCGCGCTGGCGTTCTGGTACCTGCAGGCGCCCGAGGCGCCGCGCCGCGCGCCCGAGCGTGCGACCGCCGAGCGGAAACACGAGCCGAAGCTGGAACCAGTCCCGCCGCCCCGGGAGCGGCATCGCATCGTCGATGACAATGCGGCGCCGTTGCGCGGACGGATCATCGAGGTGTTCGAGGACGGCCGCTGGATCTCGATCGGGCGGAGCGACGCGCAGGGCTGGGTGGACGTGCCCGAAGGGGCCACGTGGCGCACGCGGGCCGAAGGGTCGTCGCCGCCGCCGTCGGGCCCGACCGCGCCACCGCTCACCATTCTCGTGCAGGGACCCGACGAGCAACCCGTCGCCGGCGCCCGCGTGCTGCTCCGCTACGCGAGCTTTCACGAGCGCGCGGAAGGCCGGCAGGACGTCGACCCCGAGCTGCAGCGCGTGCGCGTGAGCGGCAAGGACGGCCGCGCGCGTTTCGATGGGCTGCCGCTCGCGTCCATGACGATTTCGGGGCGTGTCGTGCACCCGGACTACGGCCCCGGCGTCTTCAGCATCCAAGCCGATGGCAAGCCGCCGACGGAGTTCCTGGCCAAGCTGCAGCCGGGCGCACTCGTGTCGGGCCGCGTGCTCGACCGCGACGGCGCGCCGGTGCCGGGCGCCACGGTCACGGCGGGCTATCAGTCGGGCACCTCCGATGCGGAAGGCGTTTACCGCCTCCGCATCGGCTTCTTTCCGAGCGTGTTCGTGATCGCGTTCAAGGACGGCGTCGGCATGGGCGAGCTCGGGATTGATGCGGGTGGGCAGGGGAGCTCGGTCTGGCTCAGCAGCACAGACGCAGCGGAGTACGCCGAGGGCGCCGACATTCCGCTCCACCCCGTGTCGCGGCTTCGCGGCACGGTGCGCGAGGCGGAGCTCTTCCAGGTCGAGTACCTCGGCTCCGGGAACAGGCCGCGCAGCACGACGGTGGTGGGACGCGACGGTCGCTTCGAGAGCGACCCGTTCTTCGTCACGAAGGAGACTCAACTGCGCATCACCGTGAGCGCCTCCGGCGCGCGCGACGAGGAGGCGACCGTGCTCGTCAAGCCGGGGCAGGACGCGGAGGTCGGGCCGTTCGAGCTGCGGCGGGACGCGCAGGTGGCGGGCCTCGTTGTCGGCGTGACCTCCGGGGTCGTCCAGATGGCGAACTGCCGCGCGATCGTCGACAGCGAAGGCCGCTTCGTCCTCGATGCCGTACCGGAGGGCCGCTGGTCGGCGACCTACTACACCGTCGAGGAGCCAAGCCGCGCTCGCGCGCTCGGCAAGGTGATCGACGTCGGCGTGGCGGAGGAGATCGACGGGTACGAGATCACCGTCGCGGAGTTCGGCGTGCTCGTCGGCCGCGCGGAGAATACGCGCGGCGAGCCGCTGGCCGACTATCAGATCGGCGTCGCACCGATCGGAGTGCCCAGCCGGATCGATGTGCGCAAGTGGGGGCAATTCGTCACCGACGAGGAGGGACGCTTTCGTGTGGAGAGGCTTGCGGCGGGGCGATATCAGGTCGCCGTGGTGAGCGAACTGAGCGGCGAGAGATTCGCCCAATTCGAACTGGGCTGGTTCATGGAGCCTGTGGTCGTCGAGATTGGGGATGGCGAAGTCGAGGTCACGCTTCGCAAGTTCGAGAGCGGCACCCTCAAGGTCGAGGTGGATCAGGAGGCGCAGCTCGAGTTCGCATGGGCCGACGAGCCGATTCGCGAGGGGCCCGCGAGGCTGTGGCTCTCCAGAGACTCACGTCTGAACATGAATCCGCAAGCTTACTTCGCGCAGTCGTACACGCGGCGAGGTGGCTTCCTGATCGCGTCGCTCGAGTCGAAGGGGTTCGCTCCGATTCATTTCAAGGCTCGCCGGGTCAAAGATGGCGACGAAGACATCGACCTGGGCAAGGTCGCGTTCTCCCGGGGAAGGAGCGTGACGGTGCGACTGCAGAATCAAGCGGTGAGTGCGATGGCCTACCTTTGCCCGTACCCCGATCAGGAGTTCCTCCAGCACGGGGCCGCCGCAAGCTTCGAGAACGGCGTGGCACGCTTCGACCGCGTGCCGCATGCGCGGGCCAAGCTGTCGGTGAAGGCCCCGGGATTCGCGCCCGTTGCCGTCCTCCTGCCCCCGGCGGGCGACATCGACGAGACCATCTTGCTGAGTCGCGGACGGGAGCTCGAGCTTGCGACCAAGGCGGACCTCGTCATGATGCGCATCGAAGACGGGGCCTTGCTCGGAGTGCCGCTCGAGGTGCGTCGCGTCCAGATTCCGACCGACGCCCTCGCGATCTACGTCGGCAGCTATCCCAAGTCGCTGCGCCGCACGGTCATTCCCGCCGGCACCGAAGACGTCGTCCTCGATCTCGAATCGATTCGATAAGCACAACTGCGTCGCCCCGCGCTCGCCCGGCCCTACGCTCCCTGCATGCGGATCGGGATCCTCCTCCTCTTCGCCTCGGCGGCGTGCGCCGGGGACGGCACCTACTGCGCGGCGTGGTCGCCGGACGGAAAGTGGTGGGCCTTCGGGTCGGACCACTCCCTGCGGATCGTCGACGCGGGGACGCAGAAGGTCGTGCGCACGATTCCCACGTGGAGCACCGTGCACGACGTGCGGTTCGACGCCACGTCGCAGCGGCTGCTCTTCTCTGGCAAGGGAAACACGTTCACGATCGCGGAGCTCGATGGCCGCATCGTGGTGAAGCACAAGGAGGTCAACCCGGTCGTCGCGTTCTCCGCCGCCTGGTCGGCGGACGGCAAGACGGTGCTGAGCATGGGGCCGAAGAAGACGCTGCTCGTCTGGAAGCATCCGTTCGACAAGCCGGCGCGTCGCATCGAAGGCGGCGGGCCGCTGTGGAAGTATGCGCTCACCGCGGACGGCGCGCGCGCCATCGCCGTCGATACCGAGGGCTACCTGACGCTCTGGAACGCCCGAGACGGCAAGAAGCTGCTGCGCACCAGGGCGCACGACGGCTACGTCTTCGCGATGCAGCTCGACCGCCTCCTGGCGACGGGCGGCTCGGCGCGGGACCGGACGGTCGCCCTCTTGGATCCGCTCTCGCTGCGCCTCGTCCGCCGCATCGACGCCGGGCTGATCGTGAACTCGCTCGCCTTCTCGCCCGGCGGCTCGATGCTCGCGGTGGGGGGCAAGAACCGCGTGCACCTCTACGACGTCGCCACCGGCTCGCTTCGGAAGAAGTGGAAGTCGGGCTCCGCCGGGCTCGCGTTTTCCCCGGACGGCAAGAGGCTTCTCACCGTCTCCACGCGC
>JBCCZL010000433.1:0-8810 GCA_039187775.1 Myxococcota bacterium
CGTCGCTGGCGCTCATCGCTCCCTACGATGGCCAGGTGCGACTCCTCCGAGACCTTCTACGTCCGCGCCTCGCTGAAGGCCTGGAGATCGGCACGGTGGATGGCTTCCAGGGTCGTGAAAAGGAAGTCGTCGTCGTTGACCTGGTGCGGAGCAATGCCGATGGGGAGATCGGCTTCCTCGGGGATGTCCGCCGGATGAACGTGGCCCTCACTCGAGCGCGACGGCACCTGTTGGTGGTCGGTGATGGCGCCACCCTCTCGAGTCACCCCTACTACCGCGCCTTCCTCGACGCGGCGGAAGCTCAGGGCACTTGGAAAACTGCGTGGGAGCCCCCGGAATGAGTCAGGATCTTCGCTTCCGACGCATTCCTGTCACCTCCTCGTCACATCGATAGCGTGCGCTTCCGTCTCCCGGGTGGGCTGGATCTGGCAGGGGCAGCACTCCCCGAATCAATCCTATGTCGACGATGCGTATTCCGCTTGCCCGCCTCTTTCGAAAGAGCCCCTTCAAAGGCATCGTCGAGCTCATGGGGCGGGTGAGCCTCTGCACCGCGGAGATCCCCGAGCTCATCGACCTTCTCATCGCCGATGAGCAGGGCCGAGTTCGCGAGCAGGCGCGATACATTAGCCAGCTCGAAGCCGCTGCCGACACAGCCAAGAACGAAGTTCGCTCCGCGATGCCGGTCCGACTGTTTCTTCCCGTCGACCGTCGCGACGTGCTCAAGCTGGTCACCCAGCTCGATGCGATCGCGGACTCCGCCGAAGACGTCGGCGTACTCCTGACGCTCCGTCGTATGACCGTGCCTCACTCGATGAGCGGCCTCCTGCGAGAATTTACCGATCAGACGGTGGCGACCACTCGGACCGCGGGCGCCCTTGTGGGGACCCTCGAGCCGATGCTCGGATCGGCGTTTGCTGGCCGCCCGGCCCAGGACGCGCGGCTCTTCATCGAAGAGATCGCTCGGCAAGAGCACGATGCCGACAAGCTCCAAGATCAGCTCGCAAAGGAGCTGTTCGCGCTGGAAGACGAGCTTTCGCCAGTCGCCATTTCCATGTGGCTTCGCATCCTCGAGGCCCTGGGCAATATTGCCAATCACGCCGAAAACGTAGGAGATCAGTTCCGGCTGTTCCTGGCCCGGTAGGACGGAGCGCGGTAGGACAGAGCCCCGGCTGAAGCACACCATGGACCCGACTACCATTCTGCTCGCGATCGCAACGATCACCGGCCTCTACATGGCGTGGAACATCGGCGCCAACGATGTGGCCAACGCGATGGGGACCTCCGTGGGCTCCGGCGCTCTTACCCTCAAGCGCGCCATCATCGTTGCCGCGATTTTCGAGTTCGGTGGCGCGCTCCTTGTGGGGGGCTCGGTCACCAAGACGATCAGCAAGGGCATCATCGACATCGACGCACTCGGAGGCGATGCGATGGTGCTCGCGGTCGGAATGACCTGCTGCTTATTGGCAGCGGCGATATGGCTGCACATTGCGACCTACTTCGGCTGGCCGGTGTCGACGACTCACAGCATTGTCGGCGCGGTCGGGGGAATGGGCGTGGTCGCCGGAGGCTTCGGCGCCGTCAACTGGTTCATGATGGGCAAGATCGCCGCTTCCTGGGTGGTGTCTCCCGTGATGGGCGGATTCATCGGGTTTGTCCTGTTTCTCACGCTCAAACGTTACGTCTTAGCGACCGACGCGCCGCTTGCCCGCATGCGGGTGATGGGCCCGCTCATGACGTTTCCAATCTTCGCGATTCTCGCGATGGCGCTGATGTTCAAGGGCCTGAAACCCCTCAAGCTCGACCTGCCGTTCGGGACGGCACTGATCGTGGCACTCGCGATCGGGGCGGGGGTGGCGGTGCTTTCGGTGCCGATCTTCCGACGGCTAACCCGAGAGGCGGGCACGCTCGAGACCGAAGAAAGCCTGAAGCAAACCGAGCGGGTGTTTACGGTGCTTCAGATCATGACCGCCTGTCTGGTGGCGTTTGCCCACGGAAGCAACGACGTCGCCAACGCAGTGGGTCCACTCGCCGCGGTGTTCTCGGCGGTCAAGGACGGGATTCAGGCCGAGGTCGAGGTGCCCATCCACATCCTCCTCATCGGCGGCATCGGCATCGTGGTGGGTCTTTCGACTTACGGTTACAAAGTCATGGGCACGGTCGGCGAAGAGATCACGGAGCTGACGCCGTCGCGGGGCTTTACCGCGGAGTTTGCCGCGGCGACGACCATTGTTCTCGCGAGCAAGCTCGGCCTCCCGGTGAGCACAACCCACACGTTGGTCGGCTCGGTAGTCGGGGTCGGCTTCGCGCGCTCCATCGGCGCGATAAACGCCCAGGTGGTGAAGGGCATCGTCGCGAGCTGGTTTATCACCGTCCCGTTTGCGGCGATCCTCTCCGCGGTGCTCTTTCTGCTCGCGCGGATGGTCTTCCTCTGAGAAACGAGCCCGTCGCCGGGCTCGAGCACGTCGCACGTGCCCATCTCTCGGCCCCCGGAATCGTGCGTTTGAAATCCGAACGGGCTAGCCCGCATCGGTCACCAGTCGGCGTGTCTCGCGCCCGAAAGCACAGCATTCCCCCGGCCTTCTCCCGGGCCTTCTCCCCGGCCTTCTCCCTCCAGCCGTCCTCGCGGTACGTCGAGTACCGCTGCGGCGTCTTCCCGTCCGAGGTCCCCGGGAATCCAGCACTTTCGAACGCGATCCATCACCTCTGGTGACCGATGCGGGCTAGCGGAAGTCGAGGCGCATTTGGTGGGGCGCGACCGACACGGGAACTCGGAGCGGTTGGCTGCCTCGGGCGACGCGGATGTCGATGCGGCGGCCTTGGAGTGCGTCTTTGACGCACGCGGCGGCCAGTTCAGGCTCGTTGTTCTGTTCCGACAAATGCACCAGCACCACCGTGCGAAGGCCTCGATCGAGCTGTCGAATCAACCCTGCGGCCTGTCCGTTCGAGAGATGCCCTCGATGGCTCGACACGCGGTCCTGCACCGAGGCGGGATACGGGCTGCACGCGAGAAGCTGCGGATCGTAGTTGCTCTCGATGAGCACTGTGCTGCAGCCAGAAAAGTGACCCACCAGATCGGCCCGAACGTGTCCGAGGTCGGTGGCGAGGCCCGCACGCCGGCCGTCGTGTTCGACGACGAGGGCCACCTGAGGAGCGTCGTGCGGAACCGGCAGGGGAAAAAGATCGAGCGCACCCACCCGAAATCCCGCGCGCGGAGCGAAGAGCTTGACGCGGATGTCGCTTGCCGGCCGGAGCGCGCGTTCGGTGCTCCGGGTCATGTACAACGGTGCCTCGAACGCACGGGCCGTCGCTTCGGCGCACCCTGCGTGATCGTTGTGACCGTGGCTCAGAACGACCGCGTCGAGCCGGAGCTCGTCCCCGGTGGCGTCGTGAAAGCGCGCTCGGAGGGCTTTCGGCGGGACCCCGGCATCGACCAAGACCGAGGTGCCGCCACTGCGGAAGAGATAGGCGTTCCCTCGACTTCCGCTTCCGAGGACCACCACCTCCATCCCACGAAGGTAACCAATGGTTGGCGCGCTGGCGATGGTCATGCCGGCTTGCGGCCGCCGATCGGCTTGCTTAGGTTACGCTGCTATCTCGAGTCAGGGCCGTGGGCCTTGGCGGGCCAAAAGGCACCTTGTGACAGTTCTCGAATCTCCGACGAATCCCATGGGCTCGAAACCCTCCGGGTCTCCGAGCGATCCTCGCTCGATCATTGTCGATCTTTGCCGTCAGTTCTACGGCATGGGCTGGGTCTCCGGCACGGGTGGCGGAATTAGTATCCGCGAAGGCGGACGGGTTTACATGGCTCCGAGCGGAGTACAAAAGGAGCGGCTCGCTCCGGAAGATCTGTTTGTGCTCGACGCGGAGGGCGATGTCCTCGAGTCCCCGGACGGCGACGCCAGGGTGAGCGCATGCGCGCCGCTCTTCTACAACGCGTTTCGGCTGCGGGACGCCGGCGCGGTCCTTCACAGCCACAGCGTCAACGCGATGCTCGTGACGCTCCTCTTCGACGAAGTGTTTCGGGTGACCCACCTCGAGATGATGAAGGGGATTCAGGGCACCGGTTATCACGACGAGTTGACGATTCCGATCATCGAGAACACGGCCCACGAGTGCGACCTTGCGGAGGCGATGGCGGAGGCGATCGAGAGTCATCCCCGGTCGCAGGCGGTCCTTGTTCGCCGCCACGGGGTGTATGTGTGGGGCCGGGACTGGGTGCAGGCCAAGACTCAGGCGGAGTGTTACGACTATCTGTTCGAAGCGGCGATCAAGATGCGGCAGCTCGGGTTCGATCCTGCAGCGCGACCGCCCTCGTAACGTGAGCTCGTCTCCTAGCAACCCCGGAACATCGAAGGAGTTCGTGATGCAGGCCCACTGGCTAGATAAAGAACCTACCCATCCGATCAGCGCGGAAGAACTTCGCGGGGAGGGCGTCCATTTCGAAGAGCTCCCCACCGAGCCGGCAGGGTTCCAGGGGCCGCTCGACGTCCTCAAGGACTCGCGGGGCTACATCACGCAGGATGAGGTGGCGCTATCTCCAGCCACCCCTAACCTCGACGCGATCTGCGCGAAGTTCGTCGACGAGCATCTTCACGAAGAGGACGAAGTGCGCTTTGTGCTCGAAGGCGAGGGAATCTTCGATATCCGTTCTCGCGACGATCGCTGGATGCGCGTGAAGGTCGAGTCCGGTGATCTGATCGTCGTGCCCGAACGACGCCATCACCGATTCATGCTGACCGAAGCGCAGAACATCCGCTGCGTCCGACTATTCAAAGACCAAAGCGGTTGGGTCCCCCACTACCGCGACGCCAGCTGAACTCCCGAGTTCCCATAGAACACGCGTGAGACGTGCTCGTGCGCCCTGCTCGCAGACATATAAGGTCGTAGTTCGTGCAGGTGGCTGGTGTCGGCGCACGAGCACGTTTGTACGGCCAGGAGTAGGCTGCAGGTCGGACGCTCCTCTTGGCACACATGTAAGGAGGGTGCGCTTTGACTCTCCACCTCCGCTGTGGTGGACTGCAATCGTGGTGATGCGACCCGGGCCGATCGTTTGCGCGATCCTGACGTTGGCTCTCGTCTCCTTCACCTTGCCGGCGCGCGCCCCGGCCCTCGACGGGCCGGTGGTTCTCATCACCGACGGGATGAACGCGTCCATGACTCGGAACCTGCGTCAACGCGTATCTCGACAGCTTGGTGTGCCGGTGATCGGCTTGGCCGATCCTCGGGCCGAAGGCGTCCGGTACCACCTCTCAGTGGCCATGCCGACCGCGTCGCAGGCCGTCTTTTACTGGCAGGACGGCCGGGGACACCCGGTTCGGGCGGAGCGCCAAACCAACCGCGCGCGCCTTGCCTCCGTCACCGCTCGACTGATTCGTGCAGCATCCTGGCAAGAGGATTCGGAGCCGTTGGAGGCGCCGGCGGAACGAGACCCGGCCGGTGCAGCGCTCGTTCGGGCGGCCAATGGCACTCTTCTCGCACTCGACGTGCACGAGGATGCCCCGACCCCAGCGGAGCGCACCGACGCCATGGCCGATTCGAATCGACCCGACGGGATCCTGCTTGCCACCGCGGAGGACTATGTCCTCGACGACGCCGCCCGCGGAGTCGAAGTCGCCTCCGAGCTCCGGGTCGAAAACGGAACGGTGCTCGCGCTGGAGAGTGTGATGCAAGCCGGCCCGAACCAGCGCCCCATTCGAGAGCGAGCTCGGCCGGTCCGCTTTCAAGGCACCATCATCGCCGACGTACAGGACCGTCAATAGTCCAGCACCGCTGCGAGCTGCCCGGCGTCTTCAGTAGAACCGCATCAAGTACGCGTAGACGCGGATCGCTTGGGCGAGGTTCGCAATCGACACCCGCTCATTGATTCCGTGGATCGACCGCCGCTCCTGCGCGTCGACCGTGAATCCGATGAATCGATATGTGGGGATTCCGCGCTGCGCGAAGTAGCGGGCGTCCATCGTGCCGGGAGTCATCGACGGCGTCACAAACGCCTCGGGAACCGCGCGCGTCAAGATCCGCTCGAGCATGTCCCACTCGTCGCCCTCCATCGGTGCCACTGGCGTCGCCCCCCAGTCCTGCAGGACTTCGATCTCCACCTGAGAATCGCTCAGCACCGCTCGAAGCAGCGAAAGGAACGACTCGAGGTCGGTGTCCGGAAGGAGCCGCAGGTTGAGGACCGCCGACGCCTCCGCGGGTACCACGTTCGCTTTGACCCCTCCCTCGAGCATGGTGAGCGACACCGTGTCGCGCATGATCGCGTCCGAGGCGGGCTTCTGGGCGAGCGTCCGCCGAATCGTGGATTCGAACAGCCAGCGGTTTCGAAGCGCAAGGCGCTGCCCGAAGCCCGCGTTGTCACCCATCCGGTCGAGAAACCGCTCCACTGGCGGAGTCAGCCGAGGCGGGGCCTTGAAGTTGGCGAGCCGACCCAGGGCCCGCGCGAGCACTGATGGCGCATCGCTTTGCGGCTTCGGCATGCTGGCATGGCCGGCCTCGCCGCGAACCGTCAGGCGCAGGTTGATAAAGCGCTTCTCGGCGACCGCCACCGCGCTCACCATCTGCCCAGGCACGAGGTCAGGCAGAATGAACGACCCTTCGTCGAATACCGCGTGAAGGTCACCCAACCGATCCGCGTGGTCCTCGAGCACCCGACCGACCCCTTCGACGCCGCCGATTTCTTCGTCCGGCACCACGAGCAGCCGCACCGCGCGCCGCGGCGCAAGGCCAAGTGCCTTCAACGCCGCGATCGCTTCGAAAGCGCAGATCGTTGAGCCCTTGTTGTCGAGGGCCCCTCGCCCCCACACGTAGCCATCTTCGATCGCGCCCGAAAACGGCGGATGCGTCCAGGCCTCCCGTTCATTGTCCGCCACCGGGACGACGTCCGAATGGCTAAGAAACAAGACCCCCGGCTCCTGATTCGCACCGCTCGACCCACCGAACCGCACCAGAAGCGATCGGCCCGCGAGCACCTCGTGCCGAAGACCAAGGGGCTCGACGTACGTCTCGACGAGATACGAAATGAAGGGCGGTTCTTCCTCCGCGGAGATTCCGGGAGGAGTGCTCGTATCGAAGCGGATGTAGCGACTCAAAGACTGGGCCGCCCGTGTCTCATTGACCACAAGATCGCCGATCTCTTCGACCGGAACGACCGGCTCGGGTTGGCCGACCGCAGGGATCACCAGCCGAAGGACGAGCGCTCCCACCAGCCCTCCGGCCACCACCAAGCCCCGCTTGATCACCGAGCCTCCGGCGGGGATGCGCTTCCGATCACCACCGCGAGCCGCAATCGCGTCCGGGGCTCGAGGCTCCGAACTTGGCCGTCCTCCCGCCACGCCGCGCCGGTCGACGAGCCACCGTCGAGATTGAGTGCGCCTTCGCATCCTGCACGGACGAGTCGGTCGGCGAACTGATAAAGCGTGGGTCCATCCTTTCGGTCCTCCCCCTCGCCACGGGCGATGATGACCTCGAGCGTCTCCCCCCGGTCCCGGATGCAGAGCGCCGTGCGGTCCGCCCGTTTCCCGTCGTCGGTCGCGATGTTCCGTTGCCGATCCACCACAAGGCGGGGCCTCGCCTGCACCGCAAAATCCGCTCCCGACGGCGGCGCCGACTCCCCGTCAAGAAGCTCCGCTCGACCGTTCCTGATCGCAAGGATGCCGCCGCCCAGGTCCCGATCGTACGGATAGAGCTCCTCGCTCCGAGAGACCGCGAGGCCTTCCGGACGACGGTCCCGATCCCAGAATCCACCGTTGACGACCAGCTCCGCATTCTTCTCGCGGAGGAGGGTGGGCAGCGTCTTCTGAAACCGTAGATCAGAGATCCCGAGCTGCGCCTCCGGGAGGCGGACCGAAAACCGGTAGAGCCGGTAGGTCTCCTCCTCTCCAACTCGCTCCTCGGTGGTGACCACCCGGCCGACGGCGGACACCGGGACCGACGGCGGATCGGACGGGGGCGGACTCGGATCGCTGGCGTCGCCGCACCCCATGCCCAGGAAGAGAGCCAGAAGAGCGGGATTCACTGCGCTCATGACGTCGCGTCGTCGCGCTGACCGTGCTACCACCGGCGTCCTCCACCGAGGAACAACGTCGAGGTCCATTGATGAGCCATGATTGGTACGAAGAAACCTACCAGAACGAAGTCCGTTTCGCGCTCTCGGTGAAGGAGCGACTCTTCGAAGGGCGGAGTGAATTCCAGCACGTCGAAATCCTCGACACGGCGACGATGGGTCGGGTGCTGGTCATCGATGGCGTGTTCATGACGAGCGAGCGAGATGAGTTCTTCTATCATGAAATGCTGACGCACCCCGCCCTCCTCCTCGCTGCGGCGCCCCGCGATGTCCTCGTGATCGGGGGCGGAGACGGGGGCACCGTCCGAGAAGTGCTGCGCCATCCGGAGGTGAGCTCGGTCGTGATGGTGGAGATCGACAGCGTGGTTGTCGAAGCGTGCAAAGAGCATCTCGCTTCCATCGGGAGCGCTTGGACCGATCCTCGCCTCGACCTCCGGATCGACGACGGGATTCGCTTCGTGAAGGAATCCCCGGACGCCCGCTACGACGCGGTGCTCCTCGACGGCACCGACCCGGTAGGCCCGGGCGAGGGTTTGTTCAACCGGGCGTTCTACCACGAGGTTCGTCGCGTGCTGCGACCTGGGGGCATCTTTGCGCTTCAAAGCGAGTCGCCATTCCTCACGGTGCGACTGTTCCGCGAAACCCAAGCCATCCTTCGGGAGGAGTTTCCCTCCGTGCACCCGTTCTTTGGGCCCGCCCCCATCTACTCGGCCGGGGTCTGGAGCTGGACCATCGCCGGCGAGTCGATCGA
>JBCCZL010000434.1:0-8809 GCA_039187775.1 Myxococcota bacterium
CGCCGAAGCCGAGGGCGAAGCGGCAGCCGACGGTGAAGCGGAAGACCGAGACCGCTCGGAAGGCAAAGACGCTGCCGACGACGAAGATGCCGACGACGAAGATGCGGCGGCCGGACAAGACGGCTCCGAAGACAGAGATGCCGGCGGCTCCGAAGGAGCTGGCTCCGAGGACGGAGACGACGCGGACCACAAGGACTAGCCCGCCGGGCGCGCCTCCCCGGCAGACGCCTCTTCCTCGCCGGCTTCGAGAGAGCTCGCGCTTGCCAAGGGATGTGCTTGTTCCACCAGGGAAAGCACGAACCGGGACAGACCGGTCACCACCTCCATCGCGAGTTCGAAACGATCTTCGAGGATGTCGTAGAACGACTCGTGCCGAACGTGGAGCGCCACCAGGTCACGCGAAACCGTTGCTTTGTACCAGCGAGGCGTCTTGGCGAGATTCGCCGCGGTTCCCGCGGCGTCCTCTGGCCCGAGGGAGAACTGTTGCCCCGCCTCGGTCGTGCAGTCGATCTTGCCCCGGATAATCACGAGCATGTAGTCCGCCGCGTCGCCCTCGCGCCAGAGGACGTAGCCCGCGGCGTAGCGCACCTCTCGGGCCTCCCGGGCGAGGTCAGCGATCGACTCGAGGTGGGCGCGGGCAAAACGCAGCGCCTGGTAGAGCGCGGCCATCCGTTGCACGAGGTCGAGCTTTCCGCCGTCGGGAGGGTCGTCGAGGATCTCGTTTGAAAACCCCGCGGCCGGCCCGAGCCGCGTGCGGAGCTCGCTCGTCTCCCGACTGAGCGCCATGAGGACCGCTTTGAGGATTGGAAAGTGGTCTTCAAAGATGTCGTAGCTGTCGTCGACGGCGAGCGCGAGGGTCATCGTGGGGGCCACCGCCACCACATCGAACGTCATCGCCTCCTCCGCGTAGGCCGAGAGGCCGCCGACCGCAGTCTTCGGACCGAGTCGGCGCGAAAAGCTCTCTCCGCGAACCTCGACCTCTCCGCTCACCACAAAGTAGATCTCGTCTGGCGTCTGCCCCGCTTTGAAGACGACTTCATTCGCTCGGAACGAACGCTCGGTGGTGTACTCCGCGAGCACCGCGAGGAGGTCCGTCGGAAGATCGGACCAACCAAAGGTTCGAAGCGTGAGCATCCGCTGGACGCGCCCGATCCGCGCGGGCCGGCGATTCGGCGCAAAGTCAGACCGCACTCGACTCGCCCTTCAGAGTTCCCGGAGGGATCGACAACACCCCGAGGGCCCGGTCGATCACTTCGCCGAGGTGGCTCGGCTCTCCCGGCCGTGCCTCGTCGAGCCGGTCGGCAAACGTCTCAAGCCCCAGTTCCGCAATGTGGTACGCGGCGATCGACTGCACGGTCTCGCTTCGGTCTTCCAGCATCGTGAGCAGTCGTTCCTCGTAGGTCGGCGTGCGGTCCGAAAGGCCAAGCGCGGCGCGGGCTCGTTGAAGCCGCTCCCCTGCCGGAAGATCATCGACCATCGCGAGGATCGCATCGCGCAGCGCGCCACTGATCGCGTTTTCTAGGAGCTCTCGGCTTTGTGCGCGAGCGCGACGGTCCGAACGCCGTAACCCTTGATAGAGCAGCTCGAAGTCCTCGCCGGGGTTGATCAATCCGAGAATCCGAAACAGCCACTGCCGGAGCGACCGTTCTTGTTCCTTGAGGAGGACGAGGAGCAGTGTGCCTCCGGTGGTCTCGAGGGCCGGGTCGTCCCGGTGGGCCTGCTCGGTCGCGAGCCGGTAGGCGAGCGAGCGAATCCACCGGTGCACGGTGCGCTCACACGCTCGCCGAAGCGCCTGTCGATCGAGGGCGAGGTCAGGATGCTCCGAGACCAATCGACCGAGGCCGCGCAGAATCTTGAATCGCACGGCGTCATCGTTCTCCTGATTCAGATGTTTCATCAGGATCTCCGCGGCGCGTGACGCTTCGAATCGGTGGATGCTTCGCGGAATGTGTCGCCGGGTTGCCCGAGGGGTCGCGGGGTTGCTCAGCGCCTCGTCGAGGAACGTCAGCGCGTCGTCGCCGAGGGCCAGAAACACCTGACGAGCGACGGGGCGACTCTGGGCGTCCTGAAGAAGCGGCAAGAGTGCGGGAAGATACGCGGGGTCCGGCATCGCGAGCATCGCCCGGGCGACTTCGAGACGGATCTGGCGCGCCGGGTGGCTCGCGAGTTCGAGGAGCACGGGGATAAACTCCGGATCACGCTGCATTCGAATCGCCTTGGCGGTCGCCACGACAACCGCCGGATCGGATGCACGAACGCGGGCATCGAAGGTGCGGCGAAGCTCGGCTTCATTGCCGACCGAGCGGGCGATGAGCGCCACCAGCGCGGTGACTTCGACCAGTGGGCTCTCGTCGTCGACGTGGGCCTGGAGGAGCTCCTCCGCCGCCTCGACCGCACTGATCGCCTGAAGCGCGGCCGCACGGATGTCCTGGTCGTCCTGCCGAAGGAGACGTCGGGCGACCGAGGTGAAGTCGCTGTGGCCGTGGCTCGCGAAGAGCTCGAGCGCGCGAAGCACGACTTCCTTCGACGGATGGTAAAGAACGAGCACCGGGATGAGCGGGACTTTGTCGTGCTCTTGAAAGAGGTCGAGGGCGGCGAGGACCTCTTCGTCCTGATCGCTGTTGAGCGCCGCGACCATGGCCTCGAGGGAGTGGAGGTCCAGGTCTGCCAGTTCGACCCGTGTCCGGATCGTGCCTTCGCGGAGGTTGGTGCGGAACAGATCCAGATAGTGCCCTTTGATCCCCACCGCGTAGGACAGCCACGCGACCGCGAGGACCGCGACCCCGATGCCGATATAGAGGTTGTTGGCGCCGAGATAGACGGCGGCGAGGATCCCCAAGGAGGCGAGGCCCTGGCCGCCGCGCTGGCCCACCGCATCGACGATGGCCTTAAAGCGATCTCGGAGGTCCGCACTCAACGGGAGATAAAGCACCTCGGTCGCGGTGCGATGGAGCGAGTGACGGAGCGCCCCGTCGGCGCCCTTCATCAGCAGAACGGGGAGGAGGGCGGCGGGAAACGCGGCCATGGAACCGAGAAACAGGAGGAGCAGCGAAGGCAGAACCAGGAGCGCACGGTTGACTCCGAGGACCCGCAACATCCAGCCGCTGATCACGACTTGGAAGAGGAGCGCGAAGAAGTTGAGGCCGAGATAGAAGCGCGTAAAAAAGCTCGGAAGGAGTTCGGGACTTACGTTTTCCGCGACGACCGCTTTAAACAGATAGTCGACCCCGGTGAGCGTGACGGTGCTGAGCAGCACGAGGAGAAGGAGCCGGCGGAGGTAGGAGGTGCCGAGCCCTTTGGGTCGCTCGTTGCGTCGCGGCGGCGACGAGGCGTCGGGAACGAAGCGCCAACCCGCGGGCACCACCGCGGATACCACCAGGATGCCGCCTGCCGCTACCAGGAGCTCGCGAGGGTCGAAGACCCGAACCCCGAGGTCCGCGATCAGTGAACCCGCGGTCGCTCCGATCAGACCGCCTGCGGCCACCAGCGAGAATACTCGCTTCGCCTGGGTGACCGTGACGGCGGCGCCCAGGAGCAGCCAAAACTGCACTACGAGCACCGTCGCGGCCAACCCCGACCAGATGTAGAGACCGAAAAAGACCCAGCTCGCGCCGGAACGGAGAAGGATCCAGAAACCGAAGTTCGTCGCCCCCGCCAACAGAAGGGTCACTGCGAGGACCCAGCGCTTGTTGAACCGTTGGACCAGGCGCTGGTTGAGCTGGGCGGCGCCGACCGCGAGAACGGCGATGGCCAGATACGCCCACGGGAGCTGCTCTACGGGCAGTCGGGTGAGAAAGAGCGAGTCGCGCGCCGCTTCCACGACCGCATGGGCCGCCATCACAAGAGCGAGGGTCAGGAACCCGAGAACGGCGTCGCGGCGATCTTCGGTTCGAATTCCGAGGAATCGGAACATGACGGGAGTGGAAGCCCCGCGCATCGGGGCCGCAAAGAAAGACTATCGGGCTTTTCGACGCATTCGCCAGCGGGGAGTTTCCTCCGGCGCGGGTCGGCGGTAGCTCCGGCGTCCAATCCGCACTCCCCAAAACTGGCTCCGCCTGCTATCGGGCACCTGGAGGCGAAGATGAGTGCTGAGATCATCGACGGAAAAGCGGTTGCCAAAGCCCTCCGCCGCGAGGTGAAGGCTCGCGCCGAGGCGTTTCGAAGCCGAAGCGGGCGCAATCCCCGGCTCGAGGTGGTGCTGGTTGGCGAAGATCCCGCGTCGACCGTGTACGTGCGGAACAAGGAACGGGCTGCGGCGAAGGTGTCGATCGATGGCGCGGTCCATCGACTCCCCGCCGATACGACTCAGGACCGCCTCCTTGCGTTTGTTGGTGAGCTGAACGATCGGGTCGGCGTGGATGGGATCCTTGTTCAGCTTCCACTGCCCGCGGGCCTCGACGCGCAGCCGATCCTTTGACCGAATCGATCCTCGAAAGGACGTCGATGGGCTTCACCCGATGAATGCGGGACTGCTGTCGGCTTCGCGACCGGGCCTCCGTCCTTGCACGCCGAGCGGCTGCATGCACCTTCTCGAAACCATCGGCTACGACCTTCGCGGCCGAGATGCGCTCGTGATCGGTCGAAGCGCGCTCGTCGGCAAGCCGATCGCTCAGATGCTCCTCGAAAAGCACGCGACGGTAACCGTCGCTCATTCGCGAACCGTCGATCTCGAAGCGCGCTGTCGTAGGGCCGATGTGATCGTGGCGGCGGTCGGCCGACCCGAGCTTGTGCGCGGAGAGTGGGTGAAGGAGGGGGCGGTGGTGATCGATGTGGGCATCAACCGTCGCGACGACGGGAGCCTGCTGGGTGATGTTCATTTTGCCGGGGCGCGGGAGAGGGCGGCGTACATCACCCCGGTGCCGGGAGGCGTTGGGCCGATGACGATCGCGAAGCTCCTCGCCAACACCGTCGACGCGGCGGAGGCCCGCGCTTCGAACCCCCTGACCGAACGGTCCCCCGCCGGAGCTACATCTTGAGCTGTTCGATGATGCGGTCGAGCTCTTCGTAGCTGCTGTAGGCGACTTCGAGGATGCCTTTTCCCTTCTTGTCCTTCACCGTGACACGAGTTCCGAGGGCGCGGGAGAGGCGGGTTTCAAGGTCGCGCACATTCGCGCTCTTTTTCTTTTTGCCCTTCGCAGTGGAGCTGGTCCGGGCGCGTCGTTCGGTTTCTCGAACGCTCCATCCGCTGCTCACCGCGGCGCGGGCAAGGTTTTCCATCGCCTTTTCGCTCTCTGCCTGAAGCACCGCGCGTCCGTGGCCCTCGCTCAGCTCGCCACGCTCGAGGAGATCGAGCACTTCGTTCGGGAGCTTGAGAAGACGCATCGCGTTGGCCACCGTGGAGCGATCTTTTCCGACGCGGTCAGCGATCGTCTCCTGGGTGTGACCGAACTCGGTAGCCAGCCGCTCGAACGCGCGCGCCATCTCCACCGGGTTGAGGTCTTCGCGCTGAATGTTCTCGACGAGCGCGGCCTCGAACGCCTCGGCGTCCCCGAGCTCCCGCACAAAAATGGGGACCTCGTGAAGCCCTGCACGCTGGGCCGCTCGCCAGCGCCGTTCCCCCGCGATGATCTCGTAGCCCCCTTCGGAGCGGGTGCGGACGAGGATCGGCTCGAGGACCCCCATCTCGCGAATCGAGTCGCTGAGCTCGTCCAGCGCTGCCGGGTCGAAGTGACGCCGCGGCTGCTTTCGGTTGGGATGCACCTCTTCGATCGGAGCGCTGAAGAAGTCTTTCTTGGCGGAGACTTTGGAAGGCGCCGACGGCAGCATCGCGTCCAGGCCCCGTCCGAGGCGCGGACGTTTCTTCGGGGCGGCGCTCTTGGCTGGAGGACGTTTGGGCGGCATGGCTCAGCTCGTGGGGACCGGGTTCCAACGATACGTGCTCGGACCCGTCCTCGACCAGGAGAAGTCCGCGAAGCCCTCGAACGCTCGATGACTGGCGTGGCTCTCCAACATCCCTGGGTCAGCGGGGGACGCCGTCGGGCCCCATCTCCCGGACTCGAAACCACTCTGCATTTCCTCGCCTCGCCGGCGCGTCATCTCACCCACTCCCTTCCACCGATCGACTTCGGGAATGTTGGAGGTGCACGCTAAGCGGCGGCCTCGGGGAGCCCATCGAGAAACTCGCGGGCCAGGTTCAGATAGCCGTAAGACCCACGAGACGAGGCGTCGTACAAGATCACGGGTTTCCCATGAGACGGCGCCTCCGCCAATCGAACATTGCGGGGAATGACCGTGGTGTAAACAGGAAAGTGGCGCCGCACCTCGGCCGCAACTTCGGTGGCGAGGTTGTTCCGCCGGTCGAACATCGTCAGAAGCACCCCGTGGATCCGAAGCTCGGGATTCCACGAGGATCGGACCCGTTCGATCGTGTTGGTGAGCTGTGAAAGTCCCTCGAGGGCGTAGTACTCGCACTGCATCGGAACGATCACCATGTCGGCGGCCACAAGGGCGTTGATGGTCAGCAATCCGAGCGATGGTGGGCAGTCCACCACCACGAAGTCGTACCGCTCGCGGACCGCGGTAAGGGCTGCGATCAGTCGATGGCTTCGTTTGTCGACATCGATGAGCTCGATCTCCACCGCCGCCAGGTCGGGGCTGGACGCGATCAGCTCCAGCTGAGGCAGCTCCGTTTCACGAAGGCATTCCGCTGCAGGCACTCCGTCGAGAAGCATGGCGTAGGTGCCCTGGGTGACCTCTCGCGGAGGATGTCCGACGCCGCTCGAGGCGTTGCCCTGCGGGTCCAGGTCGACCAGGAGGACCCGCTGCTCCGCGACCGCGAGGCTCGCCGCGAGATTGACCGCGGTGGTGGTCTTTCCGACCCCGCCTTTTTGATTGGCGATCGCAACGATATGCCCCATGGCGTGACCTCCTTAGCAAGCCGACGGTCGACATTCAACGCACCTGACAGGGTTCGCGTGCATAAGGCACAAGACCCACAGGTTGTCCCCACTTCATCCCCTCACGGGCGCCTTTTTTGGCGATCCGTCTTCTAGGTAGTAGGTTGTCGGCAAATGTAGGACAACGTGGTCATTCAGACCACACGTTGTCGATATGAGGAGGCTTGGAATGACACGTCGCCGAGGACCCACTTATTACCGGTCCATGGAAGAGTTCGAGCGAGAGGAGCTGCGCCCCTACAAAAAGGCCGGCTGGTCGCTAGACGACCTTTATAGCGAAGCGAAGTTTAATCCTGCAGAGGATAACTCCTTGGACCAGGAGCCAAAGGAGCTCGACTTCGACTTCGGTTGAGCGTTTTGCGGCGCGGCCCATCCTCCCTCCCGGGCCGCGGCGCTTACGAGCTTTCCTTCGCCCAGGAAGGCTTGCCCCCCCTGAAGCCCGGCGTTCGCCCCGCCGGGTTTCGCTTTTTGATGGGTTGAGTCCCCGGTGGGGTGAAATTGATCGAGGGATGCAGATGCTCCCCGTCGGGGACGGTGTGGGGCACTCCCCCTTCGCTTCTCCGGGGGTTCCGCCGTTTGGGCGCGAAGGCGAGGACGGCTTGAAAGCCGGGCCTCCTGCCGCTACATAGCGAGCGTCCTATGGCCGATCCCAAGCCCAAAATCTACATCAACGTGCCCGTCACCGCCGCTGAGCGTGAAAGGCTCGAGCGCCAGGAACACACTTGGTCCAGCATGCGGCTGGTCGTCCTGACGGTGGTGTCGCTCGGGATCTCGCTTGTTGTGCTGTACCTGATGGCCCAAACCACGTCTGAGACGTACTGGTCCGACTGGCTCATCCCTGGCTGAGCGTTCGGCTGGGTCGGATTCAGTCGACCCAGCTTCGGTGGATCCAGCTTCCGTGGATCCAGCTTCCGTGGATCCAGATTCGGCTGACACGACACCGAACGACCCGTCGTCCGACGGCCCGGACCAGGTAAGCGCGCGTCGGGTCACCGAGGGGGCCCCTCGGCTCCGGAGTGTTCCGCTTCGGGTTTCCGCTCGTGGTGGGGATGATTCTCCACACCAGCTTTAACCTCATCGACATGTTCATGATCAGCCGTCTCGAGAACGCGACGGCGGCCCTCGCAGCGCTCGGCCTCTGCGACATGATCGCGGCGCTCGCGACGATTCTCTCGAACGGCATCAGCAACGCCACCGTCGCGATCATCAGTCGTCGGGTGGGCCGAAAGTTCCTCACCGGAGTGCGTCGCGCGACCTATCAGTCCCTCCTCCTCGTGGGTTTCTTTGCCGTCGTGTTCGGCGTGCTCGGGGTGTTCTTCAGCGATGCGATCGTCCGAGACGTGATGCAGGCGAAGGGCGAGGCGGCGGACCTTGCCGCGGCGTATCTCCAGGTGATGCTCGGGGGGTGCTACGGGATCTTCTTCCTCCTCCAGATCACCGCGATTCTTCGCGCCCTCGGGCACGCCAAGTCGGCCGCAATGCTGCTCATCGGCGGAAATGTGCTCAACATCGTGCTCAACGTCTTTCTCATCTATGGCTCCGGGCCGTACCCGTCGGTCTTTGCATGGGCCGAACCGATCGGCGTCGGCCTCGGGATTCCGCGCCTCGGGGTGGTGGGCGCGGCCTGGGCCACATTGATCGGCCGGACTGTTCCCGTCCTCATCGGGGCGGCGCTCCTCGTCCGGCGTCGTGGCGGGCCGAAGTTTCACCGAGTCTACTTCCGCCCGATGTGGCGCGAGCTCCGCGAACTTCTCGTCCTGGGATGGCCCTCGAGCGCTCAGCTTGTGGTTCGCGTCGGCGCGGTGCTGGTGTTCATCTCACTGGTGAACGCGAACTTCACCACGCCCTCTGACCAGACCACGCTCACCGCATTTTCGATCTGCCTCCGGCTCGAGACGATGATTCTCTTCGTC
>JBCCZL010000435.1:0-8785 GCA_039187775.1 Myxococcota bacterium
GCCACCTTATAAAACAGCGCACTGGTTTGGTAAATGCCGCCCTCTCCGAGCTCCCGCGGGCCCCTACTTTGTTGACGCTCCTTTTGGGTCGAAATGTCGGCCTCGACGAGGCGACCGAGCCACTCTTCCTTTTCGTCGAGGTCGTCGGAAACCACCGCAAGAAAGCTCGCGGCACTGTCCGCAAAAGGCTGAGCGCCTCGACTGAAGACATCTTCGGCGACTTCCCGCGCCCGACCTACCAATCCGAGTTCCCGATATACCGCGGCGACCGACAGCACGATGTCCGGGTCACCGCTCGCGAGCAGTGCTTCAAGCTCTGCCTCGCCTTCTTCGACCTTTCCGAGGCGGTGATATACCTGGCCGAGGCCCATATGATAGCTAGGGACCCCTTCGGCTTCGCCTTGAATGGCCAAGAACGCTCGCTCCGCCTCGACGAGGAGCTGTTCCTTTGCCTCCCCCGACACCCCCGCGGCGCGGCGAAGCTTGATCGTGCCCAAGGTGAGCGCCGCGGGAACCACCGACGACTGCGCTTCGTAGGCGGCCCGCAGCGCCATGAGCTCAGGATCGGTATCCACGCGCTCGCCAAGCCACTCTTGAAAGATCTCTTGTTGCCTCGCTTCGTCGAAGGTCCCTTGAAGCCGTCGATCGAGGTCGGACGGGAACACTCCACGATCGAGCTGCGCATGGATGGCGTCCACGAGCCGGTTCGCGGCGAGACCGTAGTTGCGCTGAGCCTCGGTAAAGTTAGGAAGCCGGACCGAGACCAGCCGCGACAACGAACGGTCCGCATCTTCCAGCCGGTTCACTTCAGCGGCGCATGCCGCGTGGAGCGTCAGCGCCTCGTCGAGGAGCTCGCCCAAACTCCCGCAAGCCTCGAGGAGCTCGAGTGCTTCGGCCGGCTCCCCATCCGCCCGACGGAGCTCCGCGAGCGCGATCGTCAACCGCTGGTCCCCCGGAAACCGTGCCAGCGCGGCGGCTAAGGCTTCCGGGTCGTTCGAGGTCAGCGCGGTCGCCCTTGCCGGATCCTCCAATGCGGACTTGGCGGCCTCGAGTGCGGCTCGACCGCTCTCCATCCCAGTAGCTGCGTTGGCGAAGCGCTCAATCTGCGGTTCGAGCTCTACCAGCACCGAGGGCTTGTCGGCGAGGCGTGCGAGCAGCCTCGCTCCTTGAGCGACGGCGTGATCGTCGTCTGGGTGCTTTGAATAGAGCTCAACCGCATAGATCGGCCAGTCTGTGGCGAGCGCATCGGCGAGGCCGAGTTCGACGCTGGCCACCCGTCGCAGGAACTCCGGCGTCGGTGAAGTGGACAGGCGTTCAACCTCTCGCAATACCCGGAGAGAGGCCTCGGCGTCCTCGATCGATCCGTGCCCCACCTGACCTGCCCACCGCTCCGCGCGGGCCAGAAGAAGGTCGAGCGCCTCGCCTCCTTGGAACCGCGGAGGAAGCTGTTCGTATCGAACGACCAGCCGGGTGACTTCGTCGACGCGCCCGGCGGTTAACGGTTCTTCGATCCGGCCGGCCAACACTCGGATCGTTCCGGCCGCGGCGGGAGCGAGGGTGCCCTCATCGACCACCCCGCTGTACTCACGGAGGACCGCATTGTAGGCCTGGAGTGCCGCCTCCCCGTCGCCTTGCTCCTCGAGAGCGACCGCGTCGGCCACCGCGCCGCTGGCCTTTCGCTCGGGGGACGCCCACCAGACCCCAACGGACAGTGCCACCGCTCCCATCACGGCCATGAGGGGGACCGAAAGGCGCCACCAGCGCTGCACTTTGGTGAGCTGCTCCTTGGCCAAAAAGAGGTAGCCGCCATCGCCCTGGGACACCACTCGGTACGCGGTAAGCGGCATCACCGGAATGAACACCAGAGTAAAGAACAGGGTAGCGATGTAGCTGCCGTCGCTCGAATGTCCACGCTGACCGTAGAGCATCGTCCCGACCCCGTTGAGCGTGAAGAGGTTCGGTGCTCCTGAGAGCGGCCGCGGCGTCGCCAGCGCCTCATCGATCGCCTTCTTGAGATCCGTGTCGGACGCAAGCTTTCGACCTTCGCGGAGGACCCTGTCCGCGTCGTCGAAGCGGCCCTGACGGAGCAGCCACCGACCCCGCACCAAAGCCATCCACGGTTCCGGTTCTCGTTCAGCGCACTCGAGCTCGAGGCGCTGGGGGCCGGGCGCGAGCGCGAGGGCCTGCCGAAGGAGCGCGTTGCCCACGTCCGCGCGGCCCGCGGCGATATGGAGGGCACCCACTTCGCCCGCCAGGAGCACAAACTCCTCCTTGAGTCGAGCTCGGACCGCGAGGTCGTCCACTTGAAGCAACGCACCCTCGAGCGAAGCCAGAAGGCTTTGCGTTCGCTCCCGGAGCGAGGTCAGCTGCGGTTCGTATTGCGCCCAGTCGGGTCGCGACGGGTCCGGATCGAGTGCCGGCGTGTCGACGTCCCCTGCGAGACTCTTGAACGCATCGAGAAAACTCTCGGTGGTTTCCACTTCCCCTCCCTTGCATCGCGCGTGAACGCGCGGACACTGGGTTGTGACGCATCATTTGCCGACGCGCACGCAATTTTCGTCTACCTGTGAGAGTTCTCGCCAGGTGGTGGCGCGGGGTTTGATGGCGCCTGTGCGACACTGGTGGTGCGTGGAGGAATCAGCCCACTCGTTCGGAACGCTGCGTGGAGCGCAAGCCAACGCTCTTCGGTCCCTCCTCGTGCTCTTCGGTCTGGTCGTGGGATGCGGGTCCGACCCGGGTACCGATCCCCCGACCTCCAGTGAGTCGGAGCCTGCGCTCCCGACGCTGGGTCCCTGCGCCCCGGGTTGGGTGAGCGAGCCGATGTCCGAAGCTAGTGAGGTGTGTCTACCCTGGAACGGTGGCAACCCGCCGGACTGTCCCGTGGGGAGCGCGCCGCGTCATGACGGGACCTGCGCTCGCGTTGGGACCGAGTGTCCTTCCAGCGGGTTTCCGGAAGGTCTGCCCAGCGACCGACCTGTGGTGTACGTCCAGGCTGGTGCGACCAACGGCGACGGCACGGTCGCCGCTCCGTTTGGCTCGCTATCCCAAACGTTGGATCAGCTCACTGAGCTCCATACGGTCGTCGCGGTTGCCGAAGGAACCTATCCGGGGCCGATCGAGATCCCGTCGACGGTCACCGTGTGGGGCGCATGTGTGGAGCGCACCGTCATCGCGGGAGGCTTTCCCTTGACGGTGCTCGCTGCGGGAAGCGAGTCGGCGCTTCGAAACCTGCGGGTGGCCGGTTCGCTCGATGGCCAAGCGCCAAGCGGCCCAGGGATCTGGATCGACACGACCACCATGACCGTGGAAGACGTGGTCGTCGAAGGTGCGCTGACCGCGGGGATCGCGGTCCTTAGCGGCGGCAGCGCCGAGCTTCGCAATGTTCACGTCCTCAACCCGCAGCCCGACCCACTCAACCGCGGCGTGGGGTTTGGCATCACCGTCGAAGGGTCGTCGGCGGATCTTCAGGCAGTGACGGTACGATCGAGCTACGTCGCCGGACTCAATGTCGTCGGTGACGGTGCGGAAGTCGACGCCACCGACCTCACGATCCAAGACACGCGCCTCGCCGCCGACGGCACCCTCGGGCGAGGCCTCGAGGTTCGAGACGGCGCCGTCGCCAGGATCTCGCAAGCGGTGATCGAAGGACACCACGGAGGAATCCACCTCGAAGGTGCCGGCACCAGGCTCGCGCTCGGCAATGCGGTCGTTCGCGACGGCCGACCGACCACGGACGGTCGCGGTGGCCGCGGCCTAAATCTTCAGGACGGGGCCCGAGCCAACCTTGAGCGGGTGCTCTTCGAACGGAACCTCGACGGCTCGGTCGTGGTGCTCGACGGAACTCCCGCGGCTCTGACAGAGATCGAGCTGACCGACGTGGTGATCCGCGATTCCCGGCCTCGCGCCGGAAACGACGAGTTTGGGCGAGGCTTTGCCCTTCAGGGGCCGGCCCGCGCGCGCATCGTCAGGCTCCTGATCGAAAACCAGCACGACCTCGGGGTCTACGTCACCAATGAAGGCGCGGTGTTCGAGGCCGAAGACCTCACCGTCCGAGACACCGAGAGCCAGATGAGTGACGGTGCGGGCGGACGCGGGATCGGAATTCAGGAAGGGGCGACGGCGGTGATTACCCGCGCCCACATCACAGGAAACCGAGAGGTCGGCGTCCTCGTCACCGATGCGTCGGCCACACTCGCATTCCTCCGCGTCTCGGGAACCCGAGAAGCGGCCTGCGCCGAATCCACTTGTCCGGGCGATGGCCTTGGGGATGGAGTTCTCTTTAGCTTCGGTGCGTCCGGGACGATTCGCGACTTTGTCATCACCGACAATGCTCGGGTCGGCCTCGGCGTGGGGCCAGACGCTCAGGTCGATGCCGAGCGTGGCGAAATCCGAAACCACCCGATCGGAGCGAGCGTTCAAAGCACGCTCTTCGATCCGGCCCGTCTCGGCGACATCTTGTTTCGTGATAACCAACGCAATCTCGACCGAAGCTCGCTCCCGCTCGCGGAGCCATCCGCTCCCCTCCCCCGATGAGCCAACCCGACACTCCAGCGCTCCGAAGTCAGATCGGCACGTCTCTCTCAAGCCCGCCGCCAGGCGCGGTCGGCCTCCGCATCCTTCGCTTTGAACGGAAAGCCCCCGTGAACCTGGCGGATGAGTTCATGGACGAAGTGTTCGGCAACGACGCGGACCCCGCATCAACCCCTCGGGTCCCTGGAAGGACGATTCGTTGGTGCGGGCCCAATGGCGCAAACCTCTCCGAAGTCGAGGTCTTTCCGGTGCGGAGCGACTTCGAGGACGCACTCCTTGTTCTGGCGCTCGATCAACTCACTCCGGTCGAGCTCTGGATTCAACCCAATACGCTTCTCGATGGCCCGAGGCTCATCGAGCGATGGACCGGCTCCGCCGGCGATTCGGCGGGGTATCGGGAGGGTCCGGCCGGCAGTGCGTCGGCGCAAGCGTTCAGAGAGCTCGGCTTCGACGTCACGATGCAGGCCGACGGCCTGATCGCAACTCGCACGATCCACCGAAGCCCTCTTTGGTTTCTGTGGATCTTCGTGCCGCTCGCGATCTGGTTCATTCCGCTTTTCCTCTTCACCAGAGACGGCCGACGAAACCTTGCGCGACTGGGCCGGAGCATGTTCCGGGGTGGGCGGAACACCGCAACCTATGAGATCGGGAAAGCTCGCCTCCGAATGACAGTCGCGGGAACGGATGCTGACGGCCCCGTAGTAGAATTCGGATCAAGTCTTCGCGCGGTCAGCTTCGCCCCCCGCGGATGCGATACGGGAGCGTCTGCAAAGGGAGTATTGCGCCTCATTGGGACCGACGGCATGACCCGGACGCCCGTGGAGCTCCCCGGCCTTTCGCCGGAGGAAAACCAAGCCGTGGGCAATGCGCTGAAGCGATGCATCGAGGACGTTCGAGGCCTTTCCTAAAGCACGAAGACGTGTCGCCGCCGGTCGCCCCTCGCACACCCGGTCACCGGAACCGCAAGTGAGCAGGCGACAGCCACTGCGGATGCGGCTAGGCGAGGAACTTCTTCATGGGCTCCCAGTAGCGCTGGTGCCAACCTCCGTCGATGTGCTCGCGTGCATCGGCGGGAACGCCATGGTGGTCGAGCACGAGACGCGTGTCTTCGCCCTCGGTCTCGAAGCGAAAGGAGACGACAGAATAGACCCCGGGTGGCCAGTTCGCGACACGCCACGCCTGGACGATGCGCTCGTTGGGCACAAGCTCGATATTCCGACCGACGATCTGACCGCCATGGCAAGAGAACGCCCCTCCGGCATCCGGACTGATCTCTGCCGGTCCACCGGTGAACTCCGCGTGCTGCGCCTCATCGAGGAGTGCTTGATAGACGCGCTCTCGCGAAACGGGAAAGACGATCTCGTGATGGATGGGTTCGGCCATGGTTCCTCCTCCGTGGTGTTCCGCTGGCGTTTGCGGGGTTGGCAAACATTAAACCATATGGTTAAATAATTTCGGATAGGAAATGTCAACCGCAGAAGACCAGCTGGACCTCGTCTTTCGCGCTCTCGGAGACCGCACGCGGCGGGCGATTCTCGCGAGGCTCGCCACCGAACCGGCGAATATCACCGAACTCGCCGAGCCGTTTTCGATGTCGTTGCCGGCCGTGTCCAAACACCTTCGGGTGCTCGAGCGGGCGGGACTCATCGCTCGCGCCATCGATGGGCGCGTCCACCGATGCTCCTTGAACCCCAAACCGCTAGAGAGCGCGGAAGGATGGATCGCCGACTACCGCGGCTTCTGGGAAGGCACCCTCGACGCTCTGGCCGAGTACGTGACCAAGCCATGACCGCCCTCACCGTTCGACGACAGATCCCGGCGAAGGCCGAGCTTCTTTTCGCGGCCTGGACCGAACCGGAGCAGCTTCGCCATTGGTGGGGCCCACCCGGCGTGGTCTGCCATACCGCCGAAGTCGATCTTCGGGTCGGCGGGGCTTACCGATTGGGCAACCGACTTCCGAACGGCGAGACGGTGTGGATCGAGGGAGTGTTCGAACACGTCGAGCCTCCCACCAAGCTCGTCTACACCTGGTCGCTTCACTCCGACGCACCCGAGGAGCGGGTCACCGTGCACTTCCGCGAACGCGGAAAGGTCACGGAAGTCATCGTGACTCACGAGCGCATCCTCGACGCCGCGGCGCGAAAGTCGCACGAAGAAGGCTGGATCGGATGCCTCCAGGGTCTGGCCCAACATCTCGCTGAACAGTGCTCAATGGGCTGAAGCGCGGCGCTTACCCTGACTTTGGTACTCTATTACCTGGATGCTGCCGTTTGGGTTAGTGCTTGTCCTCCTCGGAGGATGCGGACGGGTCGCCTTCGACCCGCAGACCGAGGACGCATCGCTGGTCGACGCTCCAGTGATGGACCGCACGCTCACCACAACTCCTGACACCAGCCTGCCCGACACCCGACCCCGCGATGCGGTCGTCGACCGAGCGCTCGACAGTTCCACCGACGTGGTCGTTCCGACCAGTGATGCCGAGATCGACGGCACCGCCGACGCGGTCTCGGTGGAGTGCGTCGGCAACGACGATTGCGACGACGGTCTCGCCTGCACCGGCGACACATGCATCATGGATCGCTGCATCTTCATCGCGATGCGCTTGGACGGAGACAACGACGGATCAAACTGCGGAACCGATTGCAACGACTTCGTCGCCGATGCGTTCCCCGGCCAGAGCGTCTTCTTCGAGGTGGGCTACAACGACGCCGACGGGATCGTCTCGTTCGACTACAACTGCGACGGAGTCGCCGAACCGTCCACGACCGACATCGCGCCCGACTGCACCACCTTGATGCCCCCGGACTGCGGACCTGCCGAGGGCTGGTCAGGTGCGGTGCCGCCGTGCGGCCAGGCGGCGAACTACGAGACGTGTATCCGGGTGCTCGACGTCTGCTCTTCGCTCACCACGATGCGTCGGCAGACCTGCCGCTGACCACCTAGCTAGGTCAGGGGAAGCACTCGGAGGGCGGATTCATCGTGTCGAGACCGCAGAACGGGACCGCGTTGACACAACCGGTGAGCCGGTTCGCCTGAGGCAGACACGTGCCGTCGAGCGCCATGCTCTGACACGTGGCATCCATGCCGCAGGTGTCCTCAAGGCAGCAGAGCACCTCACCCGCCTCGTCGTCGCAGCCGTTCTCCGTGCCGCAGGCAAGACTCCAGGACGAAAGACACGCGCTGCAGTCCGCGTTGTTGGGGTTGTTCATGAACGCATCGAAATCCGCCTGCGTCAGAATGGCGAGGATGTCGCCTCGCTGCGCCGTCGTACATCCGGGCGTCATCGGCCGGTTGAAACGAACCGGCGCGCAAATCGGCCCGGCGTCCACCATCGCATCCGGCACCGAGGCGTCGACAGACGCATCGGGGATGCCGGCGTCGGGGACGGATCCATCGGTCGACGCATCGGGCATCGGCATGTCGCACGCCGTCGTGTCGCAAGTCCATTGCCCACCAAATCCGTTGCCGCGGTCGACGCAGCTACACGCCGAAAGTCCTACGCCGACGATCCCGTTGAGGGTCTGTCCGCAGCTCCCCGGACACACCACGTCGGGCATCTCCGCTCCGCAGGTAATGTCGGGCACGATAAAATTGGGGGCGGGGCAGCGAGGATCCGCGTTCGCATCTCCCCCGCCGTCGGTTCGCGGAATCGGAAGCTCGGTTCCGGATCGGCGCGAGTCGTCGCACCCCGCGAGGCCCGAGACCAGCACCAGCCCAGAACAGCCCAAGAAAAACATGAACGAACGCATCATTGGAAACTCCCTCGTTGCCTCCAGTACAGCGCTCGTCCACCGCCCTTTAGAAAAAAGTTAGAGACCCCACCCCGACCGTTCAACGAGCAGGACGAGGACAAAGAGGTCGCCAAATATGCCGCCGCGCCCAGAAGATGTGGGTGCACCCGAGCCTGAGACGCGCGACGTGTTCCTGCTTCAATGGCCATTGGCTCCTAACCCATCAACGCTGGGCAGGCCTCCTATCCTCTTCTGAGGACAGATCTCCGGCGCCGAGATACCCAGGCTCGAAGGCATCTGCAGAGAGTTCTAAGAACCCGCGCTAAGCTCGCGACGCGACACCGATCAGGGACTAACCAAATCTACGACAGTGATGCGCGCGACTGATAAGAGCGTCAAAACCACCTCGACCTCCGCAGTAGAATGGAGCGCCATCCAAACGCCCGCACCCAGGAGCACACGATGAGTCCAATGGATAGTCGGCACTAGCAGCAGGCTGTTGCAAAACTCCGCACGCGCCTCCA
>JBCCZL010000436.1:0-8770 GCA_039187775.1 Myxococcota bacterium
CCGCCAAGGCCGAAGGGCTTGGCCTTGAACAGGAGCCTTCATCCGCCAAGGCTGAAAGGCTTGGCCTTGCACAGGAGCCTTCAGCCGCCAAGGCCGAAAGGCTTGGCCCAGACAAGGAGCCTTCATCCGCCAAGGCCGAAGGGCTTGGCCTTGAACAGGAGCCTTCAGCCGCCAAGGCCGAAGGGCTTGGCCCAGACAAGGAGCCTTCAGCCGCCAAGGCCGAAAGGCTTGGCCTCGAACGGGAGCCTGAGGCCGCGGCCGAGTAGTTCTCTCGGCACCCTTGCGGTACATAGGGCGGGGGCTCCAAGGGACCATCGTGGAACACTCACCATCTGTCCTCATCGTCGATGACGACCGCGCGTTCCGTTTCGCGCTTCGCAAAGCGCTCCGGCGGCTGGGCTACGAAGTGTCGGAGGCATCGTCTGGAGACGAGGCCCTCACCGAGCTCCGCAAGTCCAACCCTGCCGACGTCGCGCTTCTTGACCTCCGTATGGAGGGTCTCGGCGGCTTGGACGTCCTTCGACGTCGGGGGGCCGCGCCCACGCGGATCATTGTGCTGACCGGGCACGGCACGGTGCAGGCAGCGGTGGAAGCGATGCAGCTCGGCGCGTTTTCTTTTCTTGAAAAGCCGGTCGATGCCGAAGTACTTGGCCCGCTGCTTCGGCAGGCGGTGAAGGAGAGCCCTCCGCAAACCGACGGTGACGGGCCCACTCCGCTCATCGGCGTGAGCAAAGCGATGGACGATGTCCGAGAGTTCATCGCTCGCGTGGGCCCCACCGACGAGATCGTCGCGATCCTTGGCGAGACCGGGACCGGAAAAGAAGTCGTAGCGCGGCAGATCCACCATGAGAGCGCCCGAAGCGGCTCGTTCGTTGCCCTGAATGCGGCGTGCGTGCCCGAGAACCTCTTCGAGAGCGAGCTTTTCGGCCACAAGAAGGGCGCGTTCACCGGCGCGACCTCCGACCGCGCCGGGCTCTTTCGGAACGCCGACGGAGGCACGCTGTTCCTCGACGAGGTGGCGGAGCTTCCTTTTGAGCTTCAGGCCAAGCTTCTCCGGGCGCTCGAGGCACGAAAGATTCGTCCGGTCGGTGCGTCGGCCGAGGTTTCGGTGGATGCGCGCATCGTCGCGGCGACCAATCGGAGCCTCTGGTCGGAGGTTCAGGCCGGTCGCTTTCGAGAAGACCTGTACTTCCGCCTTCAGGTGTTCCCTCTGGTCCTGCCGCCGCTTCGGCAGAGGAAAGAAGACATCGAGCCGCTTGCGGAGCACCTCTTGGGGCGCGTGGGAAGTGGCGCCCAGCTAACGGACGGAGCCAAGAAGGCCCTACGCAATCACGATTGGCCGGGCAATGTTCGCGAACTCTTGAATGTGCTTCGGCGGGCGTCGCTGTTTGCCGGCGGCGACCTGATCGAGGGGGACCTCGCCGGTCGTATGATCGCGGCAAGCGTATTTGCACGCGGCGAACGCCCGGAGCCGGTCGCGGAGCTCGACACGGGCCGCCCGAGCCGACTCGCCGACGTCGAACGCGCGCATATCGAGCGAGTCCTTCGAGAGATGAAAGGCAACATCACCCGGACCGCGTCCGCCCTTGGAATCGATCGCCGGACCCTTCAGCGCAAGCTCAAGGGCTACGGACTCTCAGGAGACGAGTAGTGGTGCGACTCGCGCTGGTGTTTCTCCTTGGCTGCGGAGCCGCATCGCCTGCGCCGGAGCCCGAGCCCGAGGAGGACACCGCGCTCGTCCCCGTGGCAGTGGGACTACGGCTCACCGAAGCGCCCACCGACGAATCCACCGGCACGCCACACACCCGGGTGGTACTCGTGATGATTCATCCGGACCACGGTCGAGAGACCCACCCGGTGGGAAATCTTCCCGGCGCTTGCGTGCCCGAGATTCCAGGCGACGGCGAGCAGCTGCAGCAGGTTCGGTGCTGGTGGGCCGGGCAGGGGAGCGAGCTTTCCCTCGCCCAGGATGGGCGCCGGCTCGTGGTCACCCAGGTCACGAACCCAGAGGATGGCACCACCGCGAGCCCACCTGCGCAACTGCTGTCGATCGATATTCCCGAGGGCCGGCAGGTCATCGCGATCGGGACCGAATAGGCCCGACGAATGGCCTCCGTGACTTTCCGATGACGGGTGTCCGGTTTTGCCCCAGGTCGAGGTAGCCTCGGCACCCATGGAGGGAAGATGAATGTCTTAGTGATCAACTGCGGCTCCTCGAGCGTGAAGTATGCGGTCATCGAATCGGAAGCTGGTCGAACCGTCCTCGACGGCACCATCGAGCGTATCGGAGGCGAACACACGCATGCCGCGGCGGTTCGAGAGATCCTCGAAGCGGTCTCGGGCCAGTCGATCGATGCGGTGGGACACCGAGTCGTCCACGGCGGAGAGCAGTTTCATGATGCGCAACCGATCAATGACGAGGTGATCACAGCGATCGAAGCGTTCGAGACACTTGCGCCGCTCCATGTGCCGGCGAATCTCGCGGGAATCCGAGCGGCGGTCGAAGCGCTGCCGGAGGTGCCTCAGGTGGCGGTGTTTGACACGGCGTTTCACGCTCGACTGCCCCGCCGGGCGCGCACCTACGCGATCGATCACGAGGTCGCCACCCAGCACGGCATTCGACGCTACGGCTTTCACGGTCCGTCGCACGCGTTCGTCGCGCAGCAAGCGGCGGAGTTCCTCGATACGGATCTTCGCGACCTTCGAATCATCACGCTTCATTTGGGAAATGGGGCGAGCGCGTGCGCGGTAGAGCTCGGGTCGTCGGTGGAGACGAGCATGGGTCTGACGCCCCTTGAGGGACTCGTGATGGGAACTCGTTCGGGCGACCTCGACCCCGGCATCGTGCTGAAGCTAGCGCGAGAGCTCGGCACCGACGAAGCCGATGAGCTCCTCAATCGGCGGAGCGGTCTCGCGGGGATCAGTGGAGTGGGCAACGATCTTCGAGACATCCAGGAGAAGGCGGCGGCGGGCGACGACCGCTGTCGGCTGGCCATCAATGTGTTTGCCCACCGGTGTCGTAAGTACGTGGGTGCTTATGCGGCGGTGATGGGCGGAGTGGATGCGATCGTGCTGACCGGAGGTATCGGCGAGAACAGCGCGGACATGCGCCACCGAATCCTTCAGCGCCTCGATTTTCTCGGCGTTCGCTTGGACGAGGATCGGAACCGGGACGCCGCGGTCAGCGACGAGGCGCCGGTCGCCGACATCTCGCAGGACAATGCGCGGGTGCGGACCCTGGTGGTCGCGACCAACGAGGAGCGGATGATCGCCACCGAGACGGCCAAGGTTGCCGAGGGGGCGCGGGCGGTCAACACGCCCGGTCCGATCCCGATCGCGGTGAGCGCGCGCCACATTCATCTCGATCGGGCGGCGATGGACGTGCTCTTCGGCGAAGGATCGGAGCTTAAGCCCTACCGACCGCTGTCCCAGCCGGGGCAGTTTGCCGCCGAAGAGAAGTGCGCGATCATTGGACCGCGAAGTCGAATCGATGGAGTGCGGGTGCTTGGGCCGCTTCGCCCGGGATGCCAGATCGAGATCTCGCGGACCGATGAGTATGCGCTTGGCGTGGATGCGCCGGTGCGCCATTCGGGCAAGACCAAAGGCTCGGCGCCGATCATCCTCGAGGGCCCGAACGGCACGCTGCACCTCGAGGAAGGACTGATCTGTGCGTGGCGCCACATCCACATGACCCCGGCGGACGCGGAGGCCTACGGCGTCTCGGACAAAGACTATGTCGAAGTTGCCGTCACCGGCGGAGTTCGTGATCTGATCTTTGGAGATGTCCTGGTGCGGGTGAAAGACTCGTATGCACTGGAGATGCACATCGACACCGATGAGGCCAACGCGGCAGAGCTACCGCGGATGTCGACCGGCGACTTGGTGTATACCGGCGTGGCTGAGGGCACGCACGCGGTGCTGAAGAAGAAGAACCGCTAGCCGTGCCGGATCGGGTCCTCTTCCTCTTTCGGGCGGCCGACGAGGTGCGAGCGTATCTCGAAGAAGAGCTCGCGGATCTGCCCCTCGAACTCGATTTCCCAACGGAGGTCAGTCGAGAGGCTCTCCGCGAGCGAGCGCCCGGGGCGAAGGTTCTCGTCGGCTGGCGCTACGACAAAGAACTCCTGGAGGCGGCCCGCGACTGCCGGGTGTGCATCAATCCCGGCGCGGGTGTGCAGCATCTCATTCCCCTCTTCCGAGATAGGCTTTCGGCGGTCGAGCCTCCCGCTACGAGCGCTCCTCCCATTCTCGTCAATAGCCACGGCAATGCGGCGCTCACCGCGCAGGGTGCGGTTGCCCTTCTGCTCTCGCTCTCGAACCGAACGGCGTACCATGATGCGTCACTTCGTCGCGGGGAGTGGAATCGATCGTTTCGCCGCGAGGAGGAGCCGGTTCCGAGTGTCCGGTTGACGGACCGGCGACTCGGGCTCCTCGGCTACGGGCACGTCAATCGCGAAGTTCGCCGACTCCTTGCGCCGTTTGCGATGGAGTGCCACATCTTTCGTCGTCGGCCAGAAAACGAACCCGCGTCGGTAGTTCATTCCGAGCTGAACTCGTTTCTGGATGCCGTCGACATCCTCGTGGCCGCGGTGCCGCTCACCTCGGCAACCAAAGGCATGCTCGGCGCGACGGAACTGGACCGGCTCGGTCCGAACGGGCTGCTCGTTCATGTGGGACGCGGCGAGGTCCTGGATCAGGATGCATTGTTTGTCGCGCTCCGCGACCGACGTATCGCCGGTGCAGCGATCGATGTATGGTACGACTACTCTCCGGAACCCGACTCCGAGGGGCGACGCTTTCCGTACCAACGCCCGTTTCATGAGCTCGACTCGGTGGTGCTCTCCCCGCATCGGGCCGCGAGTCCCTTTGCCGACATCCCGCGGTGGAAAGACGTGAGCGAAAACCTTCGGCGCTTCGCGAAGGGCCGGCCGCTCCGCCACCAGGTCGATCTCACCGCGGAGTATTGATCTCAATTGGTACATGAAGTTCAGGCTAAATGGCCTATTTGAATGGTCTGTAACTGACTATTGACCATCGTTGAGCCGCGTTTGGGTTGGTATGGTCTGTACCAATGGACGCGCGCCTCATCGGGATTCACCTGCGGGACAACGACGGCCCTCGCTACCAGCAGATCTTCGACCAGGTCGCCGAGCGGGTGAGGAATGGGACGCTTCCGGCGGGATTTCGTCTTCCGCCGTCGCGCGCGCTCGCTGAGATTTTGGCGGTTCACCGCAACACCGTGGTCCGCGCCTACGCCGAGCTTCAGCAGGCTGGATTCATCGAGTGTGGCGTGGGTCGCGGGACCTTTGTGCTCCCACAGGCGCGCGCCGGCGCGGTGGCCCCGCCCCTCGACGACGCCGGTCTCCCCTGGGAAACGCTCACCTCGGGAGCCGCGCGCACTTCGGCGATGCGGAGCATTGGCCGGCTCGCCCGCGCGCCCGTCCCTCGCGGAGTGATCCGGCTGAGCGGGATGCAGCCTCCCGAAGAACTCCTTCCTCACGAGTTGCTTCGTCGTTGCCTCGACCACGTGCTTCAGACCGTTGGACCCAAGGCGCTTGGTTACGCGCCCCGCGACGGCGTGCTCCGGTTGCGAATGGCGATCGTGGAGGACCTCGCGCGTCAGGGCGTACCCGCTCGTGTGGAAGACCTCTTGATCACGACCGGCTCGCAGCAGGCGCTCGATCTCCTTGGCCGGGCGCTCATCGAGCCGGAAGAGCCGCTACTCGTCCAACAGGCGACGTACACCGGGGCGATCCAAGTGTTCTCGTCGGCTGGCGCCCGTCTGATCTCGGTGCCGAGCGATGGGGAGGGTCCGTCGCTTGGGGCGCTCGATCGGCTCGCGATTCGGGCGCGGGGCTTCTATTTGATGCCCAACCACTGCAACCCCACGGGCGAGGAGATCTCGGAGGCGCGTCGGCGGGAGCTCTGCCGCTGGGCCCGCCAGCGGAATGTGCCGCTGATCGAAGACGATTACGCCGCGGACCTGGTGCTCGACGACCATCCGCCGGTACCCGCGATGCGCTCCCTCGACGGGGAAGTAATCTACGTGGGGACCTACTCGAAGAAGCTCATTCCCGCTCTACGGATCGGGTTTATCGTGTGTCCGCCCGGACTCAAGCCCGAACTCGTCAGCCTGAAGCACTCGTTCGACCTGGGCTCATCGACGCTCATGCAGTTCGCGCTCGCTGAATTTCTCGACCGGGGTTACATGGCCGCTCATCTCAACACGCTTCGCCGCGTGTATCGGACGCGCCGGGCCGCGCTCGTCGACGCGCTTCGCCAGCACCTGCCCAAGGAGATTCGATTCCGCGTGCCGCGGCGCGGCCTGACCCTATGGCTCGACCTTCCAGAAGGAGTTCGTTCGGAGGAAGTGTTCGAGGAAGCGATGCGCCATCGTGTGCTCGTATCGCCGGGCATGCTTCATCGAAGCGATGGCGAAGCCGCGGGGATTCGACTCACGTTTTGCTCCGAAAAGTCGGAGCACCTGGTAGAGGGTGCGCGCCGCCTTGGGGCCGCGCTCACCGAGGTTCTCAAAACCCACGAGAGCGATCGGGACGACCGGCGCCCGGCGATAGGAATCGTATGACCAGCAAGAGCGAGACGCGGCAGGCGACATTTGAAACCAAGGTGGGCCTCGCCCAGATGCTACGCGGCGGGGTGATCATGGATGTGGTCAATCCGGAGCAGGCGAGGATCGCCGAAGAGGCGGGAGCGGTGGCAGTGATGGCCCTCGAACGCGTTCCGGCGCGGATTCGAGCCGAGGGCGGGGTGGCCCGCGCGTCCGACCCCGAGATGATCCGCGGCATCAAGGCCGCGGTCGACATCCCGGTGATGGCCAAGTGCCGCATCGGGCACTTTCAGGAAGCGCGGATCCTCGAGGCGCTGGAGGTCGACTTCATCGATGAGAGTGAAGTGCTGACCCCCGCGGACAAGACCCATCACGTCGATAAGCATCCGTTCTCGGTGCCCTTCGTGTGTGGTGCGACGAGCCTGGGCGAAGCGCTTCGCCGCATTCAAGAGGGCGCGGCGATGATTCGGAGCAAGGGTGAAGCGGGCACCGGCGACATCGTTCAAGCGGTCCATCACCTTCGAGCGCTTCGGCGCGCGATTCGAGGGCTCACCGTGCTCGAGGCCGAGGAGCTCTACGCCGAGGCCAAGGAGCTTCGTGCGCCCTATCCTCTCGTAAAGCAGGTCGCCGAGGCCGGACGACTGCCGGTCCCGTGCTTCGCCGCCGGCGGCATTGCCACGCCTGCGGATGCCGCGCTCTGCCTGTCCCTGGGCGCCGAGGCGGTGTTTGTCGGAAGCGGGATCTTCGAGAGCGATGAGCCGGAAAAGCGGGCCAAGGCGATCGTCCTTGCGGCGGCGCACTACGAGCAGCCCACCAAGCTTGCCGAGGTCAGCACCGGGCTCGGGAGCGCGATGCGAGGCGTCGACACCGCAGCCCTTCCCACGCCGGAACGCTTCGAGTCTCGAGGCTGGTAATGCTCGTCGGAATTCTCTCCCTTCAAGGAGAGAGCGCGGCACACCGGGAGGTCCTTCGGAGCCTCGGCATCGAATCGCGCTCGGTCCGAGCGCGGGAGGATCTCGAGGGGGTCGTCGGGCTGGTCCTTCCCGGGGGCGAAAGCTCGACCCAAGCGCTCTTGCTGCGTGAGCTCGGCCTTCTTCCGCTGCTTGCAGAGCGGGTGTTGAGCGGAATTCCGGTCCTCGCGACGTGCGCGGGGCTCGTGCTGCTTGCCGAGCGGGTTGGAAGGAGACCGGGGCTCATCCCCGTCCTCGATATCGCGATCGAACGAAACGGATTTGGTTCGCAGCGCTACAGCTTCGAAGCGGAGATCTCGGGCCATCGCTCGCTTTTTATTCGCGCGCCAAGGATTCGACGCGTCGGCCCTTCCGTAACGACGCTGGGAGAGTTCGAGGGTGAACCGGTGGTCGTAGCACAGGGCCCGATCGTCGCATCGAGCTTTCACCCGGAGCTTTCGAAAGACTTCTGGCTTCATCGACGTGCGTTCGTCGACTCCGTGGAAATCGGGCACCGTGAGATGCGTGAGCACACGGAGTATGACGCTTGGCGATCGTCTTGATATCTAATCTAGCTAAAGTCTAAGATTGGACAAGTTCTAAAATCGGACTAGGGTTGAGTGGTGAGGCGCGTCAGCAAGTCTTCGAGCATTCACCAAGGCGAGGGTTTTGCGCATCGACCGTTGGGGGCAGTGATCGCCTCCTTCATGGAGGGCAGGTGCGGGCGACGTCCACAAGCGGGGGGCTCGCCGGATGGGTCACACGCAGCTGCAACGACAGCGCCCTTTGAAGAGTGACATCATCGCGCGGCATCGCGTCACGGCAACACAGGAGGAGAGTTCCATGTCAGAGAACGTCAGCAAGTGTCCGGTCCTTCACCGATCTCCGACCGCCGTGGGGTCGGTGGCCAACCAACACTGGTGGCCGAACCAGCTCAACCTCCGTGTGCTCCATCAGAATTCCCCCGCGTCGAGTCCCTACGGCGGGTCGTTCAACTATGCGGACGAGTTTGCCAAACTCGATCTTGACGCCCTCAAAGGCGAGATTGTTGCCGCAATGACAACATCGCAGGATTGGTGGCCCGCCGACTACGGGCACTATGGCCCGCTCTTCATTCGAATGGCGTGGCATAGCGCAGGTACGTACCGAATCGCCGATGGGCGCGGCGGCGCCGCTTCCGGAACGCTTCGATTCGCGCCGCTCAATAGCTGGCCCGACAACGCGAACCTCGATAAGGCACGCCGCCTCCTCTGGC
>JBCCZL010000437.1:0-8756 GCA_039187775.1 Myxococcota bacterium
GCTTGCGAAGCCGCTCGGTTCGTTGCTCGAGCTTGCGAACCGCGTTGACGCTGCGGATGACGCGCTCCCGAGCCGCGGCAGAAGCTTCGTCATCGTCGGTCGCGATGCCTTCGACGACCTGCGACATCCGATGCTCGCCGCGCTCGAGCTGGTCCGATAGATCGAACACCTCGGGGAGCACGACCGAGCAGCGGAACACCGCTTCGGTGGCGCGTCGCTTTGCGCGCTCGATGCGGCGGGCGAGCTCGACCTCGCCCTCACGGGTGAGCAGCGACACGTGGCCCATCTTGCGAAGATAGGCGCGGACGGGGTCGGTAGAGCGGCTCCGATTGCCGGCATTGGTCCGCGGAGTGGTCCGCGCTTCGTTCTCGCTGCTGACGACCTCGATGTCGGCACAGCCGAGTGCGCGGGTGAGCTCGTCGATATCTCGACAGGTCAGACGTTCGGGGGGAACGGTGCGAGTGAGTTCGTCGTACGTGATGAACCCACGGTCGCGACCCAGCTCCAACAACGCTGAGAGTCCCGGAATGGCCGAGTTCGGTTTGTTCGATTCAACGGCTTGGACTTGCAACTTCCACCTCGATGCTTGTGACTACCACGGGGGCTTACCATGCACGTTTCGGAACGCATGGACTGTTTCAAAACGCACGGTCAATAGTTAGATAAGCGAGAACGGCGAGTCGGGGATCGCTCGAGCTAAGCGACCGAACAGCGTGAGGTGCTGCGTTCCGCGTTCGGCGGTTTGGTCGGAGCCAGGAGTTCGTCGGTTCCTGCGCTCGGAGTGTTGTGTTCAAAGTCCCCATTCGTCTCGACGGACTCGGGCGCTATAGCATCGGCGATGTGAGGGGCCAAGACGATGGTGCGAAATGGCACGGCTTTCGTCATTTGCAAGTAATTACAGCGGTTTAGCGGCGCTATTAAGGGTGCTTTGCACCAACAATGGTTCGTTCGAGCCACCCGAATGGGCGTGCAAAATCATGCCAACGCGCGGCAGCGATTTTGCAGCGCGGCGGTGGGGTAGGGCGATTCAGAACGTTGCCCCAGCAAAGGGGCGAGAATGCGTTCAGGAACGCCGTCGACGAGAGAGAACTCCTAGCCAGAAGGCGATCGCGACGGCGCCGAGGGGAAACGTGGCCGGTCCGGGGGTCACCGCACATCCACCGCTCACGTCGTCATCGCCGCCGGTGCTCGCCTCCGGGGGGACGCGGGCGTCGGGCGTGGTCGCCTCGCCATCCGGGACACTCCCGTCCGGCACACTCGCATCCTCGGCGGCAGCGTCGACGGCTGCATCTTCCATGGGCATCGCGTCCTGCATCACTTCGCCCCGAAGCGCGATGTTTGCGCACTGGTAGTAGAGATCGTTGCCGGGGTAAGAGATCGGTCGCTTGTCGTACATCACCTGGATGACCTGCAGCGTACAGTTTTCGCACTGGACGTTGGGCAATGTGACGGTCGCTCGATAGATGCCGCCGCTCGGGTTGTCTTCGATGTTGTCAAGGAGCACGTTGCTGTTCGAGTAGTACTCAAACACCGGCATCGTAGGGTTGGTCCGGCTCTCGCAGTTCTCCATGCACGGAGGATCGACGAAGTCGTCACTTCCGTCTTCGTCGAACGCGATGCGAAAGTGGCCCGGGTGATTTACGAACTCCTCCCACACGACCTCGATTGTCTCGCCGGGTTCGTAGACGGTGAGGTTGTCTCCCCGGGGCCCGTCAGCCATGCCGCAGGGAGGGTTTTTCTGCTGATTCCGAGCGTACCGCGCAGGCGGGTTCGTGAGCTCCAAGTGCGCCGACACCGTCGGAACTTCGAGCAGCAAACAAACAGCCCCCAAACCCACCACCAGCAACTTGCGCATGCGGAAAGAGTACCACGAGGGTGACGGGGCTAGCACCGTCTGCCATCGTTGGCCGCTCGATGTTCTGGTTTGCGCTTCTGGGATCCCTGGCGATCGGTGGCTGTGGAGATTCTTCCGATGGGAGTGAACAGTCTCCGACCGTCGAACCCACGACGGTACCGGCGGACTCTGCGCCGGAAGCTCTCGAGGCCGCGGAGTTTCCGCTGCTTCCTCGGCTGACGCCGGGCACCGTGGCGGGCCTTCGCGCTGTGGCCGACCGGGTGGAGGGTAGAAACAACCAGGTCTTCGCAAAGATCGGGGACTCGGCCACGGTGAGTCGTGCGTTTCTCGAGTGCTTTGCCCGCGACGGAGTGGTGCTTGGGGCGCACGGAGCGCTTCAACCCACGATCGATTTTTTTCGTGGGGGAAATGCGGGGGGCCGCGATCCGTTTCGCCGGCAGAGCGTGGCCGCGGAGGTGGGATGGTCAGCGCGCCAGCTCCTGATCGGACAGCCACCCCCGCTGCTTCAGGAGGTGCAGGCGATCAATCCGCGCTTTGCCTTTGTGCTGAGCGGCGGAAACGACGTGGAGGGCCGGGAACCGAGGCGCTACGCGAATCGGATGGTCCGGATCGTGGACCGGCTAACCACGCGAGGGGTGATTCCGATCCTCGGTTCGATCACTCCGCGGAACGACGATCCGGAGGCGGACCAATGGGTGCGCCGGTACAACGCCGTCAATCGTGCGATCGCCGACGGACGGGGAGTGCCGTACATCGACTTTCATCAGGCGCTGTCTTTGTTGCCCCGGCGTGGACTTGCGCGCGATGGCGTACACCCGAACGTTTACGTGGCGGAACACGAGACGCGCCCCTGCGATCTCGGGGAGGCGGGGCTTCAGCACGGCCAGAACGTGCGCAATCTGTTGGCCCTTCAGACCCTCGATCGGCTTCGCCGGCGGCTTCTTGGGGGAGAGGCGGCGACGGAGCCGGAGCTGCCAGTGGCCGCGGGAACCGTTTCGAATCCCGTGAGGATCGATGCCGTTCCGTTTTCGTTTTTCGGCGACACGCGGGAACCGGGTCAGGACGAGTTTGACCGATACAGCTGCGAGGATGCGGTCGAAGAGGCGGGCGGCGAGTTCGTATTCGAGATCTCGGTGGCCGAGCCTCAGACGCTTCGGCTGTGGGCGTACGGGCCGATGGGGGCGGACGTGGACCTTCATCTCCTCGCCAGGGGAGACCCGGAGAGTTGCCTGGTGCGAGCTGACGAGGAGCTCGTGCATCGTCTCGAGCCCGGTCGATACTTCGTGACCGTCGACACGTTTGGCGCAGAGGCAGAGGAAAAACCGGGGGAGTTCGTGTTTACGGTGGACCTCGCGGAGCGTCCTGCGTGGCAAGGTCCCGCCGAGGGGGACGACGATGCGGAAGGGGTGCCTGCATCGGACGAGGCCGACGCAGACACGTCGAGCGAAGCGTCGGAAGACACCACGCGGGAAGGCACGGCGCCGGAGGACACCGCGCCAGGAGACACCGCGCCGGAAGATACGGCGTCCGGCGACACGAACGCGCGACTCGCGGCAGAAAGCGGTGCGGAATCGAGCACCGGCGGGAACCGGGAGGAGGCTGCAATCCACGGTGAAGAGGTGGACGTTTCGGATAGCGATGACGAGGCGGCCGGAACCGAGTAGCGTTTCGCTGTGCGCACCCTGACTACCATCGCCGGCAACACGCAGAAGTTGGACGGAGGAGCGATGTTTGGCAACGCTCCCCGGGCCCTCTGGGCCCGCTGGGCACCGCCCGACGAGCGCCACCGAATCGACCTCGCGTGCCGGGCGCTCCTTGTGCGCGAGGACGGGCGGAACCTTCTCTTCGAGACTGGCATCGGCGTGTTCTTCGAGCCGAAGCTTCGGGACCGGTACGGAGTGGTGGAAGAGGAGCACGTGCTCGTTCGATCGTTGGAGGCGGTCGGGGTCTCGACCGATGAGATCGATATCGTCGTGCTCAGTCACCTCCACTTCGACCACGCCGGCGGGCTGCTCACCGCGTACGACCCAGAGGCCGAGCCCGAACTCGTGTTCTCGCGTGCGCGCTTCGTCGTCGGAAAGGACGCATGGGCGCGTGCCCGGCACCCGCACTCACGAGACCGGGCGAGCTTTATCCCTGCGCTCAACCAGCTGCTCGAAGCGAGTGGACGCCTCGAGGTGGTGGACGGGCCGCATTCGGCGGTGCTCGGCGAGGGATACCGGTTTCACTATAGCGACGGCCACACGCCTGGATTGATGCTGACCGAAATCGCGATGCCCGGCGGTCCGGTGGTGTTCGCCGGAGACCTTGTGCCGGGAACCCCCTGGGTCCACGTGCCGATCACGATGGGTTACGACCGCTTCCCCGAAATGCTCATCGACGAGAAGAAGGCGCTTCTCACGGACCTTCTCTCGAGAAACGGACGGCTCTTTTACACCCACGACCCCGCGGTGTCGTTGAGCGGGCTCCAGCAGGACGAACGAGGTCGATTCTCGGTTCGGGATCCTCTCGCCACGCTGGACCAGCTCTCCGAGTGAGCGCGGAGGGATGCGGGCCGTGGACGGGGCCCTTGGCGTCAACGGGGCTGCCGGTGTGTCGAAGCCGGCGCGTTCATCCGAGATGACGCACAGCACCAAGGGGCAAAGCCGAGTGGTTCGGCCGAGGGGTTGGCGCGGATTTCCGTTGGCGACGCTGCCCTCCGCTGCGACAACGCGCTCCGTCGTGGCAATGCGCTCCGTCGTGACAATGCGCTCAGCGGCGGCGATGCTCTCGGCGGTCGCGGTTCTTGCCGCGGCCTGCGGCGATGAGTCTCGGGCACCGGACCTGCCGGCGGCTGCGGTCGAAGCGCCCACGGAGACTCAGTCGATGCCTCGTCCCGATCCGGTACCCACCGGTCCGTGCCGTGGCGGGCAACCCCGCCCCATCTATCCGGGGGCGGACGTCGACGCCGAGCGACCGGTGCTCGCGCTACGGGTGGCGCGAAATGGCGAGCGAACCGTCGTGGTCCTCGTCCATGGCCGACGGGCAACGATGCTCGCCGTCGACGGCTCCCAGGTCACGTCGACCGAGGTCCCGCTGCCTCAGTTTCGCCCACCGGTGGCTCTCCTTCCGGTGACCGACCGGTTTCTCTTGCTGCACGGGACGGTGTGCTCCGAGGACCAAGCGAGCCCGGAGTGTCTTCGGGCGGCGCTCCTTGGGGCGTCGGACGGCGCGGAAGCGATCACCGTGCCGCTCGGTGGCTCGATCGAAAACTGGAAAGTCGATGCCGCGGGATCCCGCGTCGCGTTTGCCCACAGTCATCCGGACGGACCTCCGCGGATCGAGCTCTTCGACGACCTAACCGAACTTCGCCACGACACCGCGGTCCTCTCCGCGCCCGACGCGGAAGGCCGGACGAGCTACGTACTCGGAGTGCTCGCAGCACCCGGTCGATGGGCCGCGGCATGGCGGAGCGGGCCCCTCGAGGGAATCGAAACCGAAGCGTACCTAAGTCGACCTGACGGCCAGGGAGACGTTGAAGAGCTTCACCACGCGCTGGTGGTGGAGACCATGCGGTTTGCCGACGACCGGCGCAGCGGAGATGTGGAGCTAGTGGCGGGGTACGAGTTTTCTAGACCCAAGCACCTTCGGGTTCGTCGGGACGGCGTGCTTCGGAACGAGCCTCGCCGAATCGGTCGGGATGCCCCGCTTGACGACGGGTTTGCGACTCGGCGACAGATCTCGTTCGCTCAGAGCGCCGATGGAGTGGCGGCGACGATCCGAGATGCCGCGGGAGACACGATTCAGCGAGGTCTCGAGCTTTCCCTCTCGGGGGACCGGTCCGCCACCGGAGCGCCCCGACCTCTCCGGTTTGCTGCGTTTCCGACATCGTCGGGGTTTGTCGTCGCTCTTGCGTCCGGACCGAGTTGGCGCGCGTCCCTCATCGAGGTGGGCTGCGGCGCGGGTCCCGAACGATGAGCTGGGATCTCGGGGCTCACCGCTCTGTCCACTCGGCGTCGAGTCGATAGCCCCGGCCTAGAAAGGGCGAGTAAGCCTTCGCTTCACGAGCCCGGCCCGTCTGCTTTCGCGACCGGATCAGCTGAGCGCGGTGAGTCTAAGGGTGTCCCCATCGTCACGCTGCTTTCGCCGCGCTTCTTGCTCGACGCGCCGTGCCCGTTGTCCCAGCGCTGCGACCAAGCGAGTCAGCGTGGAGTCCTCATGGGTGGGTGGACGCCGCACGGTGTAAATATCGAACGGGGCGCCGATCTCCACGGGCAGCCGGCGAAGGAGCCCGGTGCGATAGGCCCGGCGCGCGGCAAGCTCGGGGAGCACCGCGAGGACGTCGCCTTCGACGCAGGCGTCGATGCCCAACGCGAGCTGCTCCAACTCAACGCGGACGTTGCGGCGAACTTCGCTGGGCCACCCATCTTCGACGCCGTGGGGGGGCGCGACAAACGGATACTGCTGGAGCTCGGCGAGGGTGATCGAAGACCGCTGGGAGAGTGGATGGTTGATCCCACAGTACAGGGCTGTTTCCGATCGCATGAGTGGCTCGATGAGAAGCTCGGGATCCGGTTCCGGGTTGCTCATGAGCGCGAGATCGACCAGACCACTTCGAACGTTATCCATCACTTGAGCACGTGCGACGCTCTCGATCCGAAGGAGCGGGCGCTGCGGACCCAAAAACTGGAGCGCGGGCAGTACGAGCTCGCGAGCAAAGGGCGTCGAGGTCGCCACGGTGAGGCGCCGATTTCCTTTTCGAGCCCGCATCACCCCCACGCTCTCGTCGAGGGTTTGCATCGCGTTTCGAACCGCGGCGAGGAGGTGCTTGCCATCCTCGGTCAGCTTTAGCCCACGCGGGGATCGCTCGAAGAGCTCGACCTCAAGCTCGTCTTCCAGAAGCCGGATCGAACGAGAGAGGGCAGAGGCGCTCACCAAGAGATGCTTCGCCGCCGTGGGCAGGTGCTCGCTCTCACCAACCGCACGAAACGCCGGAAGCCAGGACCAGAGCTGGTTCAGTCGCCGGAGCTGTCGCATGCGGGTGCTCTATGTAGAACCGCGGTTGCCCCACCGCCAGCCACAAAAGCGTCGCGGGAACGCCTGTTCACGAAGGCTCGCGGAACCGAGGGGCAAACCGCAACGGGGCGTTCCAACCGCGTGGATAGATTCGGAGCGGTGGGCACGCATGGAGAGGGTGCAGGCCTCATGCCGCGTTACCCGGCCTGCAAAATCAATCCGTAGAGTGGGTCGCGGGTTCCGAATGGCGCGTTCGATGCGCTTCGAGTGGGGACTCGAAGCTCCAAAAGTCGATTGTGGGCGGATCATTCTCCGAGGGAAAGAACGATGTGGCGGACCCCAGTTCGCGCGGTCGCATCGCCAATGCGTGCTTCTCCTGACGCCGTATCGACGAACAGCGATGGTGAACCGTCAAACGGACTGGTGTCCCCATCGACTGCGAGAAGCTCGCCGCGGCGAAACTCGCAGGACGCCTCCGGTTCTGCCGAGCGATACACTTCGGTCCCGGCGCAACGCACGCTGACTCGGCACAGGGTCGGGCCCGCGACCTGGTCCACCACGATCGCACAGCTTTGCCCCTCGGCCGGGACCGCGCGTCCGCGAGACGAGGTGACCCGTCCAGTAAAGCGGTGCTGCACCGGTCGGCGAGGACACAGGTCCTCGAAGGCCCGGGCTCGACAGGCGTGGTCCCGGTAGGTCACCGCGAGTTCGCTGTTCTGGTCGCGAGCTTCCACCAAGTTGGCGAGGCGAACGCAGGAGTCGCCGTGGCCCGCGTCGCAGGCTCGATGGTAGAGCTCGATCGCTCGTTCCCGATCTTGCTCCACCCCCCGACCGAGGTCGTAGGCCGCGCCAAGCGATCCGCAGGCGCGCCGTTCATCTCCGCTATCGCAGGCGATCCCGAAGAGCTCCACCGCCCGCTCGAGATCCTGCTCGGAGCCGGCTTCGCGGTGCAGCATTCCGAGCTCGTAGCACGCCACGCCGCTTCGTCGTTCGCAGGCCCGCTCGTAGAGGCTGCGGGCGCGTCCGGGGTCTGCGGCCACGCCGGCACCGTGGTCGAACACCCGCGCAAGGTAGGCACAGGCTTGCCAATCGTTGTGCTCGCAGCCGGCTTCGAGAAGATTGAGGGAGCGTTCGCTGTCCGGCAGCACCCCCATTCCGCCGCGAGCGAGCTCCCACCCGTAGGCGGTACACGCTTGGGAGTCGCCAAGCTCGCAGCCGCGCTCGAGATAAGCCGCCGTTTCGACGACCGCCGAGAGCTGGCCATCGCGGGCGGCCATGCGAGAGAGCCGGACGCAGCCTTCCGCCTGACTCCGCTCGCACATGCCACGGTAGAGCCGGCGGAGGGACGCCGAGTCGTTTTCCATGACGTAGTAGTCGGCGGCTCGACGACACCCTCGGATCGCGCCAAGCTCGCAGCCCTTTCGGTTGAGCCGGAGTGCTTCGGCGGCGTCGGCTCGGCCGCCACGACCTTGCTCGGCCAGCTGGCTGAGTTCGACGCAGCTGTCTCCCGCGTCGGCGTTGCAGGCGCGCGAGAGCACGGTCCGAGCTTGAAGATCGCCGTCGGGGCTGGGGTCCCGCCGTGCGAGCATTCGTCCGAGGCGTCCACACGCCCCGGCGTGGCCTTCGTTGCACCCTTCGCCGAGGAGCCGCGCGGCGAGGTCAGGCTGTCGAGGCACATCGACGCCGTCGATCAGGAAGTAGGCAAGTGCGAGGCACGCATCCCGCCGATCGGGGGCACACTGCTGTTCGAGCTCCATCGCGGTAAGCGAGGCTTCGTGGCTGTCGTCGAGGTAGCGCGCGACCACTTCCGCACACGACAGTGGATGTCCTCCGCAGCCGTCGACGGTTTGGTCCTGCGCTGTCGGCGTAGGAGCCGCGGAGCTACACCCCGCAATGAGCCCCAGAA
>JBCCZL010000438.1:0-8751 GCA_039187775.1 Myxococcota bacterium
AAAACCGCTCGCAGGGCTCAGTTTGTCCCGGAAATCTAAGTAATCCCGGGTAGTCATGGTCTCCATTAGCGCGAAGTGGTTGCCGATCTGCTGGAACAGCACGGTCATTCGACGAAGGCCTCGGGCCGCCGAGGCGAGCGCCTGCTCGGGCACCGGATTCCTTCGGAAGAGGTCCCGCACCGAGACGATCTCCCGCACTCCGAGCTTGAACCAGAGTTCGTCGATCTGATGGATGACGATGAACATCACCTCGTCGTTCGAGAGGTCCCTTTCGTCATCGCCGAGGCCGGTCTGGAGCTCCAGAAGCCGATTCAGCTTCAGGTAGTCCCAGTACATAGTTATCGCCTTCTTGCCCACCTTTGCGACGGTGACACCGCTGACCGGTCGTCGCAAGCCGCTCCCTGGTGACGTAGGACCTGCTCCCCGTTGACGTAGGACCGGCTCCCCGTTGACGTAGGACCGGCTCCCCGTTGACGTAGGACCTGCTCCCCGTTGAGGTAGGACCTGCTCCCCGTTGAGGTAGGACGAGGCCTTCTGTATCGTCGACGCCGACGAGGGGTCGGGGCTTTCGCATCGGAAAACACTAACAAGGGGTTTCACTGTGGGCTTCATGGACAAACTCAAGGGCATGCTCGGCGGCGCAGCCGACGCAGCTCAGAACGCGGCGAACGAAGCTGCCAACGCTACGCAGCAGGCCGTCAATCAGGCCGAGCAGGGAGCGAATCCCGCTGCACCCGAGCAGGAACTGAGTCCCGCCCAGGAAGAGTGGCGCGATCTTCAGCAGATGATCGCGCGCGTGGAATCTCAAGGCGTGGACCTCGCAGGCAATGACCCCGCGAACCCGGCGGCGTTCTGGACTCAGTCCTTTGCGATCGAAGAGCTTCAGGGCCAGGGTCACGATCAGGACACCGCGGCGCAGCAGCACGGGTACCAGAACCACGACCACTACTACACGGTGCGGAACTACATCACCGCGAAGTGGTCGGAGCTCACGCGCGACGAGGACGGCGACGAAGTGGTGCGCGTCAAAGACGAGTTCACCAATGCGATGATGCAGGCGCGGATGGGCCAGATGCAGGGTATGCAGCAGGCGGCGATGGCCGCGAACCCGCAGATGCTCGAGCCGGTCAACGGCGTCACCGTTGAGCAGTGGGCAGGCGCGTCGGCGGCGCTCGGGGGGTTGGGTGCCGGCGCGACGATGCAGCAGGCGGCGGAGGCGTTGGCGAAGTTCGGCCTCGACAAAGCCACCTACGATGCAGCGAGTGCGGGCTGGCAGGCGAAGATGCAGGGCGACACCACCGGCGCGATCGCGACTGCGTACGGTCAGGCCTTTGCCGCGGCGCAGGGACAGGGCGGTGGCTACAACCTCAATCAGGCGGGCCAGGGCGAGGCGCCCTGCACCTTCGAGCAGTTCGTCGAGGTCATGGTCGCGCAGGGCTGCTGGTCGGAGCAGGGCATCGAGATCGCGTCACAGCTTCAGGCGACCTTCGGCATCGACGTGATGACCTACTCGAAGTGGTCGAGCTATTGGTCCCCGATGATGAGCACGGACATCGCGTACACCAATCGGTTCACCCAGCTCGAGGAGCAGTACAAGCAGAAGTACGCCGGCGCCGGGATGGACGACGACCTCAGCATCTAACTAACTCGAAACTTCGACGAAAGCGAAAGGATTTCGGAGTGTGCACTGGGCAGACGGCGCGTCGAAGACGCGACGTGCGAGCCGAGCTCGCGGAACCGGAGGGGGACCCATGGAGGCGTTTCACGCCGGAATGGGGGAGGACGAAGTCCTCCGTAGAGGGCTAGTGCGCCGACTCCAGGAGATCGCGGCGCTCCGCGAAGACCTCCGTCGCAAGACGGCGGAGGCCTTCGACACCGCGTTTAGTGTGGCCGAAGGGGCGGGGGTGAGCCCCGAGTGGGCGGCGGTATGCCAGCGCTACGGCGTAATGCTCGTGAGCGATGAAGAGCGCCTCCAGATTCGCGCCGCCCAACGACCCGAGCGGGGGGCGGCGGTCCTCGAGTTTTCGCAGGTCGTCGAAGAGCTCGTCCGAAGCGTGCGAATCCCGCTCAAGAAGATCGATAACTTCGATTGCCCGAACCAGGTCGAGGTCGAATACGACAAGCTCATGAACCTCCTTCGCCAAGTGAAGGACGAGCTTGTCACCGCGTACCGAGGAGCGGTGCTCCCGCAGCGGAAGGGCATGTTCGGCAATGTCATGATGCATCACGACCCATCGAAGTCACCGAAACTCGGAGGGACCGCGCACGCGCTCCGCTGTCGAAACTGCGGCGCACCCCGACTCAACAAAACCGACTTTATCTGTGCCTTCTGCGGCGCGCAGATGGTGTGAATTTGCCTGCAGCCGCCATGGCTAAGGACTTGATCAGAAAAGGAGTGTCCCGTGTCGCTTGAAAAGATGACGCCGCCGGTGCGTCAGGCCCTCACCCCCATCGTGCAAAAGTGGCAGGCGTTCGTCCCGAAGTTTCAGGGCCGGGTGCAGGAAGTCGAAGCGGAAGCCAACGCCGGCCTCGACCAGCTGATCGCGGCGCACGCGACGGACCACGGTCCAATGGGTGCGGCGTTCGGCGCGCTGCAGGCGCGATTTAATGGGCTCACCACCAAGCTCAGCGACGCGTGGGAAAAGATCGACAACCAAATGGACGAGGCGCTCGACGAACTCGACGATCAGGTCACGTCGGCAGACTGGGAGGCGTGGAGCGCGCTCCGCGATGCGATGGTCAACCAGGAGCGCGAGATCCTCGAGGCGACCGACGTGAAGTACCAAGAGATCGAGATGCGAAAGAACGCCGATTGGTCGCGGCGCCTTCGAGAGCTTGCCCAGCAGGAGATTCAGAAAGGAGCGCCGTGCTCGGAGTGCGGAAGCCCTTTCCCGATAAAGGTGTACTGGCAGGCCTCGCAGGAGATGTGTCCTCACTGCAACGCGGTCATCGACGTGCAGCCGGGGATGGCCGCGGGGCTCTTTCATCAGGGCCTCGGGGCCCACTCCCTCGCTCAAGAGGCGGCGTGGGGCGAGTGGATGGCCGAGCGCAAGGCGAAGAACGCATTCGACGCGCGGCGCTGTCCCACCGCGTACGACCACTGGCTCTACCTGCAAGCGGCCCACGCGTACTACACGAGGTACTACCAGGAGGGCCTCAAGGTCCATCCGGGCTTTACCGAGAACGTCGAGCAGGCGGTGGCGGCCAAGATGCAGCACTACACCGCGTGGGATCAGCCGATTCAGAAACAACAGCGCGACTACTTTGGCCAGCTCGTCGACTACGCCGGCAAAGGAATGGTGAACGAGCTCCAGGCGTTGCTTACCCAGCGACCGCACCACATCGACCTCGACGACTGCGGTTATGCCCTCGTAGAGCGAGGTCTCCTCCAGGCCGCCGAGTTTGTGTACACGGTGAAGTACACCGAGGACGGTGAGGACGGGAGTAAGAAAGCCTACGCTCAGGAGCAAATCCGCGACGCCATCAAGATCCTGCGCTAGCGCTTTCCGGATTCTACACACTCGGTCGTCGGACGACGTTGCCGGGGCAGCCTTGACGCATTCGAAGCTGTGTTTTTGAGCCTTTCGTCCCGGCAGGTGGCCGCGAGGCGTGGTACATCCAAAGGATGAAGGTGATTTCGTTCCTTGGGTTAATGAGCGTTCTTGGACCGGTCGCGGGCTGCGGCGACGATGATGACCCGCCGGCTGACGGTGCCGTGGATGCCATGATCGACGGCTCGGTCGACGCACCGGACGGGGATGGCGGTGCGGCCACCGCCGCGACCTTTAACTTCACGGTGCCAGAGACGGGCGCGCCAACCTGGGGCGAACTTCCGTTCCCCAACCAGCTCTTCATTTCGGCGGCTGGCAACCTCGAGGTCCCCGGCGAGCCGACACCCGGGACGCCGCTCTGGACCCAAGCGCTCCAATCACTTCAGAACTATGACGGCTTCTGCCGGAGCTGTGCGCTGTCGTTCCCGGTCACTGGCGCCCTCGACCAGGCAAGTCTTCCCGCCGACGCGGCGCCGGGGGCAACCGCGGCGGCGACCGACGCGGTGGTCATGCTCCGAGCAGACGGAGCTGGAGATTTGATTCCGGTCGAAGTCGACTTCACGACCAACGAAGGCGCGCTAATGGTTCGCCCCGCGGGGCTTCGAGTGCTTGCTCCAGCAACGTCATACATCGTCGCCGTGACGTCGCAGCTCATGGGGGCCGACGGAACGCCGGCGCGGGCGAGCGAGCTCTTCCTTACGGTACGAGACGAGCCGACGGGGGGCGGGGCCGCCGCGGAGCGCGCGCGCATGGTGGTCGGGCCGGCGCTCGATACGGCGGTGGCGGCCGGTGTGGCGCGCGATTCGATCGTTGCGCTAACCGTGTACACCACCCGAAATACCGGCGCGCATCTTCAGGCGCTCGCGACCCTTGTCGACGAGGCCGCGCTGCCGACGGCGACCGTCGACCGGGTGTTTCTTGCGGGTGACGGGACGCTGGACGAGCTTCTTGGCACCCCCGCGATGAACCTGCCCGGGCAGGACAACCCGGCGATGGCCGGCACGCCGGGAGAGACGGCGATCGCCCACGACGCCATCGCGGCGGTGGTGCTTGGTACCTTTGCTTCGCCGCGGATCGTGGAGGGTACGGGCAATGACCAAATCGGATTCCTCCTCCGCGACGGAAACGGTGCCGTGATGGCGGGGGCACCAGTGGACGTACCGTTCCTTCTCGCGATTCCACTGGGCGCCGATTTGACGCACCTCCCCGTGGCGATGGCCCACACCGGAAACCCTGGGACACGAGACTTTGGGCTCATGGTCGCCAACTCGCTTGCCGAAGTGGGCGTGGCGACCCTCTCGACCGATCCGTTCCTCATGGGAGGGCGTGCCCAGACTGGTGCTGACCTCCAGCACAATATGCGCGGTGGCGACCTCGGACCCGATGGCCTCTTTGAACACGACGGGAGCAGCGTCCGAAATTTCTATCAGGGCCTCGCCGGGCGAACTGGCGACGGTGCGCTGCTTCATCCAGAGTTCATTCACGGAAACGTCAGCCAGACCGTGTTCGACGGAATGATGGCGATTCGGTTTCTCCGAGAGGGGGACATTGCGGCGGTCGCGGCGGCGGATCCGAGCCTTGCGACCCTCGCCTTCGACGCGGACGAGGTGTTCTGGCTTGGACTCTCCGCGGGCTCGATGACCGGAGTTCCTGTGGTCGCGGGTTATCCCGGCGTGTCGGCGGCGGTGTTCAATGTGGGCCCCGGCTCGCTTCTCGAAACCGTGTGCCACGGACCGGATCTCCGGACAGTGTTTTCTCCGCTTCTGCCTCAGCTGGGCATTCCTGGAGCATTCGACGAGATGGAGCGACGGCTTTGCATGACTCCGCTCTTCAATCTTGAGCGGTTCTTTATCGAAGACTCGGTGCCCCAGACCGCGATGCACTACCTATTTGACGAGCCGCTGCATGCCGCGACGCCACCGGATGTTCTCTTTCAGTACGTGGAGTTCGACGAAACGATCGGCGATCCAGCGGCGCAGATCATTCTTGGAAACGGCGATGTGCCAGTGGGTGGCGCGATGCCCACGACTTTTCAGTTCGCAGAGATCACCCTCGGTGAGGGGCCGTTCACCATGAACCGGACGACGCCAAATGGAACCATCACGGTTGGCGGCTGGTTCTTTCCGAACGCAGCCCACACGGCGATCATTCGCCAGCGCGGCGTCTCCAATGTCCCAGCTCCAATCGTGGCTCCGTTCGGCACGCGGCCTGAACCGACAATGCTCGAAAACCCCATCGTCGACATGCACAACCAGTTCAAGAACTTCTTCCAGAGTCGGCTTGCCGGGGCGACCATGGTCACGGCTCCATAGGCTGAGGGAGTTGGCCTGCGGCTAAGGCACGCAGCCCTCTTCGCTGCAGCCCCGGTACCCGTTGGCGAGGCAGTCGAAGGCGTAGGTCGCGGTGGTCGTGCTCGTAAAAGAGACGCGGCCACCACTGCATTCGACCTCGGTGTCGTAGGCACCGTAGCCCGACCCGTTGACCGAGCAGAACGACGTGGGTGCCTCTCCGCCCACCGCGAAAGACTCGCAGGTCGCACTTGGGCTGACCGCGCTGCAGGGGGTGCGGAAACTACCTCCGCAGAGCGTGAGGTCATTGTCTTCGCAGGAGACTGAATAGTATGTGCTCGCCCCAAACCAGCAGTCGTCGCCGATCTGGCAGCCGCTCGAGCCGCAGGTCGCCCCATAGTCAGCACAGTCCACCGAGGGGATCAGGGCATTCTGTCGCCAATCGCACACGTAGAGCTGCGAGCCATCACAGCGCAGCGCCTCGCTCCGGCAGTCCGCGGGAATCGACAATGCGTCGATGCACTGTTGGTAAGCTTCGCAGGTGCTGCTATTCGCCGCGCACTGGAGCGTGGCGCAGCCCCCGGCCTCCACCGGAAAATCGAGGCCGCTAAGGAGTCCGACTTCCCAGGCTTCGATGTAACCCCCAAGCCTCCGGTAGGGACCATCGGTTCGGCACGTCTGCATTCGAACCAAGCCTGCAAGTGCGACTTCGTCGCTGAGATCGCAGCGAAGCGCGCTCTGAAGCCGCAGCGCGCCCTCGGGCGGCTCGTCGATCGGTCGCGGGGCGTCGATTGGAAGCTGGGCGTCGATCGGAAGCTCAGCGTCCCCTTCGGGCGCGTCCGCGTCGCCAAATATCGTATGCCGAGCATCCGGGCCGGCGTCGGGCCTCGCGTCGGCGGATTCAAGGAGTGTACTGCTCCGAAAGCCACAAGCGCCCAAGAGAAGGAAAAGAACAAGACCACATCGCATGACGGGTACTGGTCCGCGACCGAACCGAACCGGCTCACCAAAGTTGGCGATGGCTTCGGCCGAGGTCAGAGCGAGCGGAGATAGGCGATGAGATCGGCCAGCTGGTCTTCGGTGAGCGATCCGGTGGCCCCGTGCTGTCCCGCCGGGTTCCGCGTGACGAGCACATCCCGGAGGGTCGGCGCCGAGCCGTCGTGCAGGTAGGGCGCGCTGTGCCAGAGGCCCCGGAGCGTCGGCGTATCGAGGCCAGGAAGGTTCCCTCCCAGGCGCTGTCCGCTTCCGGGTCCCAGTGTGCCCACGTCGTGAAGCACCGGTTCACCCGTGGCGTCGAAGCGGCTGTCGGTAAAGAACTCGCCCGTATGGCATCCACCGCAGCCGAGGTTTTCGAAGACCGTCTGACCGCGGGCCGCCTCTGCGGTGAGGGCCCCGGTGTCGGTTCGGAATGGGCTTGGGAGGTGGGTGTTGAGGGACGTGACATACGCGGCGAGGGCATCGAGGTCGCCACTGACTCCGGCCTTGGGGTCGCCGAGGGTCTGATTGCGCGTTCCGGTGTTGAACTCTGCGTCGCTCATCAAGCCGGTGCCGAGGAACGGACCGCGAATGTCATGCTCGAAGTCCTGAATCTCGTCGAAGTTGGCGCTCCAGTGAATCGGCCCGTGGCCGGTGCCCGCGCGTCCGGTGAGCGAGATCGTGTTTCGGAGGCCTTCGCCGCGGTCGGTAAAGTCCCAAACCCGGTGGTCATCGACGCCATCGAGGTGGCAGTGGGCGCACGAGATGTAGGAATCCTTGGCAAGGCGGGTGTCCAGCGCATCGTTGAAGAGCTGCTTTCCGAGGAGCACTTCGGGGTCGAGCGGCTCGCTTTCGAGAAGCCCAAACGTGGTGATCGCCGTGGGCTGACGAGAAAAGTCGCTGACGTCGTACACCCGAAGCTCGCGCGAGAGACTCGCGTGCACCACGAGGAAGCGGTCGTCGGCGCTCAGAACGAGGCCGTCGGGCGCAAACCCCACGTCGACGATCGACCCCGAAGGATTGCCTTCGAGGATGTCGTAGCGCTCGATGCTTCGGCTTCCTCGCATCGCAAGAAACAGATAATCGCCACGGTTGCTGAACGCTCCAGCTCCGGCGAAGCCTCGGTCGTCGAACTGCTTTCGCTCATCGAACGTCTCGGTCCCCGTCGTCACATCGATGAACGAGACCACCGCGCGGACCGTGGTCTGGTGGGTGAGCGGGCGCGGGCTCACAAACGTGCCTTCGTTGATCGCTGCCTGAAGCGACGGAATCGCCGCCTGCCGGCCGTCTGGCGAAACCAACACCTGGTCGAGGTAGCTCGGGACCCCACCGCTTTCCGTATCGGAGGCTTCTTGGGGGTCCACCTGAAGCGTCCATCGGGCGAGGCCCCCGGTGCTAGGGTCGAGGAGCGCGATCTCCGCTCCGTCGTCCTCGCTCCTCCAACGGCTCACCGCGAGTCGACCATCGGGGATGCGAGCAATGCCTCGAGCGTCCGGCACCGCGGCAAACCGTTCGCTCGCTGTCAGAACGGTCCCGTCGTCGGTGACCCGCGCCACTTCGCCGGTCGCCTGGAGGGTTACGAAGAGGTCGTTCTCGGCGACCGCCGCCGAGAAGGGCTGGCGAGCCGTGCCAAGGTCCACCGTCCGGACCGTCATCCCATCGCTCGACACGACCGCGAGCTCGGAAGCCGCCTGGCAGACCACCGCCCACGCAGTCCCCCAGCGGGTCACGGTTCGAGGCCCCTCGGGAACCGACACCCGGCGTTCGAGGGTGACCGATCCGTCCACCCCGAGGGCGGCGAGTACCAGAAGGTTTGCGTCCTCCACCACAACCGCGAGCTGGGCGTCCTCTCGGGCGACAGTGGCGCCATAGCTCGCTTCGAAAGTCAGGGGATTGGTTACCGTGACGAGGGCCGCGTCGGTGCGGCGCGCGCCACC
>JBCCZL010000439.1:0-8749 GCA_039187775.1 Myxococcota bacterium
ATGTAATAGCAGTGAGTCCTTCACATCCCGGATGGCTCCTCGAGCCAAAAGTCCCCCTCTCCTCCTCCTCCGCCCAGCGTGGGCTAGACGCTTTGGTCTACCCCTCCGGGAGGACAAGTCCGAGGACAGAGAGCCTAGTTTTTCTTGGACATCCGCGATGTGGGCGCATCTATGCAACGGGTTTTTGCGCCTGACAAGCGTTTTCGATCGAGGCGGCCCTAAAAAACTTAGGCTGGGAGAGTCTGCGGCCCCGGACAAAGCCCCTTCCGCCGCCGGACTCCTCGGTCCAGAATCGCCCTCTGGCACGAGCCGCTCCCTTCCCTTCCGCATGGCTCGGTCCCCGACCCATCCCCCTTCTCCCGACCTAAGACACACAAGTTATCCACAGCCCCGAGGGTCCCTTTCGGGGGCCGTGAGGGGGCCACCGACCCCGAGCTACTATGAAATAAAATCAATAATTTAGCCGATCCGACCCCTCTCCTGGCGGGGTTCGGAGGGCACGGTTTGTGCGACCCCTTCCGGGTTTTCCACAACAAACCCCGAGGAGTGGAGGGCGGCTACCGCGAGGCTGTGGATAACCCCTGTCCGGCCGCCACAAGAAAGTCGGTTCGAGCATTCATCCGGCGCTCTTCCGCCCGGTTCCGGTGGTCGTAGCCCAGCAGGTGAAGAAGGCCATGAGCCAAGAGGAAAGTCACTTCAAAGGCGATCGTCCGCTTCCCCTTCCGGGCCTGCTTTCGCGCCGTCGGGAGGGAAATGACGATGTCTCCAAGAAGGATCGGCCTGTCGCGATGAATCTCGTCCCGCTCGAGGAGGGGAAACGCCAAGACGTCGGTCGGTCGGTCGATCTGACGGTAGCGGCGGTTGAGACGCCGGATCTGCCGGTCCTCGCAGAGGAGGACCGAGAGCTCGGCCTCGGGCAGGCCCAGCGCCTCGAGCATCCCCGCGCCGGCCGTTCGCACCCGCGCTGGATCGATCGATCGCCGCGTCAGGCCTTCGGTCCGCACAAAAACGGGCATCCCGCACGGAAACATAGGGGAAGGGGTTGGGGCAAGGACGACTCGCGCTATGCTCGGCCGCTCCGGAGCAACCGTGTTCGAGACGCTTCTCATCGCAGGCCAAGGCGAAGTCGCCAAACGGGTAGAACAAACGTGCCGTCGGATCGGCCTCGACCTGGCGTCGGCGGAAGGCATCGAGGGCAACGCCTGGCATCCGTCTCCCGATGGCATCCTTCAGGCGGCGAGCCGAACCGGAGCCACCGCCGTGCACCCGGGTTACGTGGCCCCCCGCGCCCGAACCGAGATCGCACGCGCGGTTTTTGAAAAGGGCCTCGCCTTTGTGGGTCCGTCCCTCACCGCACTCGAGTACATCGAAGACAAGCCGAAGATGCGCGACCTCGCGCGCGAGCTTGGCCTTCCGGTCCTTCCCGGAACCGCCGCGGTGGAAGATCCCGAGGAGGCACGACGCGCCGCGGACGAGCTCGACTATCCACTCGCCATCAAATCGGTGGCGGGCACGGCAGCCCTCGGCCTTCGACTGGCAGAAGACGAAGACGACTTTGCCAACGCGTTTGCCGAAGCCCAGGCAGAAGCCAATGAACATTTCGGCATCGCCGCGATGTACCTCGAGCGCTGGCTCGAAAAGCCTCGGCAGATCGAGGTAACGGTGGTCGCCGACATGCACGGGCGCCGAGCAACCCTCGGCGAACGTGAGTGCAGCCTTCAGCGTCGGTCGCAGGTACTGGTCGCCGAGTCTCCTTCGCCGCTCCTCGCGCAGTGTTGGGATGGGGAGACCAAGCGCGAGGTCCTTTCGGAAGCGTGCCTTGGATTGGCCGAGGGGATCGGACTCCAGGGCGTGGCAACCTTCGAGTTCCTCGTCGATGTCGAAGGTGTATTTTATTTCCTCGAAGCCAACGCCGACATGCACGGCGCGACCTTGGTCACCGAAATGCTCACCGGCCTCGACCCCATCGAACTGCAGCTCGAGATCGCCGCGGGAAATCCGCTCGGGGAGAGCGCCCGCTTTCGAACCAACGGCCACGCCTTTGAAGTTCGGGTGTGCGCCGAAGATCCGTCCCAGGGGTTTTCCCGCGACGACAACCCCGTCGACTCGATCCAGTTCCCGCCGGCCGCCCCCAGCAAGGTCCGGATCGAGCGCGCCATCGAACCGGGCGAAGCGGCGACCGCCCGCGCCGAACCGCTGGTTGCCCGCGTCGCCACCTTTGCGCCGATCCGGCATCACGCCCTGCTTCGACTCGACCGCACGCTCGCGGAGGCATCGGTAGAGCCGGTGCAATCGAACCTTTCGTTCCTTCGCCAGGTTCTCGGGCACGAGGCCTTTCGGGCCGGCCAGTACGACACCGGATTCGCCCAGCGGATTCTTCGCTAATGGAAGTCGACGAAGGCCAGCGCCGCGCGGTCGGGCGGATCCGGCGCATCATCGAAGGGGTCCTCTCCCCGTCCCGCACCTCGACGGTGCTCTTCGAGGCGCTCGCAGCCCACGGCGACGAGATACCCCGGAACGATCACGATGTCCGCGCCCTGGTTCGCGGTCCGCTCCGGTCAGCCCTTTCGAACCGGGTCGGCGAAGAGCAGACGAACTCACTCATCGAGGTGATCGAGAGCGCGCTTTCGGAAGTGCTCGACCCAGATGCGGCGGCGCCGACGCCAATCCCGGACGAACCGCCAACGATGGCCGCCCTCGACCCCGACGCGACCGCGGCGTTTCCTCTCGCCAGTGCCCCCGTCGAAGTGGCGGTGGTCGCCGGAGGCCGTGGATTTGCGGATCGGCTGGCCATGGCCCTCGGGCCGCGTCGAGTCGCCCCCCGAGCGGTGAGCGGCGCAGCTCAGCTTAAGTCGCTCACCCCAGAGCCGGCGATCGTCATCGTGGACGGCACCGATTTCACCGCGATCGAGCCGGACGTGTGGGCCCGCCTCTTTACCCAGCTCCCGCCGACCACGGTGGTAGTGGTGTGGGCGGCCGGTCTCCCCTACGGACGGACGACCGTTGAGGCGCTCACCATCGCGAGCGTCGATGCGATCGCCCTCAAACGAACCGAAGGCATCGAACCGCTCCTCGACCTCATCCGTTCCCGACGCGTTTGAGCGCTCCGCCGCCGTAGATGGCGCCGGCGCCGAGCTGTTCCTCGATCCGAAGGAGCTGATTGTACTTGGCAATTCGCTCGGAGCGAGAAAGCGACCCGGTTTTGATCTGACCTGCACCGGTGGCGACCACCAGGTCGGCGATGAATGTATCTTCGGTCTCCCCACTTCGATGGGAGATCACCGAGGTGTAGCCGTTCTCGGCGCCGAGGCGGATCGCGCTGAAGGTCTCGCTCAGCGTTCCGATCTGGTTCACCTTGATCAGAATACTGTTGCTCACACCACTATCGATCCCTCGCCGCAGCCGAGCGACATTGGTCACAAAAAGATCGTCGCCGACCAGCTGAGTCTTGTCGCCGAGCCGATCGGTGAGGAGCTTGTGCCCCTCCCAGTCATCTTCAGCGCAGCCGTCTTCGATGCTCACGAGCGGATACTTTTCGACGAGGTTGGCATAGATCGCGACGAGCCCTTCGGCATCGACCTCTTGCTTGTCGAAGGTGTAGACGCCCTTCTCTTTGGAATAGAACTCGCTCGCCGCGGCATCGAGCGCCAATGCGATATCCTTCCCCGGCGAGTAGCCCGCCGCTTCGATGGCTCGAACGATGACCTCCAGCGCGGCCTCGTTGCTTTCGAGGCGTGGGGCAAATCCGCCTTCGTCGCCGACCGCGGTCGACTGACCGTCGGAAGCAAGGAGCTTTTTCAGGTGATGAAACGTCTCCGCGCCGGCACGCAGCGCCTCCCGAAACGAATCTGCGCCGAGCGGCACGATCATGAACTCCTGGACCTCAAGCCCATTGTCGGCGTGCTCGCCGCCGTTGATGATGTTCATGAGCGGAACCGGGAGAATCCGTGCCTGCGCCCCGCCGAGGTAACGATAGAGCGGCAGGCCAACCGAATCTGCGGCCGCCCGAGCCACCGCAAGCGAAACGCCGAGGATCGCATTGGCACCGAGACTCGACTTATCGCTCGTGCCATCGAGGTCGAGCATCTGCGCATCGACCTCATATTGGTCATAGGCGTCGAGGCCGATCAGCGCCGGCTGAATCCGTTGCTCGACATTGTCGACCGCGTTCTGGACGCCCTTGCCGAGATATCGCCCGGCCTCGCCATCGCGAAGCTCGAGGGCTTCGTGCTCGCCCGTCGACGCACCCGATGGCACCGCGGCTCGGCCAAACCCGCCGTCGTCGAGGGCCACCTCGACTTCGACCGTCGGATTCCCACGCGAGTCGAGGATCTCACGCGCTTGCACTCCCAGGATCTCACCCATCGACGCACCCCTTCATGAAGGCTGATTGCGAGACCGGTTGTAGAGTGCAGGGGGCCGATGCCGCAAGGAGTCTCCGGTCGCTATGCTCTCGTCACGGGCACGCGTCCCTTTTGGGGGCCATCGAAGGAGCACGGATTGGAAGACTGGCTCAAGAACGTGAGCACCTGGGGAGTGGACCGGGTGTTTGTATTTACGGACGACAAGAGCGGGCTCGCGGCGGTCAGCGCGGTCGATAGTCTTCGACTCGGCCCGGCGGCGGGCGGGGTCCGAACCGCGCGGTACCCGGATTTCGGGGCCGCCGTCACCGATGCGTGCCGGCTCGCCCGCGCGATGACCGCAAAGTGTGCTCTCGGAGGCCTCGCCGCGGGGGGGGTGAAGACGGTGGTGTGGGACCACGGCACCCTCGACCGTCCCCGCGCGTTTTCGATCCTGGGGACGCGGATCGAAGAACTGAGAGGGATGATCCGGACCGCAGGTGATCTCGGCACCACCGCCGCGGACCTCGCGGCCATGGCGGAAACGACGTCGTATGTGCACCTCGAAGAGGCCGACCTTAGCCGCGCGGTGGCCCGCGGCCTTCGCGGTTGCATCGAGGCGGCGGCGCGCATGCAGGGCCGAACGATCGACAATCTTCACGTCGGAGTCCAGGGAGCAGGGGCCATCGGAGCTTCGGTGGTGCGAGAGCTCGCCGGCGCGGGGGCGCGCGTCGCGTGTGCGGACATCGACGCTTCGCGGGTCGAAGCACTGGCCGATGAACTCCCGGTGGACATTATGGCCACCGATCGGATCCTCACCGCGGAGGTGGACGTCGTCTGCCCTTGCGCGGTTGGTGGGGTCATCGACGCAGGCATCGCCGAGCAGATTCAGGCGTTCGCGGTGTGCCCCGCCGCGAACAACGCACTCCGTGGAGCGGGGGTCGCAGACCGGCTCCGGGCCCGGGGGGTCCTTCTCGTGCCCGACATCATTGGCTCCGCCGGCGCGGTGATCGAGGGCATCGGTCGAACCGTGATGGGGCTCGACGATCGGACTCCGCTCATCGCGGGCCTCGAAGCCACCGCGGAAACGGTGCTGCGTCGTTCGGCCGCAGAACACACGGACTGCGAGAGCCTCGCGTGGACCCTTGCGAGCGAGCGCGTCGGCAAAACGCTTCGTCCGATTCACTGATCCGCCATATTCCCGCGCCGACGTCGACGCCTGTGGCCGGGGGCATCGGAAATATCGGGCCATTCTGATATGTTCCCGGGTCGTGAATAGCTTATTGGTAATCCCGTGGTTCAAGGCCGAGGCATGGGATGTCTTCGGGATTCCCATCCAGCCTTTCGGCGTACTGGTGGCCATCGGGGTGCTTCTCGGGGCGAAGCTTGCGGAGGTGTATGGCCAGCGCGACGGCATCCATCCGCGCGTGATGAGCGACGTTGCCGCGCACGTGATCTCCGGCGGCTTTATCGGCGCGTTCTTTCTCAACGCGGCGTTCTACAACCCCGAACAGGTCATCGAAGCGGCGCACGAGTACCGGCTCGCGCTCTATCTGTTTGCGTTCCTGTTCGCAAAGGGCTTCATCACGAAGAAGCTCGAGGCGACCCGTCCAAAAGATGCGCCGATCATCGGAACGGTGGTGCCGCTCGTCATTCTCGCCATCCCGATCTATCTCGACGTGCAGGAGACGATCGACAACCCGATCTATCTCGGCCTCTCGTCCTACGGCGGCTTCATTGGCACGGCCCTCGGCCTGATCGTGTGGCGATTTCGACGCGGCATTCCAATGATCCCCATCGCCCATGCCGGGCTCTTTGGCATGCCGTTCGGCTGGCTCTTCGGGCGAATGGGGTGCTTCGTGACGCACGACCATCCGGGAAGAGTCAGCGACTTCTTTCTCGCCGTCGATAACTACAATCTTCAGGGCCAGCCGAGACACGACCTTGGACTCTACGAGGTCATCTGGTGCGTCTTCTGCTGCACGGTGTTTCTTATCCTCGCGCGCAAGAAACCTCGGCGCGGCGTGTTTGCGGGCCTGATTTGCGTGCTCTACGCCCCGGTGCGCTTCGGTCTGGACTTCCTCCGTGCCACCCCCGCCGACGGCGGCGATGTGCGCTACGCGGGGCTGACGCCGGGCCAGTTTGGCTCGATCGGGCTGCTCCTCTTGGGACTCGGCATATTTTGGTTCATCTTTACGAGGCCGGAAATCCAGGTGCCTCCGCACGCACGTTGGCCTGAAGAGGACCCGGAAGAAGAGAAGAAGCGGGCCGGCGAGCGGGACAAGAAACGACCGAAATCTTCGTCGACTGCCCGGGGGACCCGAAACAAATCGAGCAAACGCCCGTCCAATAAGAAAGAAGCGGATGCGAAAGGGTCCAAAACTGCGCCCGCCGCGAAGGCGACGAAGGCAAAAAAGAAGTCCAGCGGAGCAAAGTCTGCCGGAGCAGAGTCTGCCGGAGCAGAGTCTGGCAAGGGCGGAGGAACAAAGTCTGGCAAGGGCGGAGGAACAAAGTCTGGCAAGGGCGGAGGAACAAAGTCTGGCAAGGGCGGAGGAGCAAAGTCTGGCAAGGACGGCGATGGAGGAAAGCGACCCAACCAAAAGTCCGCCAAAGAACCCGCCGATCCTCAGCCGACGGGAGATACCGACAGCCCCGCCAGCGAAGCTGCGCCTTCCGAGTAGCCGCGCCGACCGGGCGAGCCCCGGAGTCGTCGGCGCAGGCCTTCTGTCGTTGATGGTTCACGGGGGCATCGTCCTGTCGCTGAGTCAGCTGCCAGAAGTCGAAGCGGTCGCCGACATCGAGATCGAGCTCTCGGTCTACGACCCCGCCGAGCCGACCGAAACCCCAAACCGCGTCGAAGGTCGGGAGCCGTCCGATGCGAGCGAGTTCGTTCCAGGAGGCGGGCTCTCCGCACAGAACATTCATGCGCGTCGCTCCGGCGAGGGCGGAGACGGCCGCGGCCCTTCGAAGGTCATTCTGCTACTGCCTCGCGATCAAGACATCACGCTTCAGGACAGCCCAACGACCGCCTGGGGCGTCGCGCAGACCCAGCGGATTCGCACTTCCTCCGAGCGCCGAACTCGAGACACCCGCCGAGCCACCCCCAATCCGCACGACCAGGTGTTCCTCGCCACCAACGACGGTATGCACGAAGAACGGCGTCCCGTCGCGGCGGACCCCCTTGAAGGAGCGCGACGAGCACCCGAACGAAGCCGCGAGGGTGGACCCGCGAGCCAGCGCGCTGGGCAACCGGCGGGCGCGACCGGTGGTCCGGGGACGGTCGTGCCCCGAGATGGCGCCACCGAAGCCCGATCCCAGGGAGCGGTCGCCTCGCCTGGAGTCGGCATCCAGGACGGGCGAGGCCGCGAGTCCCACGTGGGCGCGGATGTGGCCCACGGCCGCCCTCCGGTAGACGAAGGGCCCGCCGCCGCGCATGCGGAAGTCACCGATCCTCGGATCGCGGACAATCGAGACGCGGAGCTCCTCGCAGCTCAGATGGTTGAATCGATGGTCGAGGCCACCGACCGGACCGGGCCGGAGCGAGGCGTGGGAAGCGGCGGCGTCGGCGGCGGAGGAGCTCCCGGGAGCGGCGGAAGTGCCGGCACCGGCGGACGGGCGGTGGCGTTCGGGCCCGGGAACGGCGGCTTTGCAGGGTTGGATACTTCCGATCGGCGCTACCTTCGCTGGCATCTTCGACTTCGGAGGAGCGTTTATCGAAGACTCGTGTTTCCTCCCGCCCGCGCCCTCGCCATGGATCAGGGGTGGAGCGTGTACGAGTTTCGGGTGCGGCGAAACGGAAGCCTCGTCGGGGCCCCGGAGCTTCTTCGCTCGAGCGGGTTTGCCGACCTCGACGCCGCCGCACGGCAGGCGATCGTGGAGGCGGCACCGTTTTCGCCCCTTCCCGAGGAGCTCGGCCGGGGGCTGGCGATCCATACGGTCAGCCTTCGAGTGGAGCATTCCAACCCGATGATCCAGTAGCGCTCGAGCCCCGCTTCGTGGCTGGGGCGACCGGCCTTCGCCGAGACAGAAGGTGCCTCCGGACGGGAGACTGCTAATATAGCCAGGCTTAACTATGCCTTTGTCAGCATTCGTCCGCCCGGCGTTGGCGATTCTTGTGGCGCTCGCCGGGCTTACGGCCTGTGGGGGAGATGGACCGCGCCTCGTGGCGATCGGCCCGCAGACGGTCGACGTCCGCGACACCCTTCGCGTGGCGCTTCTCCTCGAGAACCCCGAAAACGGGGTGGGGTTTCGGTACGAAGGGCCAAGCGGGCTTCCCGGAATCGCCCAGACCGCATCGATCAGCGGTTCTCCCGCCGGTGGCGAGTTTCGGTGGACCCCGCAGTCCAACCACGTCGGGACCCATGAGTTCCAGGTCATCCTGGTCGACTCGGACGGCGACGAGGTCGACC
>JBCCZL010000440.1:0-8712 GCA_039187775.1 Myxococcota bacterium
GGAATCGGGTTCGAGGTTGGTGGGCCTGGCGACGAAGGACGGCCCAAAGGCCATTCGAGGAGAGCATCGCGGTCCGGGCTGCCGAGATCGGACCCGAGGGCCGGCAACAACCCGGAACGAACTTCGGGGCGGGGGTACTAGGCCGGAATATCACCAATCGGCCACCGATCGTCTTTGGTGTTTCCGGGCTAAGTACCCACCCCAAACTCGCGGCGGACCTCCGCGTTGAGCAACGCCATCAGCATGACCACGCCGAACGGCAGGCAGATACTCGGGGCATAGAGGAGCGCGAGCCCCATTGCCACGAACCACGCCCACTTCCGCTGACGAGCGAGGCCAACGGCGGCGGCAAAGTTGAGCACCGCCACCGGCACACTGATCACGCCGACGAGCACCGCCATCGCAACGCCAAACTCCTGCGCCTCCGGCGGAGCGGTGGGGTCCGATTGAATCCCCACGGTGAACAGTAGACCAAACACCGGAATGAGAACGAGGTACGCCCCCCCGACAAACCAGAGCGACGCGATGGTGGCCTTCATCAGGCCGGGCGGGTACGTGCCAGGCACCCCGACAGCCTACGGGTCGTCGCCGCTTCGCGAAACTACACCTCGAGCGCTACTCGGATCCGTCCGGGGAACCGACGTCGGGAGGAAGCGTCGCTCGGTCTTCCTCGGGGTCGTCGATCACCGGCGGACCGCTCGGAAGCGTGGTTCGGTCGGTAGCGTTCTCCAGCGAGATCGGCTGGGTGTGGCGATCGCGAGGCTTCGGGACCGGGGTTCGGCCCGGGAGATCCCCTTTGCCCATTCGTAAGGTCGGTCGCTCGGGCGCGCCCTGCTTTGGCCCCGCGCCGAGCGCGTCCACGGCGATCCGCACTCCGAGGGGCAGAGTATTCCGCTCTGGTGCGTCTGCGGGCTCGGGTGGTTCGGCATACCCTTCTACCCCAAGTTTCCTAGAGAGACGCTCCAGCACCAGCGGGGGCACCCCATCGCCCACCGGTTCGCCACGACGGACCTTCGCTTTGATCTCGGAGCTTCCGATCGCCGCCAGGCTGAGGTCGGCCGCGATGTGGAGCGTCGTCAGCTCGGGCGCGATCTCACGGTAGGCCTCCACCAGCTCGAGCTCGAAGGAGGGATCGGACGCTGCGCGAATCCCGCGGATCAAGTAGCTCGCACCCATCGCCCGGGCGTATTCGGCGGGCGTGCTGGCGCTGTCCACCGACACGTGAGGAAGAAGCCGGCAAAGCTCGCGAATCATCTCCACCCGTTCGGCGACGCTGAACAGCACTTCTTTCTCCGGATCGTCGACCACGAGAACCCGCACGTGCGCGAACATGCGCGCGGCCCGACGAAGCACCGAAAGATGACCTCCGTGGACCGGGTCGAAGGTACCGGCGTAGAGGGCGATGCTCATCCGCTAAAAGAGAAACTGATCGCCGAGCTGGAGGATGTGGAGGTCCTGCTTTTTGATCTTGGCGAGCTGCTTGGTGACCTGGGTGTAGAACACCGGCTTGATGTGGTAGAGCAGAATCGGAAGCCCATCTTTGGCGTCGAGCTTTTGAAGCTCGGTCTCGAGCGTGCCCGGCGTGTGATGCCCACTTGCCGTCGCGAGTTCGCTCTGGTCGTTCGGAAACGACACCTCCATCAGGAGCGAACGAAGATCCGGCAGCTCATTCAGGACTTCCCAGAACCGCTCGGTCGGACCCGTATCGCCGCTAAACGCGAGACTTCCACCGTCGCTCCCTTCGATCACAAACGCCGCGGTCTCGATCGTGTGCGAGACGAGCACCGGGGTCACTTTGAGCCCGGACACTTCAGACACCTTCTCCGGCTCGATCGCTCGGTAGCGCACCGTGGGCCCGCAAGGCGTGTCGATCTTCGAAAAATCCGGCCACATCTTGCCATTAAAGAAATGCGCCTGAAGCGCAGCCAGGGTGGCGGGAGTGCCCACGATCTCGAGCGTCGGTCCGCCTTGCTGGCAGCGGTTATCGGCGATCGTCGAAAGGTCGCGAACGTGATCCAGATGGGAGTGGCTCACCAACACCGATTCGATCTTCCGTTGCTCGTCGAGCGACAGTGCACTGGTGAGGGCGCCGGCATCGATCGCCAGCTTGTCGTCGACGAGAAAGCTCGTCGTGCGGTGCTTTGGGGTCTCGCTCCCGTGACAGCCGAGAACCTTCAGCTCCATTACGTTTCCTCGAACTGGTCTTGCATCTCCAGGAATTCCAGGAACTCGTGGAGCCGTTCCTGGTCCCGAACCAGTAGGCCCGTTTCCGTGTGCTCGACAATCCCCAATCGGCTGAGCCTTCGAAAGACGTCGCCGACTTCCTCTTCTCCGAGGCCCACCTGCTTTCCGAGTTCGGCCAGGGTCAGCGGAATCAGCACCGCGCCATCGGCTTGAGGCTGACCGATCACGCTCGACTCACGAGAGAGGCCAAGAATCACCCGGGCCTTGGGATCGCGGTGCATGAGGATTTCGATGAGGCTGTCCGCCGCGTCGAGGCGCCGGGCCAGCCGCTTGATCAGTCGGACCGCAATCTCGGCGTTCGATACCACCATTTGCTCGAAGGTCTGGGCATCGAGCATCAGGAGCCGGGATTCCTCGAGCACCTCCGCGGTGGCGGTCCGAGGCTTCTTGTTGAGGATCGCCATCTCACCAAAGAACTCGCCGGGACCGAGCACCGCCAATGTCTTCTCTCGCCCTCGAACTTCCTTGCGAATGGCGACTTTGCCCGCCCGGAGCACGTACATTTTCGAGCCCTGCTCTCCGTCACGAAACAGCACGGTTCCCGGCGGACAGACCTGTCCGAACCGGTCGAAGAGGGGGTCCGAGCTCGCCTCACCCATTGCAAACCATGCTACGGGCGATTTCCCCCGAGGCCAAGGAAACGCGCGGTATGAGGGGCTGCCGCGGGGTCGAGGCGGAGGTGGGTTCGGAGGATCTCGAGATCCGAGGGCACATCGATGTCGTACCAGGGCGGAAGAAGGGCGAGGCTTCCCTGGCTGCGAAGGCGGGAAGCGCTATCGGCGAGCGTCGAGGAGGTCGACCAGCGCACCCCTTCCAGCAAGCCATCGAGCCCGCGGCGCGCACCGATGAGGTAGTACCCCCCGTCCGCGGAGGGACCGAGCACGAAATCGTGGTCGTCCAGGGCCCGAAGCCCGCTCCGAACCAGCCGAGCGGGGAGGGTGGGGGCGTCCGTGCCGATCACCACCACACGGGCGCTCTCGGTGAGCGCTCGCCGAACCGTGCCTTCGAGTCTTGCGCCGAGGTCGAGACCGTCCTGCCACGCCAGCGGCCACCCTTCGAAGAGATCGAGCGCCGCCTCGCGCGCGCCGGTGAGCCATATTGTCGTTGCCGCATCCGCCTCCCTTGCCGTGCGAAAGGTATCTCGCACGAACGCCTCGTAGAGACCGAGTGTCTCCTTCGATGACAGGGCGCTCCGAAGCCTGGTCTTGGTCTTTCCCGGCTCGGGGACCCGGGCATAGATCGCAACGGCATCGGAAATCACGGCATCGGAAATCACGGCATCGGAAATCACGGCATCGGAAATCACGGCGTCGGACATGACTGTGTCGGAAATCACGGCGTCGGACATGACTGTGTCGGACATCACAGCTGCTCCTTCCTATCGCTCCTTCCCACCGCATGGCGGCCGAGGAGCCAAAGGATCTTCCGACCCGCGTGAAACGAGCCAAGCACCGTGCCGCTTACTTTCGACACCCCGATTCGGGGTCGGTAACGGACCGGTACCTCTTCGTAGCGCAACCCCTCCTGAGCAGCCCGAATCTGCATTTCGACAGTCCAGCCAAAGTTCCGATCCTGCATCCGGAGTTGCTGAAGCGCATCCCAACGAATCGCACGAAAGGGCCCAAGGTCGGTGTAGGACACCCGATGAAACCACTCAAGGGCGTGGCAGGCGATCGCATTGCCGACCCGCTGTTGTGGCGTGAGCGATCCCGGCGCGGCCCCGCCTAGCACACGGGAGCCGATCGTCATCTCGGCACGTCCACTTTCGATCGGCTCGAGCAGGCGGCCGAGCTCCTCCGGATAGTCGCTGTGATCTCCATCGACGAACGCCACCACGTCCGGCGGGTTGTTGCTTAGATAGGCCAGCCCTCGGAGGCATGCGGCACCGTAACCGCGTTCAGTCTCGACGAGGACCGTGGCGCCGGCATTCCGTGCGACCGTCGCCGTCCCGTCGCTGGAGCCATTGTCCACGACCACGATCTGCCGAACCAGCGTTTGCGGCACCTCCGCGAGGACAAGCGGAAGCGCCGCCTCTTCGTTGAGTGCGGGAATGATGAGATCGACGATCACAGCGTCGGAAGAGTGCCCGTGTCGACGACAGAAGGACAGGGGTGTAGGCAAACGTGCGTTGGCAACTTGGCTCCTTCCCCGGCCACGCAGTTCTTGGGGCCGAGGAGACGACTCCGGTAGCATCGAGCCATGGCGACACCCATCTGTCGGAGGGCCATGGTCACGCTGGCGTTCCTGGTCGCGCTGACGAGCTCCCCCGAAGGAGGCTTTTGTCGAGTCGCACGAGCCGACCGTCCGAGCTCGTCGAACATGTCGCTTCTGAGTGGTCGCACGATCGGCAATGGCCAAACCGCGCTTGCCGCCGCGCTCGGGTGGCCAGGCATCTGGGCCCTCGTGAACTTTGCGCCGTCGTCGACGGTCAACTTCAGCATCAAGGGAACGGTGCTTTACGGAACACCAGTGATGGGTCTATCGACCAACGCCGGCGGCTCGGTCGCAGTGCCGTTTCGCGTTCATCTCTTTGCGGAGGGAGACTTCGACCTCGCCGCCTACGTCGAACCGACGGGATTCGTGGGCGAGGGAGGCCTCGCCGGACAGGAGGGCGTCTTCAAGAACGACCTCGGCTTCGGCTTCGGCGGCATTTTCGGGGCGCTCGGTGGTTATGGAATCTCGGACGCGGTCACCCTTGCCTTCGGCCTGACCGGCGAGATCTATTACGTTTCCGTACCCGACGCGGATGCCAGCGAGGTGGTCGGCGCAGCGGTGGCGATCATCGGAGTGGAGGCATTGATCAGCCGGGACACCATGCTGTTCGTGGAAGGCCGAGGCGGGGTGGGTCTTGGCGGGGGACGGCCCGGGGGGAGCACCGGGCCGGGAACCTTGTTCGATGGCGCCCAGGTTCTCCGGCTCTCGATCGGCCTCGCCTACCTGCTGTAGGCGCAAGATAGTGCTAAGGAGCCCCCTCGATGGGCAAAACCATTCATTTTGTGAGCCTCGGCTGCGCCAAAAACCGTGTGGACACGGAGGTCATGCTGGGGGTGAGCGATCGGTCCGGCTACCGGCTGGTCGACGACGCCAGTGACGCGGAAGTGATCGTGGTCAACACGTGTGGGTTTATCGGCCCCGCCAAAGAGGAGTCGATCGAGACGGTGCTCCAAATGGCCGCGCACAAAGAAGAAGGGACCTGCGAGACGCTCGTGGTCGCGGGTTGCCTGTCGCAGCGCTATTCGAGCGAACTCGCCGTCGAAATGCCCGAAGTCGATCACTTCCTCGGCTCGAGTGACATGCTCAAGCTCAAGGCGGTGCTCACGCGGGATGAGCTCGCGACGCGGGCCCCCCGAGTGCTCGTCGGCAATCCCGCCGACTATACGCTTCGCGCGACCGACCCTCGCATCGTGAGCGGCGGCCAGCACAGCGTCTACGTGAAGATCGCCGAAGGCTGCAATCGAACGTGCAGCTTCTGCGCGATTCCCGGCATTCGAGGAAAGCAGCGCTCCCGACCGATCGACGATGTGGTGCGCGAAGTGCAGTCTCTCGTCGACGGTGGCACCCAAGAAGTCTGTCTCGTCAGCCAAGACACGATTGGCTTTGGTCGAGATCTCGCGGACCGGCCCGACCTGGCGGAGCTCGTCGCGGCGGTCGCAGAGGTTCCGGGCCTTCGCTGGCTTCGCCTCCACTATCTCTATCCAGAAAAGCTCCGCCCCCAACTGATCGAGCTACTCCGGGAGCATCCCGTGGTGCTGCCCTACATCGACATGCCTCTTCAGCACGCGGCGGACCCGATGCTTACCCGGATGCGCCGGGGCCACGGCGGCGAGCGACTCTACCGTGTCGTCGAGCGGCTTCGAACCGAGGTTCCGGACATGGTGTTTCGCACGACGTTCATCGTCGGGCATCCGGGCGAGACCGAAGCCGACTTTGCAGAACTCCAGCGGTTTGTGGAGTGGGCCGAGTTCGACCACGTCGGGGTGTTTCTGTACTCGCACGAAGAAGACACACGAAGCGGCGAGATGACCGATCTGGTGCCGGAAGACGTCGTCCAAGCACGGCACGAAGCGCTCATGGCCACCCAGCTCCCGATCAGCCGCAAGAAGCAGGCGGCGTTCGTCGGCCGCGAAGTCGAGGTGCTGGTCGACGGAGTCAGCGACGAAAGCGACTTTCTGATGGAGGGTCGCCACTGGGGCCAGGCCCCCGATGTGGACGGCAAGGTGTACCTCGCGAACGGTCAGGCGACGGCGGGTCAGTTTCGAAGAGCCCGAATCGAGGCGGCCGCCGACTACGATCTCGTGGCCAATCTCCTGGACGGTGAGGGAGCCGTCGACGCGCCGCCCGGGTCGGAGCCATCGATTCAGCCACGCATTCGATTGAAGACGTTGTCCTGACCGACAGGAATGTCGGAGAGACGACCTTTTCTCTCCACCGCTTTGGGTCCTATAGGGCCGGAACAGTTGAGTTTTCCCCCTGGGGCCGCGTTGACTTGCCCCCGTCCGGCCCCTATACCACTGCCAGCCTAGGGTTGAGCCATGTCTACCTACATCACTGCCGATTGCATCAATTGCGGAGCCTGCGAGCCTGAGTGCCCGAACCAGGCGATCAGCGAAGGTGACGAGATCTATGTGATCGACCCAGACCTGTGCACCGAGTGCGTCGGGTTCTACGACCACGAAGCGTGCCAGGCGGTCTGCCCGGTCGAGTGCTGCCTTCCCAACCCGGAACACCGCGAAGAGGAGGAGAGCCTCCTTCAGAAGGCCCTCAAGCTTCACCCTGACGACTCCGAGCTCAAGCAGCGGGCGGAGTCCGGCAGTTTCCCGTCGCGGTTTCAAAAGTAACCACGATCCGCGGGCAGCCGGCCCGTCCACGGTCCTCTAGCGGCCGAGGCTGGGTGACCGGCCAACGGTTCTGGTAGAAGGCTCGGGTGCGCCGCCTTCCGATCTTCGCGTTTGCGCTCATGTTTGGATGCGCGCCGGCGACTCCGCTTCTTTGGGGTGGCGCCACCACTCCCAACGGAAGGGTCGATGTGGCGGTCGGATCCGCAGCTCTCGCGACCACCAACGACACTCCTCTCAGTATCGAGGGCGTGGCGCCCGTGGCCACCATCCGGCATGGCATCGCGCGAAACCTAGACTGGGGGGTCGGAGCCTACGGGGCGCTGGGTTTTGCCGACCTTCGCTGGGAACCCTACGCGGATGACGCGAGCGCGCTCCGACCCTCGGTGGGCCTGGGTCTCCGTGTGTATGGGGGGCTGAGCGGGGACGAACTCGGTCGGCTCGGTGCGGAGCTTCCCGTCATGTTTCAGATCAATGCCACCAGCCTCCTTGAACTCTGGGTCGGAGGTCGTGTAGGGCTTCACGCGATCGTAGCCGGCGAAGGCATCGACGACGCCATCGGGCTTCACGTGGGCCCCACCCTCGGCCTCGCCGGTGGCTTTCGCAACCTGCACGCGCTCGTCGAGGTCTCGGTCCTCTATTTCACCTGGAACGGATCCCCTGCCACCGCGGAAGCCTCCGGCGCTCAGATCGTTCCAGCGGCAAGCCTCCGCTACCGCTTCTAGCCCGCACTACTTCTCGGTCATCATCTGGACGCGCTCGCCGATGAATGCGCCGAAGAGCGTAATCATCACTCCGAGGAACCCGCCGATGATGTAGGCAGGCATCGAAATCTGGGCGACCACGTCGATGTACATCAGCCAGGCAACCGTTGGAAGCACCGCAAGGAGCGCCCCGATCGCGGGCTCGAGAAAGGTTTTTCCGGGCGAGAGAAAGCCCACGATGATGCCGCCGACAAACCACAGGGCGGCCGAGATCATCAGCCCGGGAAGCCCCTGAAAATCGAGGGCCGCCACAAGCATGTCGAGGCCGACAAGAAAGATCCCCTGAAGGACGATATACACGCCCAGGGAGATGAAGACCCACTTCCACTCGAAGCCCGTCTGCTGATAGCGACGCGCCGCTTCTTCCTCGGCGGTCAGCTGACGCTCGAGGGTTTCGAGCCGGGCGCCGCAGGACCCACAGCGCTTTGCGGATTCGGGATTCGTCGCCCCGCAAACCGGGCAAATAATGTCGCTCGAAGCCGCCATGTCTAAGACCTCTAAGGGTTTCGCCTATTCTCCCCGCTGACCCGGGCCCTGGCAAGGTTTCCGATCATCAACGGCCAGGAGCTTGCAGACACCCAAGAACAACGGCACGATTTTGGTCCGCTTCAGGGGGCTTTCGCGAGCAAAGTGACGTTTCGGCGATGAATCACCGGTCCCAATGGTTCGAACTATCCAGCGCAGGTTGGCAACGCCTGTCCGCGTCTCGGCCGGTGGGGCGTCTTCTCCTCGAGGCTGTCCAGAATGCGCTCGACGAAGAGGCCAAAGAAGTTCGGGTCGACATCGGCCCCGAGCAGATCGTCATCGAAGACGATGGAGAACGCGGCTTCACCGACGAGCGCCTCGTCTACACCGTGTTTCTTTCCGCC
>JBCCZL010000441.1:0-8705 GCA_039187775.1 Myxococcota bacterium
CGCCGTAGGCCGCGGCCAGCTCGGTGAGCCGCTCCGGGGTATCGAGCGCTCCGGTTCCTTGGCCGCTAGAGATCAGGACCACCCGAGCGGCGCCATCCATGCCCCGGAGCTCGGTCGCAAGTTCGGACGCCCGAGCCAGCCCCTCGTAGAGACCCACGGTGGTGGAGGGAGCGATGGAGGTGCCGTCGCGCGGATCCCGTCGGCTCTTACGGAGCGCGGCATCGAGGGCGTCGAGGGACGACGGATCCGGGTCCAACCCGTCGAGCAACACCCGGGGGCGCTCCCCGAAGACCAGGAAGGAGAGCCGATCGCCGGCACGGAGTCCCTCGGCCAACGATCGAAGGGCCGCGTCGGTGTCAAGGGAGAGAAGGTTTCGACTTTGCTCGAGGGCGATCACCAGGTGGAGCGGCGGACGGGCGAGCTCCGTGGGATCGACCGCGGTGTTGAGGGGAAGATAGGCCATGGTCCAGTTGTCGCCGTTGAAGCGAGGCGCGACCGCGAGCATGGGATGCATGCACACATCGCCTCTGCAGGTTGCGGGCGGAAGGTCGATCGCGTGTTCGGCGAAGAACCCCACCGGGTCGAGGGTCTCCGGCGCGGGGACCGACCCTTCGGCGACGATGCGTCGAAACTCCGCGATGTCCTGGGCTCCGCCAAGGCTCACCCCGCGACTGATCGGCGGCGGCGTGGTCGCCGGCTCCGAACTGCCGTCCGTTGCGTCTGAGGCACAGCCGACGAGCGATCCCAATACCAATAGCATTCCTAGTCTCATTCGATTCCTCCAAGCAAAGCGACGCGCGACCCGAAAGGCTCGCGACAATCTCTATCGGTCGCCGGGTCCGAAATAGTCCCGGTGCACGAGGAGCTCGATCCGGCTTCCGAGCTCGCTCGCGTCCTCGCAGTCGTGATTGCTCACGGTGACGACGCCGGCATCCAGGGCGATGATCGCGGTGCGGCCGCTCGCGTCTTCGAGGATGAGTTGTTCGCCGATGCGGAGCTCCTCGCCAAACACCTGGACCGCGGCGTGGCGGCGGTATGCACCGCAGCGAAGGCGTTCTCCGCAGGTGAGCGGCTCGGCGGTGGCGACGACCCGATCGGGTGACGCGCTTGCGGTGGTGGCGAGGGCCAGCCGACTGCCTCGGGCGAGGGTCAGGCGTTCCACCACGTCAATGACGCCATCGCGGTCGATTTCGAGCTGCGTCGCGGACACGCGAATCCGGTCGCCGGAGAGGAAGCGAAAGAACCGCGGAGGGAGGCAGACGTAGAACGGCTCAGGGTCGGGACCGGCGAACGCGACCGACTCGTCGAGGCGCGGCGTCACCGCCGGTGGCTGAAGCCCAAGGCGCTGGCATCCGTCCGCCGCGACTTCCGCTTCGACCACCTCGAACTCCGGCAGATCGGCCGCTCGTTCGCTTCCATAGAGCGGAGGCGTGGACCATCCGGCCGTGAGCGGGTCGCTCGCGCAGCTGGCGAGCGGTGCTTCGGAGCGGAGGGTGTGGGCTTGGATCGGAGCCCGGAACTCCACCATCGGGGCGAGCGCGGTTCCGAGGAGCGTGACCTCGCCATCGCGCGGGGCGTCGGGGTTGGTGGTGTCGATGACCGACGACACGTCCCGACGCACCGTGTCGTAGAACACGACGTGCTTGTCGTTGCCGCCGACGTCGATGAGCACCGCATCGCAGTCAAGGCCCTCGGGCCCTCGATCCGCCGCGATGGCGTCCCGCTCGAGCGGTAGCACCTGGCCGGGGGCGAGGCGGAAGGCGAGCGGGTCTCCGAAGGAGCGAGCCGAGAGCGCTTCTTCGAGGTGCTCGGGAGCGAGCGTGCAGTCGAGTGCGCCGTCGAGGTGGCGGACGCGGACCTCGATCTCTTCTCCGGTGTCGTTGAGGACATAGGCCGAGGTGCGATGGGTGCCGGGCAGGGGAGGGGGAAGGCTCGTGGCCATGCAGGCGAAGGCGGCCACGACAAGTACGGTCTTTTCCAGCACCGGCCGCGCCGCCTCAGGCTTTGTTTCGAGAAGGCACCAGCTCAGGGGCAGGACGATGAGCCCGATCAGATCCGTGGGGTCGGTGAAGATCGTCCAGCCGACCCCCAGCGCACCGGTCGCCGTTTCCATCGCGCGGGCGGCCGTCGGAAACAAGTTGATTGCGACGAACGGAAGTACCGCGGCAACGAACGCGACGATGCGTCGTCGAGGCCCCGCCCCAAGGATCGCGGCGAAGAGACAGGGGGCGACGATGAGGCCGGCAAAGTCGCTCAGCTTTCCGGTGAACCACCCCGGCACGGCGGACTTGAGCACATGATCGTTCAGCAACAGCACGAATAGCGCAGCAACGAAGACCGGGTGTTGAAGGACGGCGAAGCGCGACCGCAGTGTCGAATCGGTCGGGGGCGGCGACGGGGAAGGGCGCATGCCCTTCAGATGAGCAACCGATATGCCAGGCGGATTTGTCCGCGGACGGTGGCTACTTGCGCGAAGACGCCCCCCACCCCGTCGTAAAAGTCGGCCCTGTGTCGACCTGTGTCAGCCGCCCGCGGCGATGACCCGGACCATGCGTCGATCCTCGGCGACGGTCCCGTTTTCGGTCTCGACGGCCGCCCGGATTTCAATGGTGGAGCCGAGCACTTCGTCTTCTGCGTCGATGTCGAAGACGGCCCGGTCTCCGAGGCGGATAAAGTGGTCGCCCGCGTCGATGACCCGACGCGGGGATAGCCGGAAGCTGAGAGGCTCGGAGATGGCGGTGCCTTGGTCGTTGAACATTTCGTACGTCAGGACGAGCTGGTCTGGGGCAAGGCCGTACACCCGCGCCGCCACGTCGATGTGCCAGCCGCCCTGCGGTCCGAACACGAGTTCGGCTTCAGTGCCCGCCATGATCGGTTGAAAATCCGAAATGCCGAGCCCGACCTCCACGCTTGCGGGCACCACGGGGCCATCCGGCGAGCTATCCATGGGTGCGTCGACCGTGGCGTCGACGGGTGGCTCCGTGCCGTCAGCCGAGTCGCCGCATCCCGGGAACATCGCGAGGGCGATGCCGAGGAGAGCCACCCACGTCCCCCGTCGAACGTCGGCCCGGCCAGCGCTCGCCGAAGCCGGATCAAACCGCAGCGTCGACGGATCAGAGCGCAGCGTGGCGGGGTCGGAACGCACTGCCGCGGAGTGGGAACGCGCTGCCGCGGGATCGGAAAGCACTGCGGTCAGGTCAATACGGGAAGTCATCGAGACGGAGGATAGCACCGCGCGCTTGACGGTTCTCACTCCCGCGCGGATCGCGATCGACTCCCCCGTGCCGAGGCACATCAGGTGCAGCATTCCAACAAGAGTGCCGCGAGAGGGGCTTCCCCGAGTCCGCACCCGTGAATGACCATGACGCTAGAGCGTTTCGAGGTATGCGGAGAGGTCGGCGACCTCTTCCGTGGTGAGGTGAGAGGTGATGCCGTGGGCGTCCCCTCCGCCACAGGATGCGTTGAAGCGGTCCACCATCGTCTCCGCGCACCCGGTGTGCATGTACGGCGCGCGCACCCCGAGTCCCACGAGCGGCGGAACCTGGAGGAGGCGTCCCGTTCCCACGTCTACCGTGGTGTTGTTGCTGAGAAGGGCGCCGCTGTGGCACGCGAGGCATTCGGTATCGCTTCGCTCGAAGACCGCTTTGCCGCGTTCGACTGCCGCCGGGTCCGCCGCCGTGCCGGCGGGCGGTGCGGGAATCGTATCGATCCAGGTCGCGAGGGCGGTCGAGTGCTCCCGCGGGAGCGCCGGGCCGCCCATGCGCCCGCTGAACACCTCGCGGACCAACATATCGAAATCCGCCATGTCTCCCTCCCAGTGGAACGGCGCGGTGCCCATCAGGCCGCCCGCGAGGTTCTGGGTCCGCCGGTCGCCAAACCCTTCGAAGGTCCAGACCTGGCCGTCGTCACCGCCGCCCGGGTGACAGGATGCGCATGCGATGCCGCCCCCGGTGTCCTCATGAAACAAGTCGTGACCCGAGTCCTTCATGTCATCGGAGAGGAGCGGAATCGTGTTGCCCTCCCGCACCATGATCGTCCACGGGTCCCGGGTCTGCACGACCAGCTGCCCTCGCTCATTGAACGCCGTTGCCACTGCCTGGCGCCCGTCCATAAGTGGGATGCCCCTATCTCCACAGAATGTGCCCACACGCGGGGCGGGCGGACTCCGGAAAAAATCTCCGATGACCGGCTCGATCCCCGGACGTTGAAACGCGGCCCGTTCATCGAGCTGCCGCACCGCGGGAATGCGGAAGGCCTCGTCGCCCTCGTTGAGGTTTCCCGCGGCGGCCACCGCGATGTCCCCGGCTCCGCCTCCCATCCCCCACACCGCCACGTCGACGGGAAGGACGGCGCCGCTGATGGACACGCCGCCCACAACTCTGTCCGGCGTGAAGTGGGTGAGCGCGGCCTCCACGATCGCCGAAGAGCACGGATCGGGGCCACCGCCGTAACCCCCGGTTTCCACCTGGACTGCGCCATGACCGAACTTGCCGTCGACCGATGCACGCTGGTGGACCATGACCGCCCCGCCGATCCCGTCGGAAACCATCCGCCAGGCGACGCCGGGCTCGGTCTCCTGGACCCGCGGAGGTTCGAGCGTGCGTTCCACCGCGCCGTCGGCATCGACCACGAGCACCTCCGCCGAACGGAAGCGGCTCACGAGAAGGTGGTTTTCGGTGACCACGACGTCTCGGAGGTCACGGGCAAGAAGCACGCGACGCGTCGGTGCGCCGCCATCCACCGGGAGCGTGACGAGCTCGCCGCCGGCACACGCCACGTGAAGAGCCGCGTCTTGTCGGGCGACGCCTTCGGGGTTTGCGCACACCGGCTGACGGCGCTCGAGCTCACCGGCCGGGGATACGTGGGCAATCTCACCGGCGCCTCGGAGCACGACAAAGAAGCCGCCGTCGTCGCGCGCGAGCACCCGACCGGGAAGGTCGTCGATATCAAGGTCGATCTTCGCTCGGACGATGCCGCGGCGAAGATCCACGAGCCAGATGTGGCCGCGGTCGGGGTCGGAGGCCGCCGCGATGAAGCCTGGGCCGATCGCGAGCGTTCCTCCCTGAATCGCGGGAGGCGGCAGCTCCGAATGCACCACCGCTTCAAGGGACCGACCGGTGGGTGACTCGGTCGGGTCCGTGGCGCAGGCCACGAGCACAGGCAGTAAGACGGTGACGACGTGTTTCATCGAAGTTCCCCTGGCGACCGTTGGACCCCTGAAGTCCACGAATGCAGAAGACGTTCCGTCATGGTTCCAGCTGAATACGGCAGTTTTTGCTCCCGCCGCGGGCGAATCGGTACCCGCTGTGCCACTCGAGAGCGCCGTGGCACACTGCCCGCGATGGATGGCCAGGCCAAGAAGGAGGGGATCCTCCTCGTCGACCACGGGAGTCGGCGCGAAAGCGCCAATCGGGTGCTTCCGGAGCTCGCGAAACTCGTGGCCGCGGAAAGCGGCCGATTCACGGCGCATGCCCACATGGAGCTTGCCGCGCCGTCGATTGCGGATGCGGTGGCGGCCTGTGCGGCCGCCGGAGTCACCGAGCTCCGAGTGATGCCCTACTTTCTTTCGCCCGGTCGGCACGTGAAGGAGGACATCCCCCGGCTGGTGGAAGCCGCCGCCGCGGACCACCCCGCCATGCAGATTTCGGTTACAGACGCGCTCGGAGGGCATCCGCTGCTGGTGAAGGTGATCCTCGACCGTTGCCGGAGCTCCGAACACGCCGATTGAGAAACGCCGGCGGCGTCGGCGGTTTGGGTTCGGGGAAGCTCCTCGGGGTTCCTTAGTGGGCATCACCGGGTGGCTCGTCGGAGGCTCGTTCGGGAGTGTCGTCGCTGTCGTTGGGCCGCTCTGGTGTTACGACTGCGAGCGCGAGCGCGCCGAGGGCGGCGCTCGCGACAGCCAATATCAGAAGGACCCCGAGTTTTGTCACGCCGGGCGCCGGCCTCGGAAGACGAAGCGCTGGTACGCCGCGGACACCACGATGAGCGACAGGGCGAGTCCGACCAGCGAGGCCACCCGATAGAGATCGGTAAGGTGGCTAAGGTCGTAGAGGAATACCTTGGCGCAGGTGACGAGGACGAGACTGAGACTCACTCCGCGGAGTCCGACACTCCGAACGCGCATGCCCACCGTGAGGAGCAGGATGGCGTAGAGGCCCCAGGCGCAGGAGAGAGAGAGGTCTCGGGCGGGAAGCCGATCCGTGGGGAGGGCGAGAGATCGCGTTTCGGCGAAGAAGTCGATGATCGTCAGGTTGATCCACACAAAACCGATAGCGATGGTTGCGAGGACCAAGAGATTGGCGAACACCGGGTAGATGGTTTTGCTGAACGAGCGCCAGAAGTTTTGCTCCACCGGGCGAAGCCGCTCCACTTCGATCCGGCGGAGGATCACGCTGCCGAAAAGCGTCATCACGATCGGAACGAGATAGGTGTAGGTGAGCCAGCTGACGCCGGGAATCGGACCACGTTCGTGGTAGCCAAAGACCGCAGGGTTGAGCACCAGGCGGACGGTGACCGCGAGCAGCAACCCCACCGCCCAATACTTGAGGCCCGCGTGGTCGACCCGTCGGTAGAGGAGAAGGAGCGCGACGCCTTCGAGCGCCCACGCGATGGTCAGCCATTCATTTTGGAGCTGGAGCGGAACGGCGAGGGTGATGAAACCAAGAGCGACCGCGCCGAGCCACGCCTGGGCGCTTCGGCGCTTGGCATCGCGCTCCCGACGGCCCGCGTCGCCCTCGGAGGCTTGACCATCGCACCGAGCGCGGGACACCGCGGTCAGCGCGACGGTCACGAGGAGGCCGAGAAAGAGCGGAAGGGCTCCGATCAACCCGTCCCCGAAGGCGTTGTCCCAGAGCACATAGACCGCGGGGAAGAGGAGCACCGGGCTGAGAGCCATGGCGCGGATCGCGCTGAGATGGTGCCGGACCTTGGCGTAGAAGGTGAGGCCGAGGAGCCCCGCGCTCAGGAGGAGAAGGATGCCGAGGGCAAGCGTTGGCTCGCGTGGCGGCGTGACCGAGACCCGCAAGATGAGGGGGATCAGCGCCGCGAGCAAGAGAGCAAGGTTGGGCCCGGCATGTTTGGACCGAACCCCATACGCGGTGACCGCCGCGAGGGGGATGATCGACAAGAACAACGTGGGCGTGAGTTCGAGGCATGCCAGGTGAACCAGGAGCGTCGCGCCGGCGAGGACGGTCCCGACCGCGAAGAGCGGCTTCCGACTCGCGTGGGCGCCGACCACGAAGAGGAGCGCCACGAGCACCGTGCCGACCATCCATGAAGCCATCGACTCGCCTCCCCGGAACGACTCCGCGAGGTGGAGGACCGCGTAGAGACTCGCGAACACCGGCGGGGCCACCGCGAGCACCGCACCCCGCGAGACGTGGAATCCCACGCGAAGGGCGAGCAGGGTGACGAGGGCGAGTGACCCGAGGACCACCGGCGAAGCGTCACCCACCGACGCGCTCGCGAGGGTGAGGAGGCTCGAGCCGAGCAGGGCGAACCCGAGAAACGGCGCGGCGTCGCCCACCGAGGTCTTCTTGCGTTCGGCCTGCGCCCACAGGGTCCCCGCCACGAGGACGAGGAACGCGGATGCTTCGAGGGTTTGCGCGAGGTCGAGGCTTCCTCGACTCAGGAACGCGAGGAGAACGAGAAACGAGCCCGCGGCGGAAGCATAAGGAAGGTAGGCGACGTTCAACCGCTCGCGGAGCACCACCGCCGCGACGGTGACCGAAAGGGCGAGACCCCCGGCGGGAAGAAACGACTCTCCAAGGTTCGCGTCGAGCGCGAAGAAGATCCCGAAAGTGAACGGAATCGCGATGCCGATCGCGAGGGTGGTCTGCCAGGCCGCCCGATCTCCGTCGTCTTCCTGGGGTGAGCTGAAGGCCGAGATGCCGACAAAGGTGGCGGCGAAAGCGAACACGATGGCGACGCCGAGAGGGAGCTGCTCCGGCGGCATTTGGCCACCGATGTAAAGCCACTGGTAAAGTGCGGTTCCGAGGACCGCGGCGACGCCGAGGAGGGGCCAGGCCCGGCGGCGCGCGAGAAACAAGATCGCGCCGTCGAGGAGCAGGAGGTAGGAAAAAAGGGCGATCGGGCGGTCGCTGCCGGTGGAAATCAACATCGGCGTGGCGAAACCGCCGACCAGCGCGAGGATCGCAATAGGAAGCGCTTTTCGTCGCACCGCAAGCGCTCCACCCACTAGGGTGATCAACACCATCGATGCGAACGCGGGAATGGGTTCCAGGAGCTCGAAGAGGGACGAGGCCGCCCATACGCTGGTGTACAGAATCGAGATGCCCGCGCCGGCGAGCCAGTTGGCGAGCACCGGGTGGCGACGTCGGAGAGGCCACTCGGACGCCACGGCGAGGCCGGTGCCCGCGACCAGACCGAGGGCGATGCGAATCGACGGAGTGAGCCAGCCCTGTTCGATGCTGAAGCGAAAGAGGTAAAGGCCGGCGAGCGCGAGCACGAGGCCCCCGAGGGCTGCGGCGCCCCGAACCCCAAGCCAGCGTTCCCATTCGAAGCTCTTCGTGGGCGGCATGTCCGGAGAGGACGGAGGGGGGGCGTCGGAAGCGTCCGATGCGGGCCTTTACCTCTTTCGCTTCAGCATCGAACAGGGCTGGCTCACTCCGTCGATTCGCATCGCCCTCGGTCTGGTCGCGGGCACCGGCCTCGCCGTGGCGTCCGAGTGGCCTCTCCGACGTCGC
>JBCCZL010000442.1:0-8624 GCA_039187775.1 Myxococcota bacterium
AGGAGCTTCCGAGCGAGCGGTGCGCGCCGGTGTTTTTTGGGGCGGTGCTCCTTAGCGACCCCAACGCTCGCCTCGGCCGTAGTAGACGGCGACCCCGGGATCGACGAAGTAGGTGAGGTCTACGATCCCGTCGCCGTTGACATCGGCGAGGCGAGCGTTGGGGTCGCTAAGGAGCACCGCCCCAAAAAACACCGGCGCGCACCGCTCGCTCGGAAGCTCCTGGAGGGTCCACGGATCGACCGCCCCCGGAACCGCACGACCGAAGAGGCCTTCGCCGTTGGGATAGCGGCCGAGGTTCCACCATACATAGGTGTCCGATGCCGTGATGTGAAGGATGTCGACGAGGCCATCGGCGTCCACGTCCACATATCGGTACGCCTCCGGGGCGGTCGCCATGCCGAGGGCTGCCGGGGTGACCGTGGCGGTGGCGTCAAACTCCCAGCGAAGTCCCTGATCGGCCAGCGTCACATTGGCCCCGGGTACGGTCCGCCGCGGCCGCGCCCGTCCCTGCGGGTCGCCGACGCCCGGGACGTACACCAGCTCGCTCCGCGCATCCGCGTCGGTGTCGCCGGGGTGCCAGCGATCATCGCTGAGCGAGAGCATCGTCGGAGCCCCAAGAACGGGCATGGAAATGGCCTGTGAGAAGCGCCGCAGCACTCCCGCGGGGGCCCCCTGACTGCCACTGTACGCGTTGAAATAGGCGTCAACGGTTCCCGCGCTGGACCGGATCACATCCACCAGGCCGTCGGCGTTGACATCGAACAGATCCGTGTCCCCATCCGCCACCGAGACGGTGGCCGGTGGAGGCACATCGAGACTGCGGAGCGACAGGTCGGCGCCTCCCATCCATGCTTCCGGATCCGCGGAGCTCGGGCCTCCGGTGTATGAAAACGTGAGGGGTGGAAACAGCGGACCGGCCACCGCGTCGGTAAGCGACGCCTCGGGGATCGCAACACCGACGTCGAAACCATAGGTTGCATCGTCGTCGGTCTTCCGGCCCTCGAGCTGCACCGAGGCGAGCATGCTTCGATGGTCCGGCCCGTAGGTCAGCCGGTAACGCCGGACGAGCATTCGGCCGCTGCCGTCCTGGTCGGAGGTGAGATCCAGCCGGACGAGGCGTCGGGCAAGCGTCCGTTCGGCGCCGCCGCGGTAGATTCGCGCCTGATCCGGTCGCTCTTCGTAGTGAAGGGCCACCCGTACGGCGTACCGATCGAGCGGTACGCTGCACTGACGCGCCTCGTGCGCGCCGACCACCGACAAACTTCCGCCGCAGTCGTTCGGCGAGACATAATCGACGTACTGGAGGAGTGAGTAGCCTCCAATCGCCAGATAGCGGTAGTACGCCGCCGAACCGTAGCGGTCGCTTCGCCGGGTGAGCTTCGCGGAAAACACCTGCCCCGCCGCGTTCGTCTGAAGGGAACGGGCGGAGAAACGGACCGCGAGCCGCGGACCTCGTCGCAACACGCCGAACTCCTGCCACGAGCCGTCGGAGGCCACGGCGAGCCATCGTCGAGCATCGGCCGAACGGAAGACCCGCATCGGGGCGCCATCGCTCGGCCGGTACTCCTGCCAGCCTGCGACTTCCGGCGGCCGCGTCGCGCAGTCGCTCTTTTGAAGCCCCGCGCAGTCGACAAGCTCCGCCGCGGCCGCATCGACGGGAACGAGCGGGACGCCGTCGAGGAGCCAGCGGTCCTCCCGGGGAGTCCAGAGCGGCTCGTCGAGATAGCGGGGGGCTCGGGTCGTGTCGCGATGAATCCGGGGCACACCGCTCAGCGACCAGCCGATCCCGAGCTCACCATCTCCACCTCGGGTGGAGTAAACCAGTCCGAGTGGAGGAACAAAGTCTGCACGCCCTGGGGGGAGGGACAGCGTGACCTGGTAGGTGCCCGCGCCCGTCGCGGGGGCCGGGAGAAAGGACCCTTCGAGCCCACTCGCGCTTCCCTCGGCTCCGCCCGTCGGAATCGTCGCGAGACTCGGGGTCACCGCGCTCTTTCCCTGCGCCATCGCCACGGTGGGCCCAACCACAAGACACAACGCTACCGCCCAACCCAATCGATGGTTCATTCGTCGCTCCTCCGTTGCTGAAAGGTCGGGCTCTAGAAATTCGAGCGAGCCCAGTACGAGTAATCGACGACCAGCTGGATGTCCCGAATCGCCTCGAGGTTCAGGCGGTCGTCGTCATAGATGCGGAGTTCGACGTTTCCTTCGAACGGCCGGCCATTGAAGTCGACCATCAGATCGTCGATCACCGGCCGGACGGTGCCGTCGGTCTGAAAGAACGGATCTCGGACCCCGCCGCTCGAGATTCCGCCCCGCGCCTGCCGGATCCGGCCGGGGTACACCGGGGCGTCAAAGCTATCGTTGAGATGGTTCCGAACCGAAAACGGTCCGGTGTGAAAGAGCGACCAGTTAAAATGGCTGTCCGCGTTGCAGCTGCTCGAGACGCCCGGTTCCGAGGGCGGGCAGTAGGTCACTTCCGGACCTCCGTCGACCCAGACTCCGATCCGCTGATGGCGGTAGTTGAAGTTGCCGAGGGCGAAGCCGCTTCGTGCGAGCATCGCACCGCTCTCGATAAGGTCGAGGTCGAGCGGAAAGCTCACCGCGAGATACCGCCGCTGAGGGAGCGCCTCCGGATCGATCGCGCCGGTGTTCACGCAGTCGAGACCGGTGCCATCCGGGCAGTAGTACTCGACGCCCTGGCTCATGGCGCCAATGACGTTTCCTCCATCGCCGTCGGTCGCGCAGACAAGGGGCGCGGTGAGATCGTCATCGGTGGCGAAGAACATCGGAGACGCGATGCTCCCCGCCTCGAGCTGCGGAGCGAGCAGGGCGGCGCCCGGCCCCGTGATCTCGAAGCCGACGCGGAGGTCCGCCGCGGCCGGAAGCGTGAAGGTGAGCACACAGCGACCCCAGATCCCGTCGGTGGAGGGGGGGCAGTTTTCGAACGTCGGTACTACGCCCGAACCTGCGGTCAGGTTTTCGATGTTCGGGCTGAGGGGATTGGCGTCGGGGCCATACCAGCTCAGGACGTAGTCACCGGCGGGAACCGACACCTCCTGCTCGATCGCGGGGGTCCCCGATCCCATCGCTCCCATGGCGTTGGGCAGGGTGGTCAGCGTCACCGCCTCCACCGATACTGCCGAAACCGAGCCAGGAAAACTGAAGGGCGCGGCCCCGCTCGACTCGACCGCGCCGCAGCTCGCCTCGCTGCAGCCGACCATCCACCCGGTGGTGAGCTGACCCGTGCCGAGAAGAAGGTTGGGTTGATCCTCTTCGCACCAGTCGACGAGACCAAGGATGTCTTCCCTCAGCGAGAGGACAAGCGTGTCTTCATGATCCTGGAACGGGAAGTCATGGCGGTAAGCCTCGAGAAAGTCCTCGAGGAGGGAGACCACTTCGCCGATGTGGCCGTCCGCCGGATCATAGCCATCGGGGATCGCGTTTTCTTCGTCGTGAAGACGGTCGTAGTCGAGGCCACTCGTCGCGCAGATGCGATGCACCCAGGTCTGCGGGGCGGGAAGGCCAAAGGCCATGTCCTGATTCATAAACGCGAGACGCATGCCGATGCGCTGCTCGATCGCCCGGAGGCTCAAGAGCGAGTCGCGCTTGGCTCGACGAAGCGCTTCGTCGTACTGGTACTGGAGCCGATCGATGCGATACGCGTAGGCTCGATTCACGACCGCGTCGGGCTGGGTTCGCTGCATTTCCAGAAGCCCGAGCTGGTTGATGAGGGCCCGCGCCTCGGTGCGCACCGAGTCGAGCTGAGCCATGTATTGGTTGAGCCGAGTGAACGTCTGGCGGATGGCGAAGAGGTGCCCCTCGATGGTATCGAGCCGGGCCACGAGCTGCTGGATCGTGGTGCGGATCGCTTGGCCCGAGGCGACTGAGGTCAACGCGTTCTGAAGGGTCAGTCGCTCGGTCGCGAAGCCGACCTTGATCGTCCCGATCATGCAGGTGGCCGCCGCTTCGATCGACTTCCCCAGTGGGTCTCCTGGGTGAAACAGCGTTTTGATGCCTACCGCTTCGGCCACCGCCACGGCGAACGCGGCGATGCATTCGGCTCCATGCACCGCGAGCTGCTCGTTGTAGTTGAGCACGTCGAGTTCCTCTTGAACCTCGTAGGAGGCAAGCTGAAGCTCGAGGCCCGCGACCTCTAGGTCCGCGTGCAGGAGCTCCTGGGCCACCAGCTCGGAGAGCTGCGCAACGGCCTGGAGCTCGCCCGCCACCCCGGCGACCTGAGAACCATAGCTTCCCCGGTGGCTCGGAAAGACCCCGGTGGCGACTCCCGCCTCGAGATCGTCGATCACGTCGCGAGGAAGGTCCGCCATGTAGAGCCCATCCACCGCATTGGCAAAGCCATGAGCGCTGCAGCGAAGCGCGTCTCGGACGCCATCGTAGTTGGTCGAAGTCGCCGAGATATCGAGCAGCGAGTCGCAAGTGCTCGGGTCGGTGTCGAGCGACATGGATCCGAGGTTGAGGTGTCGCGTGATCGGGTGCGGCGCGTAGAGATCGCCGAGGGTGGTGACTCCGCCGTCGCACTCTGTCTCCACTCCCGTGCCCGCTGAGCAGCTGCCCCAACCGCCGACCACTTCGTCGAGGCCAAAGGCCGTCGTACACGCGCCGTCGCTCGCGGGGCCGTTCACAACAACGGGACAGGGAGCGCACTCGCTTTGAAGGCACGTGCAGACCGGAAAGCCGTCAGGCTGGTAAGCACAGAGATCTTTTTCGCCAACCGCGACCCAATCCACAGCCGTCGCGCCGAGGCCGAGGCAGGCCCGAAGTCCCCAAAGGTCCGACGCGGTTTCCTCACGAAGATCGAGCACGCTCTCGGCATAGGACGAGCTGAGCGCCTGTGAGAGGAACGCCGCGAGATCGCACTCCGCCTCCTCGTCGTCGCACGCCGCGTCCATCAATCGGACCGGATCGATGTATCCACCGCAGAGGTTTGTGAGGCGGCTTGCCACCTCGGTCATCCGCTGGTCGATCGAGATCTCGCGAAGCGCTTCGCTCGACTTGTATTCATCGAACGAGAGCTTCGCGTTGAACAGCGCATCGCCGAGACGCTCTGCTTCGTCGGCGGACGCCCGGGCCGTCCGGAGACTCGCGGCGACGCTCGACTCGATGCCGTCTCGCCCGTTGAACATCTCGGTCAGCTCATCCTCCAGCTTGACGCGGACATTGGAGGGCACCCCCGCACAGCTCTGCCGCGACTCGGACGGGTCAAACGGATCGGCGCGGAGAACCTCGAGGGTTCGCTCGAGGGCCGGGCCGAGGGGGATGAAGTGACAGCTGATGTCGTCCATCGGAGGTACTCCCTCGTCGCCCCCACGTCCGGTGCCATCGTCCCGTGGCGGGTCGGAGGTAAGGTGTCGCTCGTCTTCGCGTGGGTCTTCGACCCCGAAGATCGGGTCTCGGTGGCGAGGATCCGGGTCCGGGTCGCCCGACGGACGAAGGAGCTGCGGCTCCTCGCTCGGAGGCACGGTCACGGTGAGACCGAGGAGAAGCTCCCGGCTTCCTCCGAGCGGATCTCGATCCCAGGTGAAGTAGATCCGCTCCCGGACGAGCGACGCCGGCGATGTGAGCTCGACGCGCGCCGTCTGACTGCCATGGTCGTTGAACGAACCCGACGCTTGTACCGTGGCAGTCCTTGGGACTTCCCACTCGTCAGGATCGCACACCGCCTGGCCGATCCGGCCGGTCAGTGCGCATTCGAGGCCCGCTTCTCCGAGGAACACGCGATACCGTTCGGCGCCGCTGTCTGCCCCGGACACGGTGGGCGCATCGTGAAAGGTCACGTGAAACCGCCAGTCCGAAAGTCGATCCCCAACGTGGCACACCCGTGCCCGGTCTTGGACCTGCGCATCGAGCCACGCCCAGGTGGCGTCGACGGTGTCCTGCGCCGCACCGAGGTCCCGGGTGCGGGCGCGATGAACCACGTGGTGCGCAAAGTCGAGGGCGTGGGCGAGCCCGCGCCGCGCGTAGCCGGTGGTCAGACCATCGACGGTGTTCTGCCCGAGGTCCATCGACCCTTCGAGGAGCGCATAGTGATAAGCCCAGGGCGTCTCTTGGGCGACCCGATCGAGGTTCAGAAATCGCGTTCCGTCCGCCACCGAGGGATCGGGAATGGAGGCGAGACCGAGCACCTGAAGCTCCTGCCGATGCCGAAGCATCGCCCGATCGAGGTCCGGACCGCTCACCCCAAATGCGACCAGCACATCGTCAGGAGAGGCAAACGCCACTCCGTTGGGGCTCGGATACTCTTGGTTGAGCGCGCTCTGAACCGCCGCCCGAAGCTCGGAGCCGGAGAGCGCCGGATCGACGCCAACCCGACGAAGGAGCGCATACGCCCGCTCATCGGCCGGATCCTCGGGCACCGCCGTCATCACGGGGAAGTCGCCTTGATGGCCAAAGAACTTGCCGGGGACGACAAGCCCCGCTCGCGCCGCATCGAGTCGCGAATCGGTGGGGGCACGCCATCGGAGGACGTTGGCTTGGGTGAAGTCGAGTTCTTCGGAGCGCCTCGCCTCGGCGGTGGTCAGGAGCCGCTCCTGAACGAGTCGTGCGGCTTCATCGAGGTTCATCACCGACTCGGCGAGGGTGGCGGAGAGCTGCTCCACGAGCTTCGGCTGCACGCTGAGATCGGTGTCGGTGCAGACCGATGGATTGAGCACGAGCCCCGTCCAGGCCACGGAAGTTTGCAGCTCGCGAAACGCGAGCAGCGCCGCCGTCCCCTGATGCTCGGGAAGCTGCGGGGGCACGATCAACGGGTTCTTTAGACCCTCTAGATGTTCGGGAAGGCTCTCGGAGTCGGGAGGAATCGGAGAGAAGTAGGTGTCCTCGGTCGAGTCCAGATGGTCGTTGCTGTTTGCGTCGTCGAAATACAGGTAGAGAGGCGCGACCGACGTGGCGATCGACATCAAATGCCCCGCTTCGCAGCTCGCTCGAATGCTGTTCTTTCGCCAGTTGTCGCTCGTGAGGTTGACCGTGTCGTCCTGAAGCCAGACCGGGTTCGTGCAGCCATTCACGAAGCTACTGTCGAAGCCGGACTCTCGAATCTCCGTCTCGCATGCCCACGCCAGCGCCGTGGTGAGATCGTCGGTCGGCTCGGTGCCCGGCTCAAACACGAGCTCCTCGAGCGCCGATCCACCGAGGGTTCGGCGCACGATCACGATCGAACGACCGTCGCCATCAAACGTCGTCTCTGACGCTGGAGGGGGACCGTCGATGGGAGAAGTGCACGCCAGGGCCAGCAGGCACACCACAACACTGAATCCCACCCCGCGGAGGAAACGCATGATCATCCTTCATCTCCCTGGGCGGATGAACGCGACTTCGGAAGTCGAACCGCCCTACGGAAGGGTGTTCGTCGCCGCTGAACAAAACCTGTCGGGGAATCTCTGGTTTCGAACGAATCTCGGTCCGGTGATGCCGGAGAAAAAACCTTCCCTCGGCATGTCAGATTTCTCACCCTCGCCGCGTATTACGAAACATGGGCGTTCCCGCAGGACTTCAACTGTGTGCAACAGTTTGCTGACAGCGGATCCAATCCTCGGGTTCTGCCTTCCCTCGGCGCCCGAAGAACGTAGCCTAGCGCCGGACGTCCGCACGGGGCGCCGGGCCAAGACCATGCACAGAGGGGAGCATAAGGCGCTCGTCGAACGGGCGCTTGGGGGTGACCGGAACGCGATCCAATCCCTGGTCAACGAACTCGCACCGATGGTGCACTGCCGCGTCGCTCGCGCCCTCTACCGCCGGAAAGGCGCCTCGAGCGGCCGGGACCTCCGTCAGGAGATCGAAGACCTCACGCAGGAAGTGTTCGTCGCGCTCTTCGCGGCCGAGGGCAAGATCCTCCGAAGCTGGGATCCCGATCGAGGCCTCTCGCTCCTGAACTTTGCGGGACTCGTGGCCGAGCGACGCGTCGCCACCATCTTTCGAAGCCACAAACGCAGCCCTTGGACCGAGGACCCCACCGAAAGCGCGACCCTGGACTCGGCGGACGGGGCTGTGGATCCGGAGCGCACCGTGGCGGACAGAGAGTTTGCCAAGGCGCTACTCGAAGAGCTCCGACGTGGACTGAGTCCCCTCGGACTCGAGATGTTCTATCTGATGTTCCGCGACCAAAAGTCGGTGCCGGAAATCTGCCTTCAGATGAAGATGAAACCGGATGCCGTGTATGGGTGGCGGAGCCGTCTTCGAAAGGCGGTGCGCACCGCCTCGTTGACCATCCAGGAGCCTCGAAAGAAAGGGAGCCACGGATGAGCCCCGACGAGGACCAGCTGCTTGCGCTTCTCGGCTCCGAAGCCCGGGCCCAAGCCGACGAAGAACCCAACCCTCGCTGGGACGCGGTCGCCTCCGGCAAAGCGTACGACGACGACATCAAAGACGACGACGACATCAAAGACGACGAAATCGCAGCCTCGGCGTTCGCTCCCCTCTCCGAACAGGTGAGGCAGGGGATCACCGACCGGCTCAGTGAAGAAATCGAACAAAGCACCGCGACCAACCCGGGCCCTCATGCCGCGCCCGATGAGGACCGTGGAGGCCCTCTAAGGCGCACCGTGCCGCCATTCTGGTCGCCGGCGCGCGCGGGGGCCGCCACCTTGGTTGCGTTGGCAGGGGCCGCG
>JBCCZL010000443.1:0-8597 GCA_039187775.1 Myxococcota bacterium
AACCGATCTTCGGGTCGAATACAGCGGGATCGAGGCCGACGACCAAGGCGGCAAAGCCCATTGGGAGGCGTGGTACACGTTCGGTGCCACCGGCCGGAAGGTGCACAACATCATCGATGCGACCTTTGCCTTCCGAGAGGGGAAAATCAGCCGCCATCAAGACACTTTTGGATTCTACCGCTGGTCCCGGCAGGCGCTCGGCGCGCCGGGCATCCTCCTCGGTTGGACTCCGGTGATTCGGAACAAGGTGCAATCCACCGCCGCCAAACAACTCCACCGCTTTCTCGAGCGCAGTTAGCCGCGCCGTCCGACCCACGGCAGATATCCCGCGAGCACGGCAGATATCCCCGCATGAAGCCTAGAGTTCGCATTCTGCCCGGGAATCCTGCGCCGCCTTCACGACGCTCCTGATCGGAGGCGGTGCGTTCCCGCACCGGAGCGCCGTGCCCATTCCTTGCAAGGTGCTGCGCATGAAACGACGCCACAAGCAGGAACCCACCTTCCATGAGGAAGTGGTGAACCTTCAGCCGGAGGTAGGTGTCCTTGGAATCTGCGCATCCTTTGTCGCTGGCGGCATTGGCCTCATTGGGGGCCTTCCGGGTGCGATTATCACTGCGTCTGGAACGATGCTCGCATTTCGCGGCGCGAGCGCCTTACACAAGCGGAACCTCATGCTGCGTCAACTCGACCTCAGGGTTCGTCGCCGCCTCGCCACCCCCCTACCCTCCGAGCCGGAGCGCTTTGGGTCCAGCTACGCCTTTCGGGGACGGGTTCGACTGATTGACGGTATCCCAGGCGACCATGGCGAGACCATCGCGGCGTCGCTGATCCGAGAGCGCCAGACCCGCATGGTCACCATCGGCATGGCCTGGGAGCCGACTCGGCGAGTGGAGTGGCGCGACCGGACGCGCGTGGGGACCTTCGCAGTGACCTCCGCGGACCAGGTAGCCCTCATCCCGGCGGGCACCGTCAGGATCCGATCGGAACCGCTCGCCGAGACAGTGATCGTGAAAAATGGGGACTTCGTCGAAGTGATCGGTGTCGTCGATCACACTGTCAGTGGCCTCAGCCGTCAGGCCTTGGGGGGCGGCTACCGATCCGACCGCAAGACGGTGGTGTTTCCTCCCGATCGGGACCGCACCATTGTGCTGCTCTCTCCGACCCTTGTTCCGAGCGTCCCTAAAACGCCGAACCGGGAAGTTCCGTAGTGCTAGTACAGGATGTGCCCTGACGGCTTCTCTTTCTCGGGAAGCTCGGTTTCGCCCAGCATCTCACGGAGGTCGATCTCGATCGTCCGCGACAGGGCATTCATCGGAACGTCGTTCATGCTCCGCTCAAAGGGGTCCTCACTCGAGTCGCCGATCCCTTCCATGGTGAGAAACACCCAACCCACCAGCGCCGCCGAGATCACCATCAGCACACTATTGCCGAGACTGATGGTGTCGGCCTCGGAGAACACGTCGAGCATGCCAAGCGGCAGCAGGAGCACGAACACCCGAACAAAGACGCGACTCATCTCGGCGTACTGACGCGGAAACGGAGTGTTTTTGATCCGCTCGCACTTGCCCTGAAGCGTGTAACACTCCGTCACGTGTCCCATCAGCTGGAGCTGACGAAACAAGTCGAGCTTGCCCGCATCGACCAGCGCCGCGAGCTGCTGTCCCTGTGCGAGAAGCAGGTGCGTCGCGCCATTCGCCACGTCGGTGACATGGGCTAGTTCGTCTTCTGGAAGGAATGGCTCGAGCTCCTTCTTCCAGTCGTTTCGCATGATCTCGGCGTCGCGGATCAAACGACGACGCGTGGTGACCGCCGGACGATGAAAGAAGCGAGAGTTCTTTCGCAGCTGCAGCCGGAGCGCATTCACCCACGCGACGTGCCGATACACGAGCTCTTGCTTGATCGCCTGAACCTCCGCGTCTTCGCCGTGACCCGGAGCCACGAAACTGAGGACACCGGCAGTCCAAGAACGACTGACATTGACCACCCCTCCCCAGATTTTTCGCCCTTCCCAAAACCGGTCGTATGCCGAGTTGTTCTTGAAGCCGATATAAAAGGCGACCGCCGTGCCGATGCTCGCAATCGGAAGGAACGGCACCCGAAGAAACGACCAGTCCAGCCATTCATACGCAGCGAGAACCAGCCCCGCCCATGCCCCGACGATCCCGAGGGTCCGAGCCATGAAGAGACCGAAGGTCCGCATCGGAAGACGTCGAGTGATGATCATTGGCGTAAACTCTAGCAGCACACGGCAGAGCACCTGGCGGCGCCTACGGCGCGAGACGCTACTACGGGAGAAAGCTCGCCGAAAGAAGCAGCTGGCCTCTAGGGGACGGCTTTCGGCGTTGGCGCGCCGAAGAACCGCTCGTGCGGAGTCGTTTCTTAGACATGCCCTTATCGATTTGGGCCGGCCTCAGTTGCGCAATTGCAAAGGCCCGCATAGAGCGGGCCGGTGCTAGCGGTTTGTCGGCCAAGCAGGCCGAACGCTTGGGCTATTCGTCGTCGTCCGAATCGTCGTCGTCGTCGACGTCCGCGCGGCTGGTGTCTTCGGAGCCGACGAACTCGATGATCGCCATCGGCGCGTTGTCACCACGACGGTTCACGAGCTTGATGATCCGTGTGTAGCCGCCGCCCTTGCCGGCCTGGGCGCGCTCCACGTAGCGGGGCGCGAGATCGTTGAAGAGCTTGTGGACAAGGTCGACCTCTTCCACGGTCCCGTCGGAGAGCGTTCGCGCGAGGCGCTTCGGAAGAAAGCTCGCCACATTCCGTTGCGCGGCCACTCGCCGCGCGACGACCCGCTCCCGCTCGTCGTCCTTGAGCTTTCCGATGTCGGCGGTCAGGTCGTCTCCCAGCCGAATCGCCTTCGTGAGAAGCCGCTCGGTGATTCGGCGAAGCTCCTTGGCCTTGGCTTCGGTCGTCTGGATTCGCTCGTGAAGCACGAGGTTGCCCGCCATGTTCCGGAACATGGCCCGGCGGTGGCTGGTGTTTCGACCAAACTTTCGGCCTGCTTTGCGATGGCGCATGACTCTCTGACTTTCTCTAATGGGTCTACAGACCCCTCAAACGGTGTGTCGCGGAGCGACGGTGATGTCGCGAAGCGACGGCTGCTGTCGGAGGACTTGGGGTGAATCGACCGGGCTTTGCCCGGGCGAGAGGGGTCTGGTGCAGACCCCTCAGAAAGCAGACCCCTCAAAAAACTAGTGGAACTTGACGTACTCGTAGTCGACCGACTTGTCCTGCACGCCCTTCTTCGGTGGAGCGATCCAGGGGGCAAACTTGCCGGGCCGAAGCTCCTGCACCATCACCGAACGAACGTACGCTCGGTCTTCCGGCGTGGGGAGCCAGACGGCCGCCTTCTTCTCGAACGCTTCGCGGGAGATGGGGTCTCCCTCTCGGTCGAAGGCCTGGTCTGCGTAAAGGCCGAGGGACCGATTGAAGCGACGGCTCGGAATGCTGAGCTCGAAGCCGGTCAGCCCCGTCTCCGCGATGGTCCGGTTCCACTTCCGGCACGCGCGATGGCAATCGGCGATGTACTCGTCTCGGAGCAGCTCGTTCATCGCGTTTCGAAGCGGCACCTCTTTGTTCGTGAGCCGGCCGTCTTCGACGACGTCCATGGAGTAGATTCCGCCGAGCGCCTGGTGCTCTTCGTACTTTTTGTGCTCGCGGTACCGACCCTTGAGGCCCGTGGCGAAGTAGTCGGCCGCATTCGAGCTGATCTCGCCGCCGAAAAGCTCCACCGCACTCGAGAACCAGAAGTTGATCCACTTCTGTACCGTGGGAAGGTCGATCGCGCCTTGGGCGCGGGCATCCTCGTTGGGGTCGGCCATCGTGGCCTCCGCCGAGCGCTGCACGATCCGGTCGATTCCCGTCTCGCCTGTGAACAGATGAAAAGCCTCTTCAGTCAGCATGAACCGTGTGGCCCGCGCCAGCGGGTCGAAGCCCGACTCGGCGAGCGCCGACAGCTGATACTTGCCGTCTCGATCGGTGAACATCGTGAACATGAAGAACGAGAGCCACTCGTCGGTCGTCTCGTTGAAGGTCTGAAGAATGCGCGGCTTGTCGGGGTCGCCGCTCCGTCGCTCAAGAAGCGCCTCGGCTTCTTCCCGGCCGTCGCGGCCGAAGTAGTCGTGAAGGAGGTGGACCATCGCCCACAGGTGTCGGCCCTCTTCCACATTGACCTGAAAGAGATTCCGAAGGTCGTAGAGTGACGGGGCGGTCTTTCCGAGGAGGCGTTGCTGCTCAACGCTCGCCGGCTCGGTGTCCGCCTGAGTGACGATAATCCGGCGGAGCATTCCTCGAAGCTCGCCCGGAACTTCGTTCCACGCTGGCTGCGCTGCGTTGTCACCAAAGCCGATGGTTCGTTCGCCATCGTTTGGGGTGAGGAAGATGCCCCATCGGTACTCGGGCATCCGGACATAGTCGTAGTTTGCCCAGCCGGTCTTATCGACGCTGATCGCGGTGCGTAGCCACACCTGATCTTCCTGGAATCCATCCGGTCCCATGTCTTTCCACCACTCGATGAAATTCGGCTGCCACTTCTCGAGGGCACGCAGAAGCTTTCGGTCGGAACCGAGATCAACATTGTTGGGAATCGAGTCGCTCAGTGACATGAGAAGAACTTAGTAGCAGTCCCGAACGCGCGTCTGGTCTCCCAGTGTGGGGACTCACTTAAGCCCGCGCGAGGTTCCGGTGTGGAGCCTCACACGCTCCATCACTCGTCACTGGATCGTTAACTTGCAAGATAGGTCGACGGCCTCACGGTCGGCGAAAAGAAACATCCGCGAGAGCTGACGCACACCTTCCCGGCATCGATCGCGTGGCGAGAGGTCTCACACAGGCCCGATGTAGGAGAGAGGAGACGCACAAGCTCGTTCCGCTCACGCCGAAATCGCGCGCCGCAATGGTCGACGGCTCACCCTCGGTCGACGACATCAACGCCGAATGCGCGGGTTCGAACGAACTCCGATCGCCATCGCAATCGACACGCAGTCGCTGGCCAGGCTTGTTCATAGACCGCGCTCCGTTCATCGACCCCGTTCATCGACTCCGTTCATCGACCGCGTTCACGAACCGCGCTCTTTCCTACAACGGGCTCGACTCGTGACCGCGTTCGACTCATGAAACCGCCCGCGGTTCACAACCTGGCCCCGCTCGCGAGCGGAGAGTCCGCTGGTTAGCAGCGCGTCCAGTCGAACACCGGCCGGTCGGGTTCACCGTACTTGGTGAGTGCGCCCTGCGGGCCGACCGCATTGGGGCGCTGGAAAATCCAGTTCTGCCACGCACTCAGGCGCGCGAAGATCTTGGTCTCCATCGTTTCCGGGCCGGGGTAGCGAAGCGACGCTTCCATGCCGGTAAGCGAATCGGGAGAAAGGCTCACCCGTTCTTCGATCGCGATGCGCACATCGTCTTCCCAATCGATATCGTCGGCGGCCACCGTGACCAAGCCAAGGTTGCTTGCCTCCTGCGCGGCGAGCGGCGCTCCGATCCGTTCGAGCGCAGCCGCGAGCGCGGGGGCATCGTAGAAGAAACGACTCTCGAGTCGACTCAGACCGCTCCCGGTCGGATAGGCCGCGCGGTTTAGCTCCGTCAGCCGGAGCGCCACCTTCTCGTCGTCGTCTTCGAGCATGTAGACGCGATCCGCCGCGAGGGCGATCTCGAGCAGCGGGCCCACAAAGCACGAGCCTTCGTCGATGAGCGCAAAGATGCTCCGCGACGACACATCGAGGCGCCGAAGGACACGCGCTTGAAACGCGACAATCTCGCGGACCAGCCAATGGTCGCGCTGCGCGACCAGGGTGTTGCTGACCGCGGCCACCGCGTCGCTGTCGCCCTCCGTCCGCACCACGATCAGTCCGACCTGAAGATGATTAAACCGAAGTCGCAGCAATGCATCGTCGAGTTCGCGAAATGCGCGGAGCGCCCATTGCTCGGCCCCGGCGGCCTGGATCGCATCGGCCGACGTGGGTTCGTCGTTCTCCGGAGCCCGAATGGTGAGCTCCGCGACCCGCTCTTCCTGCTTCACCGCGAGACTCACATACCGATAGGTCCACGAATCGCCCTCCACCGTGGGCTCGAGGGGCGGAAGCTCGATGCCGGGCCCCTTCTTCACCTCGGCGACCTGACCCCGAAGTTCGTCGACGCGCTCCGCCACCACTTCGGTGAACTTGCTCCGCGGCGCGATCGCGTCGACCAACCCCCATTCGACGGCTCGTTTGCCCCGAATGCCCTCGCTGGTCGTGCAAAAAACATCGGCCCGGTCCCGGCGGACGGCGCGCTTATCGACCAGTCGGGTGAGCCCGCCGGTTCCCGGGAGCACTCCGAGGAGCGGCACCTCGGGAAGGCTCACCGCGCTCGAACCATCGTCGATCAGCAGAATGTCGTCGCTCGCCATGGCGAGTTCGTAGCCACCGCCTGCACAGGTTCCATTGAGCGCCGCAAGAAACCGAAGCCCGGAGTGCTTCGATGCATCTTCAAGGTAGAGCCGTGTCTCGTTGGTGAACTTACAGAAGTTCACTTTAAACGCGTGGGTCGAGCTCCCCAGCATAGGGATGTTCGCTCCCGCGCAGAACACTCGGTCGAGCGAACTATCCAGGACCACCACCTTGACCTCTGGGTGGGTGAAGCGAAGGCGTTGGATCGAATCGGCGAGCTCGATATCGACGCTGAGGTCGTAGCTGTTGAGCTTGAGCTCGTATTCGTCGGAGAGCCCGCCCCGAAGCTCCACGCCCATCGTCAGGCGCGCCACGTCGCCCTCGATGGAGAGTTTCCAGTGGCGGTAGCGATCGGGATGCGTTTCAAACGAGATCGGCATGGCGGCAAAGTACCGAAGGTGCTTTTTCGGGCACCCCCCACCCGTGTGGAAGCGCACGACACACTCCCTATCCGCGCGTGAGACACATCATCCTCAACTCGATGCCGACACTCGAGTTCTACTTCGACTACGCCTCTCCGTTTGCCTACCTCGCGAGCACGCAGCTCGGACGCCTTCGAAGCATCGGGGTCGACGTCGTGTACCGCCCATTCCTGCTCGGCGGCCTCTTCCGAAAGATTGGGACACCCCTCGTCCCGATCGCGGAGATGAGCGAGGCCAAGCGAAACTACACGCTCCTCGACATGAAACGCTGGGCCGCCCACTGGGGAGTGCGGTTCGAGTTTCCGAAGGCCTTTCCGCTCCGTACCGTACGGCCGCTGCGTCTCACCCTGCTGCTGTCGGGCGAGGAGCAGGTCGCCTTCGTCGACGGCGTCATGGCGGCAGCCTGGGCAAAAAACCAGGACCCAAGCGACCCGGACGTTCTTCGCGAGGTGATGACGTCGGCGGGGATCGACCCCGGTCTCCTCGATCGAGAAAAGGAAGGGAAACAGCCGCTCTTCGAGGCTACTGACGAGGCCGAGTTGCGAAAGGTGTTCGGCGTACCCACATTTATCGTCGGTGAACAACTCTATTTTGGACAGGACCGGCTCCCGCTGGTCGAGAATGCGCTGGCCCGGTCTGAAACGGCACGGGCATAGCTCGAGGACGCGCCGGCAAAGCTCGGGGACGCGCCGGCGCAGCCCAAACAAGGTTCGATGATCAACTTCCGCCTTTTTGCCACGCCGGTTCGGATCCAGCCGTTCTTCCTTTTGATCGCGGGATTCCTCGGGTGGAGCTGGGCCCAGGGATCGGAGGACGTGGGCGTTCGCCTCGGGATCGGCATGGTGGTGGTGTTCGTTGGAGTGCTCGCGCACGAGTTCGGCCACGCCTTCGCAGGTCGGGCCTTCGGCCTGACACCTCAGATCGAACTCCACGGCATGGGCGGCGTCACCTCCTGGCGGGCCGGCCGCCGGCTGTCGCCGGGACAGAGTATCTTCGTGAGCTTCGCCGGTCCGCTCGTGGGAATCGTGATCGGCACGGTCGCCCTTCTCCTGGCGGGCTTCTTCGGCGTGGGTGAAGAAAGCACCTTCGGCTTCACCCTGGCCATCGTTGCCTGGGTAAACCTCGGATGGGGCGTGCTTAATCTTATTCCCATGATGCCCCTCGACGGAGGAAACATCATGGCGTCGTTTTTCGAGCTCTTTGCCAAAGGCAAGGGCCGGGTGTTCGCCCGCTATGTGTCCCTCGGTATCTCGGCATTGGTGCTCGCGCTCGCCGTCTACGCGCAGCAGATCTTCGCCGCGGTGGTCGTCGGCTGGCTCGCCCTCAACAACTGGCGGGGACTCCAGGCCGAAAAACAAATCGGGGACGATGGCCCGCTCCTCGCCGAGCTTCGGCGCGCACAGGCGATGATCAACCAAGGCGCGATCGCCGACGGCATCGCCCTCGCCACGCGGGTTCGGAACGAGGCCAAGCGGCCCCTGGTCCAAGGCGAGGCGACCCAGGTGATCGCCCTCGGCCACCTGGTGAACGACAACCCGAAGGGCGCCGAGGCCGCGATCGTCGCAATGCCCCCGGGCCGCGAAGTCGAACCGGGACTCCTGGGGGCGGTCCGCTTCGAGCTCGGGGATATGGCCGGGGCGCTCGATCCGCTCGAGCAGGCCCTCGATAAAGGAGGGCCTTTCATTCAGACCCGACTCGCGACGGCCTACGTCGAGACCCAGGAGTTCGAGCGAGCCGCCGACCTCCT
>JBCCZL010000444.1:0-8517 GCA_039187775.1 Myxococcota bacterium
CGTCCGACGACGAGATCCTCACCACGATTCCCCTGTTCGCTGATCGGCAGATCATGGCGGTCTACGGACGGTACCTCGAGGGCACCAACCTGTTTCGGATCAGCGAGCCTTGGCCCAACGCCGCCGCGATTCGAGCGGTGACCTCGCGGTACTGAACGACCCGTCGCCTTTGACGGCTCATCGGAGATCGGTGCGCATGACGACGCGGCGTTCGCCCTCGCAGACGATCGCTGCGGCACCCGAAAGCTCGCCCACCGGTCGTTCGCCGCGAACGTCGACCGGTTCCTGGAGCGCGCCGAGGTAAAGGGTGCACCCGCGAGCGCTCTCGACCCTCCACGAGAGCACGCCATCTTCGACCCCAAAGTATCGATCCTCGGTGGGCTCGACGACTTCCACCGTCGTTCGAAGGCCCACCACCGGCGCCGGGCCGCCCGGGCAGTCGAGAACGTACTCACGGGTCGTGGCGGGAGCAACGACGAGTCCTCCATCCACCCACAGCTCCGGCGTTTCCGCGGGGTCGACGACCCGGCAATAGGCCGCCGCAGGATCGATGTCCCAGGTCAGGATCGTCGCGGAGCCGCGTTCGATGACGGCGGGCGCCGCCTCGAACCGATCGAGGTAGATCGGGTCGGAGAGCGGATCGGCAAAGGCGTTGAACCCTCCACGCGCTTCGACGGAGCAATCGAGGGTGCGGAACCGTTCGACCGAGGGCGGGCCTTCGAGCGCACAACCGCGCGACCGTTCAAATACGCAACCGTCATCGAAGGGCACGACCAGATAATCGGCCCAGCAGGGGCCTACCGCCGCGCCGGCCGCGACCCGAAGGTGAGCCGGACGGCACTCGGCAGCCGCCGTGCAAAAGCAATCGAATTCTCGAGCCGGCGAGAATAGATCGCCGGCACAGCCACAACTCTCCACTCCACAGAGCTCACCCACCCGCCCGTCGATTCGGGCGTCCTCGGCAAGCTCGCCCCACGGGGGAAGATAACCGAGGTGGAGCGGGATATCGCACTGCGGACCGTCGTCACGCCAGCCGGGACGGCAAACCGGTGCATCGTCCGGCGGTGCATCGTGCGCCGGGTCCGCGTCGCTCGGCCCCCCGTCGGTCAGGAGCGGACCGTCGGGGGAGTTGGATGGTCCGGGTCCGCGCGAGGAGGGACAGGCGGTCAGAAAAAGGAGCGGCACCGCCGAGAAGAGCCAGCGAAGAATAGCCACGCGAAGAGGTGGAATGCGACGAGTCACGCGAAGAGGCATGCGTCGGTTCTCTGCGACCTCTATGCCAGCTCTCGGGCGCCACAACGCGGAAAGACATGTTCCAACCTGTTCCACTCTGGCGGCTTCTGGCCCGTCCGGGCGGCCGATGGTCCCTTTCTGATCCGTGGCTCTGACCGTCCTCCCTCGGTGCTTTTAAGCCTTGGTCGCTCACTCGGGCGCGATCACCAGGATCGTGACTCTCGCGACCCCACGTCGCCTCGACGTCGGCGCTTCCGACGCGCAAGTTTGAACCCTGAGAGAGCAACCGGTTGACGCGACTGGGATTTCGGCGCACGTTTCCGCGTGCTTCGCGCGCCGCCCAGCGTTTGGGCCTCGGCGTGGCGATTCGCTCCGTTCCTCATCGCGTGCGAGTCCGGTGTTCTGAACCGCGACGCCGCGCCACGAACTTGGAGACACCATGCTCCTCACGATCACCACCACCCATCGACCCGCGACCGATCTCGGCTACCTCCTCGGTAAGCATCCGGATCGGGTCCAGTCCTTTCCGCTCGCCGCCGGCCAAGCCCACCTGTTCTACCCCGAGGCGCACGTCGACCGATGTACCGCGGCCCTCCTTTTGGACCTCGATCCGCTCACCCTGGTCAAAAACGCGCGCCGCCAAGGCAACGCGGGAATGCTCCGCCAATACGTCAACGACCGGCCCTATGTCGCCTCGTCCTTTCTCAGCGTCGCGATCAGTCAAACGCTGCGGAGCGCCCTCGGCGGCCAGTGCCGAGAGCGGCCAGCGCTCGCCGAAACGCCGATCCCGCTCGAGGCAAGTGTCGGCCCGATCGTGGCCCGGGGCGGAGAACGCTTCGTCCACCAACTCTTCGAGCCGCTCGGCTACCAAGTTCACACATCGCCCATCGCGCTCGACCCAGAGATTCCCGCGTGGGGGACGAGCCGGTACGTCGAAGTCCGACTCAAGGCAGGGGTCCCCCTCGCGCAGCTGCTATCGCACCTCTACGTGCTGATCCCGGTCCTCGACGACGAAAAGCACTACTGGGTCGCAGAGGACGAAGTGAAGAAGCTCCTCGCCCACGGCCAAGCATGGCTCGCCGGCCATCCCCTTCGCGACGAAATCGCCCGCCGCTACCTCAAACGGCAGCGCTCCTTGACCCGGCAGGCCATCGCCGAACTCACCGCGCAATCCGGCGACACCACCCCGTTGGAGGAGGACCCCGTCGAGGTCGAGCTCGAAAGACCCCTCACCCTTCAGGAGCAGCGGCTTCAGACCGTGGTCCGGCTCTTCCGCGAGAGCGGCGCCCGAAGCGTGCTCGACCTCGGATGCGGAGACGGGAAACTGCTTCGGCTTCTGAAGCAGGAGTCGTGCTTCGAGCGAATCGTCGGCGTCGACGTGTCCCTCGGGTCCCTCGACCGGGCCGCGAAGCGGCTTCGATGGGACCGGATGACGCCTCGAGAGCGCACACGGATCACTCTTCTCCATGGCTCGCTGCTCTACCGCGACCGCCGATGGAGAGACTTCGACGCGGCAGCGCTCATCGAAGTGATCGAACATCTCGAGCCATCCCGGCTCGGGTCCCTCGCGCAACACGTGTTCGGCTTCGCGACGCCCCGCTTCGTAGCCATGACCACCCCCAACATTGAGCACAACGTTCGTTTCCCTGGGCTTCCGAAAGGGAGGCTCCGGCATCGAGACCATCGCTTCGAATGGACGCGGGCGGAGTTTCAAGCATGGGCGACGACGGTCGCCGCGAAATACGCCTACCACGTCCGGTTGGACGGGGTCGGCACAGACGACCCGGAAGTCGGCCCGCCCACCCAGCTCGCCCTCTTTCAAAAGAACGACCCATGACCACCATCACGATCCCCGAGCTGAGCCTCGTCCTTCTCATCGGTCCATCGGGCAGCGGAAAGAGCACATTCGCCGAGCGCCACTTCCGGGCGAGCGAGTGTCTATCCTCGGACGCGTTCCGTGGGCTCGTCGCCGACGACGAAAACGATCAGAGCGCATCCTCCGACGCCTTCGACGCGCTTCGCTACGTGGCGGAAAAGCGTCTTCGTCGGGGCCACCTCACGGTGGTCGACGCGACCAACGTTCAACCGGAAGCGCGAAAGCCGTTCCTTGCCCTCGCCAAGGAAACGCATGTTCTTCCGGTGGCGATCGTGCTTCAGCTTCCACCCAAGACCTGCCAAGCGCGAAACGCGCTCCGTCCCGACCGAGCCTTTGGCGCGCATGTGATTCGGCGCCAGCACGCCCAGCTCAAGCGATCGCTCCGCTCGCTCAAGCGCGAGGGTTTTCGGCGAATCACGGTGCTGACGTCGGTCGAGGAGATCCGCTCGGTAAAGGTCGAACGGCAGCCCCTCTGGAACGACCGGCGCACCGACGAGGGGCCGTTCGACATCATCGGAGACGTTCACGGATGCGCGCGTGAGCTCCGCACCCTCCTCGGAGCACTCGGCTATCGAGAGGCGATGCGCGACGGCGCTCCCACCTTTGCTCACCCCACCCGGCGTGCATTCTTTGTCGGGGACCTCGTCGATCGTGGTCCGGACTCGCCCGGCGTTCTCGCGATTGTGATGGCGATGGTCCGCGCGGGTGCGGCGCTTGCGGTTCCGGGAAACCACGAAGTCAAGCTTCATCGAAAGCTGAGCGGCCGAAACGTAACGCTCAGCCACGGCCTCGCGGAAACGATGGCTCAGCTCGATGCGTGCTCCGAGCAGTTTCGGGAGGACGTCCGTGCATTCATCGATGGGTTGGTGAGTCACTACGTCCTCGACCACGGCAAGCTGGTCGTGGCCCACGCGGGTCTCCGAGAAGAGCTGCAGGGGCGCGCGTCGGGCGCGGTCCGCTCGTTTGCTCTCTATGGGGAAACCAGCGGCGAGACCGACGAGTTCGGCTTGCCCGTTCGCCACGATTGGGCCGCCGACTATCGTGGCCGAGCACTCGTGGTCTACGGGCATACACCGTCGCCGGAGGCCGAGTTCGTCAACGGGACGATCTGCATCGACACGGGCTGCGTGTTTGGTGGAAAGCTCACCGCGCTTCGCTATCCGGAACGCGAGCTCGTGTCGGTGCCGGCTGCTCGGGAGTACTACCCCCCGACGAGGCCGCTATCACCACCCAGGAACCCCGAACCGCGCCCCGCCGGCGCGGTGGACCTCGAAGACGTCGTTGGCAAGCGTCGGATCGAAACGCGGCTCGGGGGCGCGATCACGATCGGAGAAGCATATGCAGCGGCGGCACTCGAGCCGATGAGCCGCTTCGCCGTCGATCCGCGATGGCTCGTCTATCTGCCGCCGACCATGTCACCGTCGGAGGCGAGCTCCGAACCTGGATATCTCGAACACCCCGAGCAGGCGTTGGATTACTACCGCCGCCAGGGCATCGAGGACGTGATCTGCGAGGAAAAGCACATGGGTTCACGCGCCGTCTTCATCGTGTGTCGCAGCCCAGACGCCGTTCGTGAACGCTTCGGAATCGACGCGACCCACGCCGGTACGGTGTACACCCGGACCGGTCGGCCGTTCTTTCGCGACGCCGGCACGGAGGCGGCGGTGCTCGACCGAATCCGGAACGCCGCCACGCGGGCGGGGATGTTCTCGGCACTCGACAGCGACTGGGTTTGCCTGGACGCGGAGCTCATGCCGTGGTCCGCCAAGGCCGCCGAGCTCATCGAGAGTCAGTACGCTCCGGTCGGCGCGGCGGGGCGCACCGGCTTGGCACGGGCGCTCGAGGGTCTCGGCCAGTGCGCCGCGTACAACCCAGAGGCCCGCGACCTCCAGCAGCGTTTCGAACAGCGGCTCGACCACCTGCAGCAATACTCGGCGGCCTACCGACCCTACTGCTGGCCGATCGAGTCCATCGACGACTACCGTGTCGCTCCCTTCCATGTGCTGGCCTCGGAGGGGCAGGTCCATACCGATAAGGACCACCTCTGGCATCTCGACTGGGCCCGGAGACTCGCAGCGGAGGACGGCGTAATGGCGGCGACCGAGGCGCGGACGATCGAACTCTCCGATCCCCACGCGAGCCGAGATGCGACGGAGTTCTGGGAGCGGATCACCGGACGAGGCGGCGAAGGCATGGTGGTGAAGCCCCGCGACTTCGCCCGAGCCTCCGTACAGCCCGCCCTCAAGTCTCGCGGCCCGGAGTATCTGCGGCTTATCTACGGCCCCGAATACCGAACCGAAGGCCAGCTCGACCGGCTTCGGAAGCGAAGTGTCGGCAAAAAGCGCCGGCTCGCCAAGCAGGAGTACTGCCTGGGCCTCGAGGCACTCCACCGCTTCGTCGAACGCGAGCCGCTCTACCGCGTGCACGAGTGCGTGTTCGGAGTGCTGGCTCTCGAGAGTGAACCCACCGATCCGCGCCTCTGACGGACTCAACGACCTGAAGCGAAGAGTTCGGGCAGGAGCTCCTCGGCGCGGCCCAGATAGGTCTCTTGAAACGCGGGGTTCTTTGGCTCCATCGCTTCGAGGTTGACGAACACCGTCCGTGCGCCGACGTACGCAGCCCCGCGAACGTAGTTCGAGGCAGGGCTCACGGTCCCTGACGTTCCCACCGCCACGAAGAGATCGCAGTCCCGGAGGGCACGCGTGATCGCCCACTCCTCGTCCACCGGTACGGGTTCATCGAAGAGCACGACGTCCGGACGGAGCGGAGCGCCGCAAAGGGCACACGACGCCTGATCTTCGAAGAGCGTCAAGTCATCGTAGGGGGCGAGTTCACAGCCCTCGTTGCTGCAGCGCGTCCGGTGGACGTTTCCGTGGATCTCCACCGGAGTCCTGTTTCCTGCCCGCCGATGGAGGCCATCGACGTTCTGCGTCACGAGAGTAAAGGCCCCCGGGGCAACTTCCTCGGCACCTGCAAGAGCGCGATGTGCGGCGTTGGGTCGAGCCTTTTGGGCCGCTTCCCGCAGCGCTCCGAAGAGCCGCCAGCTCCGCCCAGGGTCTTCGCGAAACCCGGCGAGGGTCGCCGCTTCCGCATCCCCGCCGCTCGTCCAAAGGCCCCCTGGCCCTCGGAACGTTTGCAATCCAGATGCGGCCGACACCCCAGCTCCGGTAAGGACCACAATGTGCCGATACTGGGCAAAGTCGATCTTGCCAGGCCGCGAATACACGTCCCGGCGATCATACCTGACAAAGCTCTTGGCGTGAGTGGTCGACCGGACAAGTTCGTCTGCTTCCGTCGAAGCTTGGACTCCACAGAGTGGGATATCGCCCGAGGGCGCACCCACCAGAGCTCGAAGTCGATCGTTCAACCCTGTAGGTTGAGAGACGGTGGGATTGGAACTCGACCACATCTTTGTCCTCGTTCCTCCGGAGGACGCCCGCGCGACGGGGCGGGCGGGTCGAGCGCTTGCCGGCGCAGGCCTCGTTCCGTCGTATGAAAGACGGCACCTCGGCCAAGGCACGGCGAACGTCTGCTACTGCTTCGACAACGCATTTCTCGAACTGCTGTTCGTGGTCGCGCCCAGCGAACTCGCGCGCCCCGAAGTTCGCCGGACCGGCCTTCGCGAGCGTTTCGGGGGAGGCTGCCCCTTCGGGATCGCGGTGCGAGGGGGTCCCCCGCCATTTCCTACGTGGGAGTATCGTTTCGAGGCGCTGCCGCCGGGCCTCACCATTCCCGTGACCACGGAGAGCACAGATCTGGAGCAGCCCTTTCTCTTCAGCTTTCCTGGAACGAAGCGGCCCGACGCGTGGACCGATGGACGCGCCGGCGAACGGCAAGCCGCGGCCGGGTTTCGCGAGATCGAAGGCCTCGAGCTGCGGATTCCCACCGCAGGCAACGGCGTGCGGGCACTCGCCGCAACAGGCCTGCTTGCGGTCGCGGAAGGCGAACCCGAACTCCGCCTTCGCCTGTCCCACAGGTCGGGCAATGTCACGACCCTCGTCCTCCCTGATTTCCAGTGGGAGTGAGTGCCTCGCCCGACCGTTTCGAACTAGTATGGCACCGAATGCAGTTTCGACTCGTTCCCGCCTTATTTCTCGTGACCACGATTGGCTGCAGCATCGACCGAAGTGGCGCACAAACCGACGGCGCGGCGGCTTCGATGGATGCGACGGGCGTGATGGACGCCCGCCTCGATCGGACCGTCGACCGAGCGGTTCCCGATGCGCCAGCCGACGTGTCGCGTCCCGATCGCAGAGTGGACGGCCCGGGCTGTACCTTTACGACGCGCTGCGCGGACCCAGTGCTCGAAACGTGCAACGCGGGGACGGTGACGAGCACCATTTGCGAACTTGGCTGCGGCGACGACCCGACGCCGCGCTGCCTAGCGCTCCAACCATCCAATACGTCGGAGCCCTTTACGGAGATCTTCGCGATGCCGCTGCGTCTCGATGGCGACTACGACACTGGAAGCTGCAACGGGCGCATCGGCGCCTCGACTGGATTGATCGATCAGATCGGGGGCGGTCGCGCGTGCCTTGTCCGAGCCACCAGCGTGGAGTCCGTCGCGGGGGATCGGTTCACCATCACCGGCCCCCACCCGTTGCTCCTCCTCGTTCGTGACGCGGTCGAGATCGCCGGCGTCCTCGATGTGTCGGCCCGCCGCGACGGTCCTGGGGCCGGAGGCGGCGCGCCGAACCTGAGCGGCGGTGGCGGAGGCGAGGGAGCCAATGGAAATCGGATCGACAACAACTTTGGCGATGGCGGAGGCGGTGGGGGAGCGCTGTGCGGCGACGGCGGCGACGGCGGAGGCGCCACGGGGGCCGGCGGGGGCGCCGGGGGTGCCCGGATCGCGACGCTTCTTCGACCGCTCATCGGTGGAAACGCGGGCGGCTTTGGAACACCGATCGACAGCACCGGGGGAGATGGCGGCGCAGGCGGTGGGGCGCTCCAGCTGACGTCGAGTGTATCGATCGCCGTTTCGGGACGGATCCTTGCCGGCGGTGGCGGAGGAGGCCCCGGCACCGTTGGACCCATAACATCGGACAATATCGGCGCCGGAGGCGGCGGCGGGAGCGGCGGTGGATTGTTGCTCGAAGCTCCGACGATCAGGTTCCTCCCCGGCGCGGTGGTTCGGGTGACCGGCGGCGGGGGCGGCGGCTCATCCGCGTGTTCGTTCGAAGGCCCGGGTCAACCCGGTGGCGACGGCGCAGACCATCGCCGGGCTCCCGGCGGCGCGGAGGGACCGATCTGCATGAATGGAAATGACTTCGGCGAAGATGGCGGCACCTCGGGCGGTGGAAGCACCCGGGACGGCGATCACGGCGGTACTCACCCCGCGCGCGGCAACGGCGGCGGCGGGGGTGGCGGCGTGGGCTGCCTGATCCTTCGAACGTTTCAAGGCGTGAATC
>JBCCZL010000445.1:0-8515 GCA_039187775.1 Myxococcota bacterium
CCGCTCCGGTGGGCATGACTGTGGGTGGCGGCGTGAACGTGAACCGCGCGGATCGGATCGAGCGTGGACATCGAGAGCCCGACGGTGAGGAGAAAGTCGACTGCGGGCAACGATCCGGGGCTCGGCGCGCGCGTCGGCGTGAGCTCGAGAAACCGGTACCGGGCCCTCGCCAGCGGCGCGAGAAGGAAGGCGATGGTGCGATGTCGGGGCGGGTGGGCTCGGAGTCGAAGCAGTTCTGGCGCCACCGCCGCGAAGCCTCGGTCCATTTCCCCGGCGAGAAAGAGCTGTTCTCCGGCTCGCTTTCGAAGCTCTCGCGCCGCGTCCCGAGACGCGGTTTGTTCACGCGTGAGGAACGCTTCGGCGGCGGCGATCGGCTGCCACGCCGCGGCGAGGGCCTCCGAACGCCGGGCGAGGAGGTTTTCCTTTTCGTCCGGCGAAGCGACGCGGAGCGCCCAGCCGAGGAGGTCGGCGGCGTGACCGAAAGCACCCGCCGCCTCGGCTCGACCGGCGCCGGCTTCGAGGAACGCGACGGTTCTCCGAAAGTCCCCGGTGCCCTCGGCATGGCGAGCCCGCCGCTCGGGGGGACCGAGATCGAGCTCCAAAAGGCTGGTGAGCGCGGCTCCGTGGAGGGCCTTCTGCTGGTCGTCGGAGAGCTCGGTGCGTAGCGCCTCGCGGACCCGATCATGAAACACTTCGACCCGGTCGAGGGCGCGGACTCCGGGCGTCTTGATCAACGCCTGGCCGTCGAGAATCGCGAGGGCTCGTTCAAACGCTTCCCGGCCGAGGTGGCTGATCTGTTCGATCACGACCCGCTCGGTGGGGGTTTCGAGCAGCACCAGAGCCTCCAACACGTGGCGCGCGTCTTCGGTGAGTTCGCGAACTCGCCGCCGAAGGAGCGCGTCGAAATGCATCTCTTCGGTGCCACCGCTTCGAAGCAGCTCTCGGACAAATAGCGGGTGTCCATCGGCGGACGCAATGGCGGTATCGATCCGGGTGGCATCGGCGCCGAGCTCGTTCGCGAGTGTTTCCACGTCGCCGCGGTCGAGGCCGGCAAGGGTGAGTCGTTCCTCTCCTTCGATCCCGATGCCTTCGTGCACGCCGGGACGTGCGGCGGTGACCAACATGCGGCGGGCCCCCGGCGCTGAGAACAGCGCGCGCAAGACCGCGGTCCCGTCCGCGTCGCTCCACTGAAGGTCGTCCACGATGGCGACCACCAGTCCGTCGCGCTCGAGGGCGCGGAGGAGCCGGTCGAGCGCTCGCGCGATCTCGGTTCGGCTCGGCGGCGTGGGGCGACCCGCCGTGGATTCGGCGGTTCGAGCGTGCGCTGCGGCAAACGCGGGAAACGACCGGCCGAGGGTGTCGATCGCCGAAACGAAGACCGGCGAGTTCGCGCGCACGGGGAGCGACTCCACGACCGTCGCGAGGTCATCTACCAGCCCGTCGACCGCCTTGAACGGAAGCGACTCCCGTTGATAACAGCGGCCGCGAAGGATCACCGCGCCCGCCGGAAGGTGCTGGGCAAACGCATCCAGGATCGCACTCTTGCCAATGCCGGAGGGCCCCGACACAAACACCGCCGCGCTTCGCCCCCGGTCAGCCCGTTCCGCGGCGCGTTGAAGGATCGCGAGCTCCTCGCGCCGCCCGACGAAGGTCGAGCCCTGAGGGCTCCCCGAGGTGCGGGAAGCCGGGGTTCCCCGAAGCACCGCAAGGACTTCATCCCCGCTCGGACGGGCTTCGGGGTGATCCGAGCGGAGTCGAGCGCTCAGCCCTTGAAGAGCCGAGAACTCGGCCGGAGCGCATTCGTGAACGATCACTCCAAACGCGTACCAGTCCGCTGCAGCGGTGAGGTTTCCCGCGCGATGTTGCTCCAGAGGCATGTAGCGGAGCGTGCCTGCGCCTTCGGCTAGACGGAGGGTTGCGTGCCCGCGGGTGCGGGCCAGCCCGAAGTCGAGAAGCTTGAGGTCGCCATCACGGGTGACCAGCACATTGTCGGGTTTCACATCGCAGTGAACGAGGCCGGCGTGGTGAAGCGCCGACAGAATCTCCGCGAGTTCGACGAGGCGCGACCGGACTTCGTCCGGCTGGTGGCGGAGATGGCTTCGAAGGTCGAAGCCGTCGAGGAGCTCCATGGTGAAGAACCAGCGACCGTCTTCCTCATGGAGTTCACCGGGACGAACGAGACCCGGATGATGAACATTGAGGAGAGATCGAAACTCCTGCTTGAGCAGGAGAAGGCGTTCCGGCGCCACGTGATGAAGGGTTTTGATGGCGACCCGCGCCCCGGCCTCCTCATCGGTCGCGGCGTAGACGGCTCCCATTCCCCCTTCGCCGACCAGGCGTTCGATGCGGAGGCGGCCCCCAAGAAGCGAGTCACCGGCGCGAAGCGGGGCGTCGGGACCGTTCAGGGGGACCTCTTCAAATGCGGCGATCGCGCGGAGGAGCGAGTCGCACGTCGAAAGCAGGGTTCCCTCCACCGGGCCGGTGGACTCTTGGGAACGAGGATCACCCTCGAGGGTGGATCGCGTTTCCGAAGGTGCTTTTGCTTTGCGATCGGGGGAGCGTTCCAACGTCATGATGACGGTCCGCGCGAGGCTCCGCCGTCACGCCCAAGGCTTGGATCGAGGGCCAGGAGGCCGTCCTCCGCTGCCAGCGCCCGAAGCCGTCCTTTCACGAGCTGTAGTCGCTTGCGAAGCCGGGCGGCGGCCCGGGCGTGGCCTTCCGCTTCGTCGGACGACTCTTCGGGTTCGAGGATTCTTGCGACGTCTCGAAACGAAAGCCCCTGATCGATCCGAAGCATGAGCAGCATCTGATCATCGATCGGAAGCTGTTCTCGGAGCGCGCGCATACGGGCCTTCAATTCGCTTCGTCGATGCAGGGGGGTGCGGGTGCGGGTCTTGGCGACGAGATCCTCGAGCCAGCCTTCCGGGGTCAGTGGTTCGCGGGCTCGCCGGCGGTTGTGGGCCCTCACGTATCGGTTTCGGGCATGGCGGGCCAACGTGAAGCACCAGGTCAGCGCCGAGGACCGCCACTCGAACCGGGGGAGGCCGCGCCAGAGGTCCTCCGCGAACATCGAATAGGCCTCCCGGGCTTCGGTTTGGTTTCGGAGGGTTGCGGTGAGAAAGCCGAGAATCTTTGGGCCATAGCCTTCGACCAGCACCGTGGCCGCTTCGACGTAGTCTTCGCGGGTGCAGGCGCGCTTCGCCGACGCTTCGACCGTGGCAGTCACTGCGCGCACAGGATAGGGGCTTGAGGCCAAGGGGAAAAGCTTGGCTCCCAGCTGAGCTCGAGCCGCGGCACCCACTGTCGCGTTTTTGACCCGCTTTGGCCCGCCTCCGTACCATTAAGCGGCGAGCTCTCTCGCGGAACCAAACCCCCATGCGACCTTCCGAGCTTCCAAGTTTCTCCGCTGTGCTCTCGGGCTGTGCTCGATCTCTGGGCTGTGCTCGATCTCTGGGCTGTGCTCGATTCCTCGGGTGTGCGATTCTCTTGGGCTGCGCCTCTGCGCCGCCCCCGCCGGCGGACCCGAGTCAGGCGCTTCGACGGCAGATCGAGACGCTGCGTGAATCGGGCGAAGACGCCCGACTGCGTGCGGAGGAGCTCGAGAGCCAGCTCGCGCTTGCCCGGGCCGAAGTGCGCGACCTCCGCGACGAGCTCGACGGCGCGCCGGCGCCGGAGGTGGTTCGCATTGGCGCGACCAGTGGCGACGACGAGGGCTGGCAGGAGCCCGCCCAAAGTGAGCTCGTCGAAGTGAATGCCCCTGAGCCCTCGGAGCCGAGCGGCCCGCGGCCGGTACTCCGTCTGTACGGAACCCGCGTCGATGACGATCTTGCCGCCTTGCCGTTCGCTGGGGGCGAGGGACCCGCCCTTCCGGTGGCTCCCGTGGCGGCGCTTCCTGACGCTCCGGCCCAAGGTCCCGGGCTCGGGCCGATTCTTACCTCGGTGCAGAGCCAACCGCGGCCGGCCCGTCCGGCGCAGACGTCCGGCGATTCGGGCTATCGACAGGCGCTCCAGCTGGTTCGGGATCGACGTTTCGACGAGGCCCTGGTCGCGCTCAACTCGTTCCTTCGCGAGCATCCCCGCCACCCCTACGTTCCCAACGCGACGTATTGGCGAGGAGAGGTTCACTACGCGCGCCGCGCCTATCGGGAGGCGCTTCAGGAGTTTCAGCGAATGATCGATCGCTTTCCCGAGGGTGCGAAGGTGCCTGACGCCCTGCTCAAGATCGCGCTCTGCCATCGAAGGATGGGCCAGGCGGCACACGCCTCGCGCGTCTTTGAGCGGCTTCATCGCGATCACCCCGGTAGCGTGGCCGCCCGCATGGCGGCCCAAGAGGAGTCCCGATGAGCGTTCGGTATTCAGCTTATTTTGCGTTCCGCCGGGCTATCCTCGGTTGCTTGTTGGCGCTCGTTGGGCTCTGGGGTACCGCCACGGCCGAAGCGCAGCTCGACGTCGACGACGGGAGCTACGACGTCGGCGAACAGTATGACTCTCGCGGACGGGGCGCCCTGTCATTGGAGGAGGGACGCGCGACCGGTCAGGGCATTCGGATATCCGGCACCCGGCGCTACCGCGCGATCCCAGAGATCTACACGGTTCGTCGAGGCGACACCCTGTGGGACATCACCGGTCGCTACTACGGCACGCCGTGGGAATGGCCGCGAGTGTGGTCCTACAATCCCGAGGTCACCAACCCTCATTGGATCTATCCCCTCGATCGACTTCGTCTCCTGCCCGAGGGAACGACCCGTGCGTCCCTCCCGACGCTGGGCGTCGCAGCACCGCGCCAGCCGTTCCGGAGTGGAACCGTCCTGCTTCGCGACCAGGGATACCTCGATGAAGACGCCCTGCGCACGTCGGGGGTGATCGTTGGCTCGCCGGAGGAGCACATGCTCCTTGCGAACTACGACGAGGTGTACATCGAGTTCCGGAACGATCAGGAAGTTCGGCCGGGAATGGAGATGACGATCTTCCGCGAGATCGAAGACGAAGAGCGGGTCGAGGACGAACAGGGCGTGCTCATTCGCATCTTTGGCGCGGTCCGCATTCGGAGCTTCGATGAGGACCGGCGCGTCGCCCGGGCAGAGATCATCGAAACCCTCGACCCGATCGAACGAGGGTTCCGAATCGCCGCGGTGCCCCGCCGCTTTGAACTCGTACCCCCGGTGGCCAATCAGATCGATCTCGTGGCCGAAGTGGTGGCCGCGCTTCGGCCGCTCCGACTCACCGGTGACTACCAGGTGGTGTTCGTGAATGCCGGGGAGGAGCAAGGGGTTCGGCAGGGCAATCGGTTCTTCGTGGTGCGCGAGGGCGACGAATGGCGTGAGACGCTCGACGCTGGCGAAGCCGCGTTTGGCGCGACCTATCCGAATGCCGAGGAGCTCGACGAGTATCCGCCGGAGATCATCGCCGAGGGGCGTGTCGTCAATGTCCGTCCCAACTCCTGCACTCTGATCATTACCCGGGCAGTCACCGAGGTGATCCTCGGCGACCGGGTCGAGCTTCGTCGCGGCTACTGAATCCCCCGAGCGACTCAGTCTCGGCCGAGGCAGTCGGCGAGGGTCTCGGGAAGCCTTGGTCGGGCAAACTCGGCCGCGTCGACTGCTCCGAAGAGGAATGTGGTCACTCGGTGCGGCGTCGAGGCGACCCGGGCGGCCTCGCGACAGTCGGCGCGCGTCGAGCGAATGATCTCGAAGTTCGGTGAGCCCCGACCGGCGAGACAGACCCCACGGCCCTGATAGAAGCGGTTCCCGTCGATCGCGCCCGAGAGCCCCGAGGGAAGGGCGACGACGAAACTCCCCGCGCCCTCCTGATAGAGCTGCCAGCTCGATCCATCCGTCGACGAGTACCAGTGATCGTCATCCAGCGCCGCCACGAACCGGCCCTCGCAGAAGGCGAGCGAGCGGATATGGAGGCAGCCGTCGGTGAAGCGGTCGACCGATTCCCAAGCGACGCCGTCGGAGGAGCGTGCGAGACGTCCGCATCCGCCGGCGGCCATCCAGACGCCGTTGCCGAAGGCGGCGCCGCCGTACCACTGGCGGCTCGGATTCTCCGGAAGCTGGGGGTCCTCGTTGGTCCGATGAAGCGGGGTCCACTCGTAGCCGTTTCGCGACGTCCAGATGGCACCCTGGTTCTGCGCTCCCGCGTGTGCCCCTACGAACAACCCATCGTGGTAGCCGCCCCCGCGAAAGAGGTCGTCGTGCGGGTCGGTCATGAGGCCCGTCTCACACCAGGTCTCGCCCTCGTCGAGTGACAAGACCCGAAGTCCTTGCCAGCCGAGCCCGACCACAACAGGGATCTCCGTCGACGCAGGCGCCGCCTCGGCGTCAAGGGTAGCGTCTGACGGAGTGGCGTCCGCTCCGGCGGCGTTGCTCGGGTGGGTGGCGTCCGGTGAGGATGTCCCGTCGGGGGCCGAGGCGTCGGAGGTCGGGTCGTCCACCAACCCGGATTCGCAGCCCAGGGCGAGTACGAGCACTCCCAGAAGTCGCACGATGGAGGATTCAGGCACGCGTCGCGGTGTGCATGAATGGAACCACGTAGAATCAGGGCCCCCTCATCGGACGAGAACAGCATCTGTGACGACGGAAGAGCGAAGCGCGCTCTCAGGGGCCAGCCACCGCCTGGTCGCTGGTTCGCTGCGTCGGGGTTTCGGTTCCGGGAAGGACCAGCGTAAACGTGGTCTGCCCGGGGGAACTCTCGACCGAGATCGAACCCTGATGGTCCTCCACGATCTGTCGAACGATCGCAAGTCCGAGTCCGGTCCCGTCTTGCTTGCCGTGGCTTTCGAAGGGCGCGAAGAGGCGCTCTCGGATCTCTTCAGGAATCCCCGGGCCGTCATCCGTGAATGTCAGCACGAGGTCGCCCTCGTCCGATCGGTCGACCCCGATGACGAAGTGCCCGCCCTCCGCGCCGATGGCCTCGGCGGCGTTCCGCGCGAGGTTGTGAATCGCGCGCTGCAGCTTGTGCGCATCGAAGTGAGCGATGCCACGATCCCGAAGCTGGAGCTCGACGTCGATCCGCCGCTCCTTGAGCTCGCGCTCGAGCTGTTCGGCCACGTCCGCAAAGAACCGATGAAGGTAGACTTTGCGCACCCACAGCTTGCGGTCGCCGCGGGCAAACGCGAGTGTTTCTTTGGTCATCGCATTGATGAGCTCCACCTGGCGCTGCACGAGCTGCGAGTAGGTCTTTCGAAGCTCGCCGTCTTCCTCCTCGGCGAGGAGCTGGACGTAGCCACTGACCACCGTCATCGGCGTCTTGAGATCGTGAAGCACCCCGGAGAGGAACTGTCCGATGGTGGAGAGACGAGTCTCTTGTTCTTTTTGTTCGCGCGCCCGGGCGAGCCCGATCGCGGTCGACACGTGGCCCGCGATCACGGTGGCGAGCTTAATGTCGCCGTCGGTGAAATCGCCCGTGCCTCGGGTCTTGTTGAGGAGCTCGAGGGCCCCGACCCCTTCGTCCCACTGAAGCGGCACGCATAGCACGGACCGCGGGTGGTAGCCGACACGCTCCGAGATTGCGACCGAGTGGCGTGGGTCGTCGTCGACGTTGTTCACAACCTGAGGCTGCTGGTTTTTGGCGACCCATCCGCAGATCCCTTCGCCGGCCGCGATTCGAACCCGCCGGACTGCTTCCGGCTCGCCGCCGACGGCGGCGCGAAACCGGAGGTCGCCGGTCTTGCTGTCGGCGAGAAGGATCGACGCGGCCTCCGCGTCGATGGCTCGCATCGTTCGGCCGAGCATGCCTTCGAGAAGCTCATCGAGCTCCAGGGCGGACGCGGAGACCTGAGCGATCTCGAAGAGCACGTCGAGTTCCCGAATCTTCCGCTCGAGCTGCTCTTTGGTCTCGAGGAGCTCCATGTTCTTGCGAACCACCGAGAGAAAGAGCTTGCTGTTTTCGATGCTCACCGCCGCCTGCGCGGCGAGGGCCGACAGTAGGCTTTCGTCTTCCTCGCTAAAGTCGCCGTCGTGTTTGTTGAGGACCTGCAACACGCCGATGATGCGACCGTGCTGATTCTTCAGCGGGACGCAGAGCGTCGACCGAGTGCGGTAGCCGGTGCGCTTGTCCCACTCCGAGTCGAAGCGCGGGTCCTGGTAGACGTCGACGATATTGAGCGACCGGCCCGATTCAGCGACCCAGCCCGCGAGGCCTTCGCCGACCTTGAGCCGAATCTCCGAGTCGTGTTCGCCCTGCGCGACCTTGGACCAGAGTTCGCCGGTGTCGTCATCGACGAGATAGAGCGTCGAACGATCTGCCTCCATCAGCTTGGAGACGCGATCGAGGACGAGGACAAGAAGCTCGTTGAGGTCGAGGGTCGAGCCCAGCGCGGTACCGATCTCCCGGAGGGCGGCCAGGCGATGGCGCTCGCGCGCAAGGGAACGCTCGAGCTCGGCAACTTCGCTCACCCCCGTATTGTCGCAAGAGGTCGGCGGGGAGAGCAAGGTTCTCCCGCGTGTCCGACCGTTTGCCGAGGTCGATGGTACGGAGCGCCCGGAAGTGCCCCGTCCGACAGGTCCACGAG
>JBCCZL010000446.1:0-8514 GCA_039187775.1 Myxococcota bacterium
CCAGTTCGCGCTCATGCAGTCTTTGACGTCAGGGCTGGTCGCGAACCGCTCGGCGAGTTCGGGAATGCTGTCGAACGGACCGACCGTGGACTCATCAAGAGTTTCCTGGAGCGAGACGATTTCCGGCAACGGAAGCTCCCCCCGCTCCGCGTCGGAGATGGGCGAAAAGCGACCGACGAGGTCGTAGTCCGCGAAGCCGACGCCTGCGGGGTCGATACCCCGGTGGCAGTTGATGCAGAGGGGATCGCCTTGCCGACCCGCGAGACTGAGTTCCTGTCCTTCTTCTAGCTGGGGAGGTGGAGGGATCTTCTCGCAGAGCAGGTTGTTGAGCACCCACACCCCGCGATGAATCTCGGGGAAGACCTGGCCCGTCGCCGTGAGAAAGCTGCCGTGGGTCAGGAGTCCCGCGCGAGCCGCCGGAAGTTCGATGCGACCGGTGGCATCGGGCGCGCTCCCGCCGTAGTGGTCGGCGAGCGCCTGGTCGCCAAAGGTGTAGTTCGCGGTGAGCAGCGTGGTGAGGCTTCCGTCGCCTTCGCGGATCACGTGGTTCGAAAAGCCCAGCGTCTCTTGGATCATTGCGCTCGCGAGTTCTGGGGTCCACGCGTCGTCGCGCGACTCGAGCTCTTTCAGATGGTCGATGTGCAGCCATTGCTCAAAGAAATCGTGCACCGCGCGCTCTGCGCGAGGGTCGGCGAGCATACGGTCGACCTGTGCGGAGATCTGGGCGTCCGTGCCGAGCTCGCCTGCCTCCGCCGCGGACAGCAGCGTTTCGTCGGGCATGCTGTTCCAAAGGAAGTAAGACAGCCGATTCGCAAAGGCCGATGCGGTGATCGCAATGCGCTGCCCCTCGATGGTCTCCGCGAGCTCTTCGCCACGCCAGATGAACTTCGGCGACGCGAGCATGGCACCAACCAGCGTTTCGAGCGCAATGTCCGGCGAGTCGGTCATCGCGATGTCGGTGTAGAGGGCGAGCAGCCGTTCGACTTCGTTGTCCTCGGCGCTCGTATCGAGGCTCCGGCGGTAGACCGCCCGACCAAAGTTCTCGATAAACGTCTCGACGCAGCTGGTTTGTCCGATATTGCAAGAAACCCAACGGTCAACGCGGGCCGTCACCATCGGCGCCAGGTCTTCGGCCACCCCCATGTACGTCCGAAGGATCTGTTCGTCGGGGGCGGTCCCCGACGAAGCAAAGCCGCCTTCGCGGCCGTCCGGAATGTTGCCGAGGCGTACCGTCGCTTCGGTCGGGAGCGCTTCGATTCCAAGGAGATCAACGATCGTGTTGCGGTACTGAGCCTGGGTGAGCCGGCGAAGTGGGGTCTCGCCGACCGACGGCTGGAGCTCGGCGCACTGGTCAGCGGTCACTACGTCTGGTGTTAGATCCTCCGGAGGAGGAGGTCGTGCGTCGATTTCTTCACCTTCGCCCGCCGCCACGTCGCCAAAGACGCCGCTGCAGCCGAGCACGAACGCCAACGGTAAGGCCCAGATTTGCCGCATGTGTTCCTCCAAACTTCCCACGAGGGACAAGATGGAGGGCCGGGTTGGCGACCGCCGTTGAATCTCTGGCGCACGACGCCTACACGCTGGCTTGTGGGAAAATGCTTCGTAAGATCAAGCGGATAGGAACGACAGCGGTCTGCGGCCCGAGGAGTCGCTGTCGTCGAGTCTCCGCCGCGGCATAAAAAAAGCCGAGGGCACCAGCCCTCGGCCTTTCCTACCAGTATTCCCCCTACCGGCAGACTCCGTCGATGCACAGGTTGTTCGGGCAGTCGCTCGCTTCCGAACAGTTGCTCGTCGCCTCGTTGGTCGTCGCGCAGAACCCGTTCAGGCAGAAGTTGAACTGCACGTCGAACATCAGGCACTCCATGTTGGTGTCGCAGGGCGTGCGGCAGCTACCCGCGATGCAGCGTCGGCCGGGCATGCAGTCCGTGTCCGCCGAGCAGAAGGGCTGGGGTCGGTCGTCGACTCGGCAGATGCCGGCGAGGCAGTAGCGACCCGCGCCACACTCGGTGTCCATGGTGCAGCCGTCCACGCAGGTGGCGTCCACACAGATCTGACCGGTGCTGCACTGGGCGTTGGAGGCGCAGCTCGAGTTCGGCGGGATGTCTTCGCAGAGACCGCCGGTGCACTGCTGGCCGGTGGGGCACGGAATTTCCGGTCCGCAGACCGAGATGCAGCGCTGGTTCACACACTGGCGGCCCTCACCGCACTCGGTGTTGAACTGGCAGGTGTTGCCCTTGTCTCGGCAGGTGCCGTCGACGCACTCTTCGCTGCTCGCGCAGTCGCTGTCGCCGTCGCAGGCCGCATCGTCGACCGTGCACACGCCATCCAGGCAAATCAGGCCCGACGCCATGCAGTCGCTATTGGCCATGCAGGTTCCCGGGTTGGGGTCCGGGTCTGGCTCGGTGGGATTGACGCACATCCCGTTTCGGCATTCGGTTCCCGACTCACAGTCATCGTCCGAAGAGCACTCGGAGGTGCAGCCGAGACTCGTGCAGCGCTCTCCCTGGCCACACTCGAAGTCCCCTCGGCAGGTCGGCCGTTCGGGAGGGTCAACTTGACGGCATCCGACCCCATCACAGAAGTAACAGCCAGTGTCGTCGCAGAAATAGTCTTCGCAGGCGCACCCAGCCGCACCGACCACCAAGGTCGCCGCAGTGAGAGTCCAATAGGCCAAAGCTCGCATCATCAGTAATTCCCTCCACAAAGGGCGTGGTTTGCCTGAAGAGACGATCCGGAGTGTTCCACGATCCGTGCCAGCTTCGGAAACATTGGGATCACAGAAGATTCCTACCACTTTTGGCCAGGTCGTAAACAGCGGTTCACGGACCATCGTGAACTTCCAGCGCAGTTCCAGATCGTGGTCGCGTCCGGGAACTTTCAACGGACACGGAGCGAGGCGTGGAAATCCCGTTCGATTTGTCCAACGAGTACCTCGTGCCACTTGACGAATGGGGGTTGGAGGTTTGCTTCCCGGTCCAGAAGCGATGCGAGGAGGGCAAGGTGGGCGAGGAGAGCAAGGTGGGCGAGGAGAGCAAGGTGGGCGAGGAGAGCAAGGTGGGCGAGGAGAGCAAGGTGGGCGAGGAGAGCAAGGTGGGTCGGTGCGGGCGGATCGGGTCCAAGCGGCAACCACCTGGTACGAACTTCTGACCTCGGGAATTGGCTTGCCGGGGGTGTGCGACGAGGCACACAGAACAGGGGTCCACAAAACCCCGCCGGATCGAGAGCTCACGTTCGCGCGATCGCCGTGTTCGCGGTGTGATCGATCGCTTCGCACCCGTCTGGATCGCTTGAAAAAACCTGCGCATTCCATGGATGGCCCGAGTCGTCGGTGACGCGAGAGAACGTTGGTCGCGTTGGCCTACGCGTTGCGGTGGAGGTGCGCATGAACATTTATCGACTCGCTCTCCTCCTTTTTGTTTTTGCGCTCACGACCGGCATGGATGACACCGGCTGTCAGTCGGAGGCATCCGGCAATGTGACCCAGTCGCGCATCCATACCTCCTATTGGCTCTATTACGACGCCGATCGGGATACGACATCTGGCCGAGCGCAGTTTCGCTTGGGCAATCCGCTTGGAACGACGCTCCTTCTTTCCGACGGCGCGTCCGTATCTTTTGAAGGCCGCAACATGGGCTTCAACGAGGCCCTCGACTGGCACGAAGCCACCGTCGGCGGTTTTGTGCCGGGTACCTTCGAATACATGGATGTGGACGGATCGACGTTCACCAACGTTGCCGAACTTCCAACGGGGACCGAAGTTCCACAGAACTTCCCCGCGGTCATCCGCCGCGACGGCTCGAGTGTCGAAGTCTTTTGGGACGGTCCGCCCCTCGGTCCGGGCGAGTCCATGGCCGCCGTCGTCGCGAACGACAACAACCGGTTGGACTTCGAGCGCTGGGAGGTGCGGAACCAGGGTGCGACCTCGATCGTCCTGACCGCCAATCAGCTTGCCCGGCTCGCTCCAGGCGGCGCGGTCATCAACCTGCGTCGCTGGTTCGAAACAGACCCTCCGCAAACCGCCGATGCGGGTGGGGTGCTTCGAACCACCTATCAGTCGAACACCGTCACGTTCGAGATCCAGTAGATGCTGAGCACGCGCTGGCAGGGGCGACTCGTATCACTCGCCTCTCTCGGGATGTTCGGAGCGACGCTGCTCGGCGCGTGCTCCCGCGGTAGCGGCACGGGGCAGAACTGTCGGGCGCTATGCGAGCGTAGTGAAGCGCTTGGATGCGACCTTGTGGGTACGGCCACGACCTGCGCCAATCTCTGCACCGCGGTGGAGGCGCTGGGATGCGCGGGACCGGGCAACGCCGCGCTGCGCTGCCGACTGGCGCAGATCGAAAACGGCTTGAGCTGCGCAGACGCCTTCGATGCGTGTGAGACGCTCAACGAACAGGCGCAACAGTGCATCGACGAGCGAAACCCCGAACCCCCGGTCGATGCTTCGAACGATGCCGAGCCGGAACTTGTCGTGAATCAAGGCGACATGGTGCGCGAGGGGCTGCTCCTGACTCCGGATACCGACTCCGGACTGGCGCAGACCAGCTACGCGTACATCGTTCTCCGGGAAACGTCCGGCCAAGTTTCGGCGACGGGGTCGGTGCGGTTCCGCCAAACCACCGATGGCGTCGGCGGGTACCGTGCGACCACCGAAGGGGATTGCTTCCTGCTGGAAGGCCTCGGTGGAGCGAACAGCCTTTACCGAGGCCAAGGGAGTCGGATGAGCTTGGGCGAGATCTCGATCGAAAACGAGCGGAGCGGTGCCATTGCCACGATCGAGGAGACCTCTGGCAGTCTGACTGCGTTGTTCGAAGACTTTGCTCTCGGAAGTGGCGATTCGTTGTCCTTCCGCACGACCGGGGCCGACGTGCAGGCGTTTCAGACCCGTCTCACGGCCCCTCCCGAGCTTCGAGAGGCGGTGTTCGATGCCGCCATCGTTCGGGGCCAACCGTATACGGTGCGCTGGGATCCGATCCCGGCAGCGGATGACCAACGGGCGCTCTTGGAGATCAGTGCGATCGCTTCCGCGGGTCCATCGTACGAGCTTGCTTGCCGGGCGCCTCTGTCATCGGGCGAGCTTGTGATTCCTGCCAACTTCACGGATGCGCTCCGCACCCGACCATCGCTGGCGGAGTTCCTGCTTACGCTTCAAACCGAAACCAAGACGACCCAGCCGGTTGCCGGGCTCTTCCTCGGCTTGGCGATTCGGCGTGATTCGGGAGCCAGCGCCCAAGTCTCAGTCGAATAGGTCTCGTCGAGCAGGCGTTTCCGTGAATACCCTCGGCACGCGCGAACGATATCTACCCATCTTGTCGCGCTCAGCGGATCTGACCAAGCGCGCTTCGAGGTAGACGGGGCCGGATCCTCCGACCGTGGTTACCGTGGGCGCTCGTGAGCATGCTCACCGGGGTGCGAGCCGTGATCGGGCTTTGGCGAATCGATGAGATGTGCAGTTGGTGGCCATTCCTCTCGCGCCATGCACCGCCTCCGGCGCGACGAGCCGGCGGTGACGCGCTCCGAGTTTCGTTCTGTTCACGCAAGGAAAACCGATGCGGCTCTTTTCTTTCCTCCTCGCAGTGGGCGTGGCGGGCTGCGCCCTGCCGTCCGACGACTTCGGCAAGCGTCCCGTGCAAAGCCTCGAGCGGCCACCGCCCCCGATTCGGGGAGGCACGCTCGGCTTCGACCGAGATCGGGATCTCGCGGTCGTGGCGGACCCGGATCGGGATCGGATCCACCTGGTGGCGTTCAACCCTCTTCGCGTGACGGTCACATTTGATCTTCCAGTTGGCGCCGAGCCTGGCCGCGTGGCGGTCGGAGAAGACCGCTACTGGGTCGCACTCTCGGGAATCGATGCGGTTGCCGAGCTCACGCCCGACACCGAAGGGCTGGAGATCCATGAAGCGTGTACCCGCCCTCAGTCTGTCGCCGTTCAGGAACGCGGTGTGGTCGTGGCGTGCGCCACCGGCGAGGTCATGACCTACCGCGCCGATTCGACGGATGTCCTCGCGCAACTCGAACCAGGCATCCGAGATGTTGTGATGCGGGATGACCGATGGGCGGTGACTCGTTTTCGGGAAGCGCGACTGGAGGGAGTGACCGAACCCTCGCAGCTTCGGGTGCCGAACTACAGCTACGATGACATGGAGTACGTGCCCGCCGGAGCGACGCGGATTCGCGCTTGGGCGGGAAAGCTCTACATGTTGCACAGCGGGCAACGCCTTGGTCCACCTCGACGGCCGGCGCGTCGGATCGGTTACTTCGAAGCCGCCCCGCCCCGGGACCCCTGCGACAGCGGCGCGTTTTCCGCTGCGCTCACGGTCGTCCCGGGCGCATCCAGTACGTCTCGGCTTCATACCATTCGGCTGGTCGATGACGGGCGCCTGCGCTCGGATTTTGCCATCGATACCACTGGGCAAATGGCGGTGGTGTCGCCGTCGCAGGTCGGAGGAGCGAAGGCGCCGCTCGAGCTCTTCGATGTGCGACCGAATCCTTCCCGGCAGTGCCTTCAGCCGTGGCGACGAGTCGACCTTCCGGGGCAAGCGACGAGCGTCGAGTCCACGTCGCACGGCTTTTTGGTACTCCTTCGTGAACCTGCAGCGCTGTGGCTCGAAGGCGAGATGCTCGCGCTCGGCGGAGAGTCGCGGAGGGACACCGGTCATGACTTGTTCTATTTCTCCACCGGGCGACGGGGGTCGTGCGCTCACTGTCACCTCGACGGAGGCGACGATAGCCACACGTGGATTCTTCCCTCGGGAGAGCAGCGCCGGACCATCCCGCTCCTCGGAGGTCTGGAGGGGCGTCCGGTGCTGCATTGGGACGGCCGGTATGCGGAGTTCGAAGAGCTGATCGGCGACCACTTTAGCGACAGCTCGCTCCGGCTGTCCGACGGGCAGACCGCAGCATTCCGTTCATGGGTGAACCAGCTCCCGTCGGCCCCCTCTGTCCGCGCCCCCGTGCCGGAAGGCGAACGTATCTACGTCGACCTGGGCTGCGCTGGCTGCCATGGCACCGATGGGGTTCCGATGGTGGCGATGGCCGATGTGGGGACGGGTCGTGCGAAGGTGCCGGGCCTCGCCGGACTCGCCTATCGGGCTCCGTACATGCGCACAGGCTGTGCGACGACGCTGTCCGACCGGTTCGATCCGGATTGCGGCGGCCATGACCATGGTTCGGTGGATGCGTTGAGCGCCGGGGAGCTCGAAGCGCTCATGAACTACCTTCGTGCGCAGTGACGACCGGGGAGCGTTTGTGCCGGGCCAACGCCCCCGGGATCACTCCGACTCGGCATCCACCCGAATTCGGTTTACGTAGGTTCCGGCCGCGAGGCCGACCGTATCCCAGCCTCGACCGACGCCGGTGGCCGCGAGAGAGATGAGGATGATGATCGCGCCACTTTCGGAGTTGCCTTCGCGCATCAGCTGGATCGCATTCTGAGGGACCCCCCAACCCGCCGTGGGTGAAGGCTCGACCGAGGCCTGGCCCGCAAAGTCAAGGAGGGCAATCGTGGCCTCACCGCGCGCGTGCGGGGCGGAGAGGAAGAGCGGATCGCCGCGGCGGAGTGGGCCCTCGCAGAGGGTATGAAACGGGCCCTTCTCCCCCGTCGTTGCCTCCGCCACCACCAGTCGATCGCCCGCACTGAAATACGCAAAGCGCACGGGCCGACCCTCGGGATAGTCGGACGGGCGAACCTCGACTGCGGTCTCTCCACAGGGGGAGAATCGAAGGAACGCGTCGGCCGCCGCGATCCGAATCGATGCCCAGGTCGCCAAGTGAACGAATACCGGGGCGTCGATGACGAACGCGGCATCAAGTGACGCGTCGGTCCAAGCGATTACTCCCCGACCATCGTCGGAGCGCCACCACGAGCGCTGGGTGGAGCCTTCGATTTCGGCGCCGTAGCGTGTCCAAACGGTCCGATGCGGCGTGGTGGGTGGCGCGAGGGCGGTCCAGCCGCGATCGGGAGAGCGCGATTCGATCATGAAGAAGGGATTCACTTCAACCGACCAGCCGGGACCATGGAATACCCGCACGCCATCGCTCGCGACGGACAGGCGATCTTGGGGAGCTCGGTCGGGGAGGTCAAACGCGGTGCCCGAAGGGCGGGTCGATGGGTCCGGCGCACGCAGAGCCTCGGATATCGAGAGCCCGACCATCGCGCCCACCGCAAGCACCGCTACGTGCGCGAGGGGAGGAAGAGCAGCCCGGTAGAGGGCGGCGGATGCGGTGAGGGTGAGGACACCCACCACCGCGAACCCGATCTGGAGTGCGGGAACGCTCTCCGGGAACCGCACGGCACACCCCGTCGCGGCGGCGAGTCCGATCGCCGCAAGAAGCTCCAACGCCCCGCGAGAAACAACCGGTCGCCAAAGCCCGATCCATCCTGCAAGACACGTCAGCGCAAGCATCCATGGCAGAGCATCGTGCAGCACGAAGCGCCAACCGAGCGGGTAGCCCCGAGGCAGTTTGACGAACGCGACAACCGTGAGCGCCGCCCATCCCAAGAAGGCAACGGCG
>JBCCZL010000447.1:0-8487 GCA_039187775.1 Myxococcota bacterium
CAGATGGTTCGTCGGCTCATCCATCAGGATCACATTGCCCGGATCGACAAGCATCTTTGCGAGGGCCACCCGGGCACGCTCGCCTCCGCTCAGCACCTTGATGTACTTGTCGACATCGTCTCCGGAAAACAGAAACGCCCCAAGGAGGGTCCGTACCCGGGTCACCCCGGCATCTTTGCTGTGCCCGTAGACCTCTTCGTAGATCGTTCGGTTTCGGTCGAGGACCTCGGCGTGATGCTGGGCGTAGTAGCTGACCTTCACATTGTGGCCGAGGTCTACCTCTCCTCCGGTCGCATCGAGCTCGCGGGCGATGACCTTGAGAAGCGTGGTTTTTCCTGCGCCATTCTTGCCGATGATTCCGATGCGCTCGCCGCGGCGCACCGTGAGATCGACGCGCTCAAAGACACTCAGATCGCCGTACGACTTGCTGAGCTCTCGAACCTTCACGACTTCTTCGCCCGCGCGCACCGCCTTCGGAAACGAAAACCGCATGGCGCGCCGGTCTTGATGGACCTCCACCACGTCCATCTTCTCGAGCATCTTGACCCGGCTCTGCACCGCGGAGGCCTTGCTCGCCTTCGCCCGAAAGCGAGTGATGAACTTCTCCGCCGCCTCGCGCTGCTTGGCGAGGTTCTTGGCTCGGTTTTCGAGAATCTCCGACTCCTCGGCCCGCTGCTTGAGATAGCTCTCGTAGTTTCCCGTGTACTGGCGAACGCCCTCCGGTTCGAAGGTCACCACTCGAGAGATCTGCTCGTTCATGAACTCCCGGTCGTGGCAGATCAGAACGAACGCACCGCTGTAGCGTTTGAGGAATCCCGCAAACCATGCCACCGACGGCAGGTCGAGGTGGTTCGTCGGCTCGTCGAGGAGCAGAAGGTCAGGCTTCTGAAAAAGGAGTCCGGCAAGCACCGCCCGCATCTTCCAGCCTCCGCTGAACTCAGTGAGATCCCGGTCGTGGTCGGTGGTTTCAAAGCCGAGGCCCGCAAGAATGCGCAGCGCTTCGTGTTCGGTGTAGTGGAGCTCGTAGTAGGTCTGACGCTCATGAAGCACGGCAAGCCGTTCGGCCACCGCAAGCGTCGTTTCCTCATTGCCGGCCTCGGTCGCGGCGCGAAGCTTCGCCTCGGTCTCCGCCACCTGGCGATCAAGTTCGGTCCGGCCAGGAATGCTCTCACGAAGAAACTCACGAAGCGTTCGGCCGCCCTCCAGCTGAAGATCCTGAGGAAGGTAGCCGAGGCGAACATCGTTGCCGGTGCGCACCTGCCCGTGATCGACCTCCTGTTCGCCGGCGGTGAGCCTCAGGATGGTGGTCTTGCCAGAACCGTTCGGTCCCACGAGCCCGATGCGGTCGCCCTGAGCGATCGCTAGCGAAAGCCCGTCCAGAATCGTCTTTTTGCCATAGCTGAGCGAGACATCTTCAAAAACCACCAAGCTCACGGCGCGGGAGACTAGCAGCTTCTCATGCCGAGATGTGAGTTGATGCACGTTGAGCACCGCTCGGTCCCGGCGGGTTGGCGAACCGACTGCTATAGCGCTCGCCATGATGGATCGGCTTGGCTTGAGCTTGCTTCTATTGGCGATGGGGTGCGGCGACGACGGGGAAACGACTCCCGGCGAAGTGAACCGGGACGCCTCGATGGAGGCCGCGGTGGATGCTTCGGCCGACGCCACCGTCGACCGGATGACTTCTGAGCCGGACGCCACCGCCGACGCGTCGTCGGATGCGACGAGCGACGCAGACGCGATGGTGGACGCGATGACCCCGCGGACCTGCATGGGCGGCGACACGTACACCTACGTGCTCAACGTCATCGACTACGCCGCTCCCGACAGCGGGATCTCCGAGGGATTCGACATCGATGGCATGGTGAGCGACGCGACGGACGTGATGTCCTGCAATAAAGTCGACTTCACATCGCCGGCGCCGGCGAGCGCTCCAGGCGTCGACAATCAGATGGGAGTCGTGCTCGACCTCGTCCGCGGGTTCGTCGACGTGTCGATGGCGGTGTCCGAAGGCCTTTCGGAAGGCACCCTGATCGTGCTGCTCCAGGTCCGGCACGTCGACGACCTGATGACCGACGACTGCGTCACGCTCGACGTGCTCTTCGGCCGGCTGCCGATGGGCGTCTCGATGCCTGCGCTCGACGGAATGGGCCGCATCCTCGCCGGCCAAACCTTTGACATCAACGCGAGCCGCTCGTTCATGCCGGGCACGATGACTCCCCTCGTGAGCTTTCCCGGAAGCGTGATCGCTGGGGGCACCCTTGAGGTGCAGTCGCTCGGAACGTGGCCCGTCGACTTCCCGACCGACATGGGCCGGGCCACCGTCAATGTGATGGAGCCGCGGGCCCGCTTCGACATCACTCCGACGTCCCTCACGAACGGCGTGGTCGGCGGCGTTCTCGATGTGGCTGAAACCTCGGACACCTTGGTCGCGGTGAGCGGCCAGTCTCCATTCATCGTCAACGGTCTTCTCTCGAGCAACGCGGACCTCGACCGAATCGGTGGAACTTGCACCTCGATTTCCCTTGCGCTTACGGTGGCCGGGGTTCCCGCCACCCTCGGGATGACTCGCTAAACGCTAGTACCTCCGTCCCGAAGTTCGTTCCGGATTCTGTCGAGGAATCGGGTTCGAGGTTGGTGGGCCTGGCGACGAAGGACGGCCCAAAGGCCATTCGAGGAGAGCAGCGCGATCCGGGCTGCCGAGATCGGGCCCGAGGGCCGGCAACAACCCGGAACGAACTTCGGGACGGGGGTACTAGCTCTCGGCGATCGCCGCTCGAAGTGCGCGGACGACGACTTCGGTTCGGCTCTCGACCCCAAGGGCCGGACGCCGAATGAGATAGAGCGTCGTTTCTTCGAACTCGTGCTCGAAGGGAATGGGACTGAGCCGGTGGTGTCGCGCGACGAAGTCGGGCATGACGCCGATCATTCCCCCGCGAGCGATCGCGTCGATGCCCACCTGCATCTGAACTGCGCGGACGCCGATCTTCCGGGGCAAATGCGGCGGCCACTGATCGGGAGTAACGCCCTGGGCATCGGGGAGGGGCGCCACAAAGGGATGGGAGCCAAGTTCCTCCACCGTCACGCGCTTAACTTGGGTGAGCGGATGATCCGGGCCGCCATACAGCCCGTGCCGGATCGTGGTGAGCGCCTCCGTCGAGAGACCCTCGTCAGCGATCGGCTCGTCGGCCAAACCGATATCGATCTTGCCTCGAAGAAGAAGCGCAGCGACCTGGTCCGCCGGGTAGCTGCAGATCACCGGGACGAGTTCGGGGTGGTCCGCGGCCAACCCATTGACCGCGGGGAGGACAAACATCGAGGCCATCGGGCCGGGAACCGAGATATTGACGGCACCGACCAGCTGCCCCTCCCCCACCGCTTGCAGGCCTTCGTCCACGAGCCGCATGGCGCTCCGCACCGACATGAGGAGCTTCTTGCCGGCGGCGTTCAAGTGAATGTTGCGGCCGACCCGGTCGAATAGCGGCTGCCCCACATCCTCTTCGAGGAGGCGAATGCTCCGGCTCAGCGCCGAAGCGCTCACATTGAGGGCCTCCGACGCCGACGGTAGATGCTCGGTCTCCGCTACTGCTCGAAAGGCAGGAAGCCAGTTCCAAAGAGTCGTGAGCCGCTGTACCCGCTTCATGATTCCTGCGGACCATCTCTTCCATGTTCACGAAGAGGGGTCAACCGCTCTGTCGACAATGGGGGCCGAGGCACCGTCCCGGGGTAGACTGGAATCGATGACCCGGGTCGCCATCCTCCTTCTCGGCGCAGGGCTCGTCCTCGGAGTCGGCGGGCCGGCGGCGTATTGGGGCGTGGTCCAGCTGGGAAACGAAACCGTGCCGGGGCTGCGAATCGCGGGGATTTCGCTGGCTCCCACCGCGCAGCCGTCGGAGGTGGTGGAACCGGCGGCCGCGGAATGGCTCGAGACCCGGGTCACGGTGGAGAGCGGCAGCGTGCGGGTGGAGATCCCCCGGCACGGGCTTGGCGTGGTGGCGGATCTCCCAGCCCTCGACCGAGAAGCTCTCGCGGTGGGGCGGAGTGGCGAGCCCTTCACCGATCTTCACGCGATCGCCGCTGCCCGGCGGGGGGAGATCGACCTTGGCTACGGCTATCGCTGGGACGACGACAAGCTCGATGGATTCGTTCGGAGGCTCGCGGGTCAGGTTCGGCAGTCGTCGAGCCCTGGACGGCTCGATGTGAGCGCTCGGGTGGTGGAGGAACCCCGCTCCGCGGTCGAGCTTCCGCTAAACGCCGCGAAGGCGGCGCTCCGGACGGCGATCGCCGAGGGACGCACCCGCATCAAGCTCGAAAACCAAAGTACCGCTCCGGTGGGTGGCGACAGGTTTCCGAAAGGGGTGCGGTTCGATGCGGTGCTCGCCGAGTACGAAACTGAGTTCAACCGATGGGGCGACTACTTCGGGCGCGCCCACAACGTCCGATTGGCGGCGAGCCGCCTCCACGGAGCGGTGATTCTACCCGACGAAGTACTTTCGTTTAACGAGCGGGTGGGGCCGCGTCGCTATGGAGACGGCTACCGCAATGCGCCGGTGATCCTCAAGGGGGAACTCGCCGATGGAGTCGGCGGCGGCGTGTGTCAGGTGGCGAGCACCTTTCATGCGGCAGCTTTCTTTGGTGGGTTGGATCCGCTTCAACACGTCCCCCACTCACGACCGAGCAGCTACATTCCGATGGGCCTCGACGCGACGGTGGTGTGGCCATTCGTGGACCTACGCATTCGAAACCCGTTCGATTTCCCCGTACTTGTCGCATCGGAGATCGACGAAAACAAACATCGGGTCACCCTCTACGGCCGGAGCGCGCCGGTGGATGTCATGATGCAGCGCGAGTATCTCGACACCCGAACCTTCACCAATCGTACGGTGGTCGATCCCAACCTTCCGTCGGGTACCCGGGAGGTGAGCCAGGGAGGCATCCGAGGCTACACCGTTCGCCGCGTTCGCTATCTCCGCACCGGAACCCACGAGAGTGTCGAGGAAGCGGTGTTGGTGTATCCCCCAACCGATCGGATCGTTCGCGTCGGCCCGAGCTAGTAGAGAGCGGACCAACAAGGAGGACTTCGTCCTCCCCCATTCCGGCGTAAACCCCTCCATGGGTCCCCTCCGGTTCCACGAACTCGGGTCGCACGTCTTCGACGCGCCGTCTGCCCAGTGCGTACTCCGAAATTCTGCAGCTTTCGTCGTAGTTCAGGTCAGTCCGCTGGAAGCATCTCGAGCGCACGCCGAGCGGTCGAACGTTCGCAGGAGTAGCAGTCCGAGAGGCTCAGAAACCCACAGCCACGCGTCCGGGCGCGAGTGATGCGTTCGAGGAGCGGACGGCCGCTCGGGTCGCCGGCTTCTCCGACCGCGGTCAATGCGCTTCGCTTATCGTTGCAGCTTCGAGCAAGTCGGTAGTCCGCAATAGCCAGAGCATAGGCCGGTACCTCGCCTTCGGGCTGCGCCCGAAGCCACTCGGCGGCATCCCGCTGATCGCGGCTTCGTCGCCCTTCGATCGCAGTCGCGATCTTCTCGTCGATCTCGCTTGGCGCCTCCACTCCCGTGGACACCGTGTGGCGCTCGGCCCGTTCGGCTCGCTCCGCGCGGCGACGCTCGGCGCGGGTTCGAGGCGGCTCCTCGGCGAGGGTTTTGGTTGGCGCGGCCGCGACCGGTTCCTCATCGATCGCAAGGGCCGACACTCCAACCACCAGGGTCAACGAGCCGATCGCTGCGAGCACCGCGGCAGGCAGAAACCCACGATGTCGACCGACCACCGGCTGAGGCTTTGCAAGCTCCTCCGTCCCGCCGTAGGCGATCCGGCGAAGCGAGTCCCGAACCACCACCGCGGTCTTCGGTCGGTCTTTGGGATCGCGCCGAAGGAGTTCCTTTACCAGCCGGGCCAACGCGGGCGGCGCCTTGACGCTTCCGGTGAGGGTTTGTTCCTCGGTGAGCTGACGCGTCACGATCGCGGTGAGCTCTTCTTCAGGAAAGAGCTTCGTCCCCACGAGCATCTCCCAGAGCAGCAACCCGACGCCGTAGAGGTCCGTTGCCTCGGACACGGGTTCGCCCATCGCCTGCTCCGGGGCCATATATCCGGGCGTGCCCACGACGGTACCCAGACGCGTGAGCGCCTCCTCGGGCGCGGCCGCATCGGGAACGTCCTCCATTCGAACCTGGGCCACCCCGAAATCCAGGAGCTTGGCGGTGAAGGTCCCATCGGACCGGCGCTCGAGAAGCACATTGGACGGTTTCAAATCCCGATGAACGACCCGAACGTCGTGCACCGCAGCAAGGGCATCCGCGAGCTGGGCCGCGATCTCGACGGCGGTTCGCCAGGAGAGCGGCCCATGTTCCGCAAGGTGCTCGGCAAGCGTGGGCCCCCGAACCAGAAGCGTCACCATGTAGGCGCCCCCTTCTGGCAGCGCACCGTAGTCGGTCGTGGTGACGATGTTCGGATGGTCGACTCGGGCGCTCGCGGCGGCTTCGCGGGCAAAGCGCGCGAGCACCTCGTCCCGCTCCGCGAGTCCCTCGTGGATCACTTTGACGGCGACCTTCTTCTTCAGTTCGATGTGCTCGGCAACAAACACGCGGCCCATGCCACCCTCACCCAGGGGCTCGAGAAGCCGGTAGCGACCTGCGATCACATCACCGGCTTCGGTGGACGGCCGTGGAGGAGGGTCCCCGTGGACTTCGCTGGGCGTGGGGTCGATCACCGCTGGGCCGGAAATATATCGCACTTGGGGACTTGCTTCCTCGCCCCTATCGGATGCATGTTCTACTAAAGCGGTGGGGGGTACTTATCGGACACCCTAACTACATCTTTACGCTCCTCCACGAAGCGTTGGCGACCGTTATCAGCCCGGAGAAGGTAGATAGTATTCTCCTGGACGCCGTCGCTCGTGCGGGATTGCGAGAGATTCCCGAAAGCGGGTCCGACGTTCAGCTATTTGTAACCGCTCACCTTCTGCCGCTGGTTGAACAAAAGCTCAGCCACGACGCACGGGAAACGGTGGAAGAAACCCTCCGGCCGATCCTGGGAGCGCCCGTCACCCTCGTGGCCCCTCCGGCACTCGAGGCGCCGGCAACGGGGGTCTTGGAGGCTCTTCGAGAAACGCCGGTGTTGGAAGCTCCGGAGGGCCTACCCGAGACGCCGGCGGAAATCGCCAGGACGATGGAATCGGGCGAGGTTCGGAGGGAGTACTTTGGCGAGAAGTCCGGCCCGCGGCCCCGAGCCTGGGAACACGCGGCGGCGGAAGCCGATACCGAGCCGCCACCGCCACTTTACCCCTCCGGAACCGCCAACGACGACGCGCCGCCCTGGCGCTCCGGCCCCATACCGGCGCCGCTTGGCGCCGAGCCCATGCGAAGCCCTCCGGTTCGCGCTGAGTCGGGCCAAATGCGTCGCGCGCAGCGGGATCGACGAACGCTTGCGGAGGGAGGTCCGGTGCCCACGGTCGTGGTGGCAAGCACCGACGAACACGCGATCGTGCAGATCCACGGAGCGCTCAAAGGCGCGGCCCTCGTCCGGCCGGCGATGGACATCGCCGCGCTCGCCGATGCGCTCTGCGACGGGGAAGTGTCCACGATTCTGATCGACAACCGGAACGCGGAAGACCGGATCGCAAACCCGCGGGTCCTCCTTGCTGCGCTTGACACCACCGCGGTGGTGCTCATCTGGGGCGAAGACACGCTTCCGAAGTTCGAAACCCAGCGTGCAACGATCCAGAGTTGCCCGGCGGAGACGAGCACCGACGAGCTTTCGTACCTCGCCCTCGCCCTTCTTCCCGGCGAAGAAGAAGACGCCGACGCCAGCTCGTTCTGAGCTGGCGCGCTTTACTTCTCCAGGGTTGACGACCGGGAGACTGCCGTGACGGCGCTATCTGAGGTCGCGCGTGGTCGTTTGGGCGAGCTCCGAGAACCCGAGGGTGTAGTTTGCGTTCCGGCCCTGGGTGTAGCTTCCCACCCAGACCCGATAGGTTCCCTGCGGGAAAGCGCCCGCGAGCACCGGGTTGCGGTTCTCCGCGTCGTCGTTGCAGATGTACGTACCGTCGGGCTTCTGAATCACCAGCGTGGTGTCCCGCCGCGCCCGGACCATGACTTTCAAAAACCCAAAGTTGCCTTCGGCCACGAATATATGGTCTGGATTGGTCGACACCCAACCGGTGCAGTTCGGTGAAAGCGTGCTCGCGCTGACCTGACCGCCCGAGCTTCCCGACTGACGATGCGGGTCGGGGGTGAAACCTGGCGAAAGGGTCACGGTGCCGTAGTTCGACACCATGTTTCCGCCGCCCGACGGTTGGGCCGCGCCCGCGGGCGTTCCGATCGACGCCACCGTTGTGGTCGCGAGTTCACTGAACCCGAGGTTGTAGGGGAGGCTCTGCCCCTGGGTGTAGCTCCCGATGAACACCTGGTAGGCACCGGGGGGAAAGATGCTCGCGATGATGGGATGCCGGCCTTCTGCATCGTCATTGCACAGGTACGTCCCGTCGGG
>JBCCZL010000448.1:0-8475 GCA_039187775.1 Myxococcota bacterium
GGGGGGCGCCGGGCCGGACTCTCGGGGAGGGGTCCGACGCTTCCGCGAGGTCCCGCAATGATCCAGCGTCCGCGGGAATGCCGCCACGCGGGCTGAATCGTTTCGCGTCGGTTGCTCTCGCGGGGGACGGGTTCAGCGCGCTTCGTCGGGCGCCCAACGAAGGATCGCAGCGGCCCGCGTAAACCCTACCCCTTGGGAGTAGATCCCGACGAGGGCGCCGGGACGTACCGCCCCTGCGTCCCGGGCTTTGAGAAGATTCGCGATCGCCGAACTCGCTCCGAGGTGGGCGTAGTCCGAGAAGGTATTCGGCGCTCGCTCCGGGGCAAGGCCGAGCGCCTCGGCGACCGCTCCCGGGATCCAGCCGCGCGGCTGCGTGCACGCCAACACATCGAGTTCCTCCGGGCGAAGCTTCGCTCGCTCGCACGCCGAGACGGTGGTCTCGAAGCCGAACCGCACCGTGTTGCCCATGAGCTCTTTCATTCCGTCGCGGTCTTTGCTCCCCAGGCAGAATGCGCCGCCCGGTCGATGCCACGGGGTGTCTTCCTCGGGTTCCGAGCCCCGCACATACGCTAGCGACCGATAGTGGTCGCCGTGGGTCTTTCCGTGGACGGCGAGGATTCCCGGGCGTTCGGAGGGAGAGACCACGATCGCGGTGGCGCCGTCGCCAATGCCGGGGGAGGCGGGATGGCCCATGGGAAAGATGCGGGTCATCAAGTTCGACTGGGTCAAAAGTACATGCCGTGCGCGACCGGTTTCGATCAGCGCCGCCGCCATCGAAAGCTGCAGCACCGCGGAGGCACATGCTGCGTCGGTGCCCATCGCCCATGCGCGATCTGCCCCGACGATATCCGCCACCCGAGTCGCCGCCGGGGGAGTGATCCGATCCGGGACCATCGTCCAGCTCATGACCACGTCGATGTCGCGGCCTTCGATCCCCGCGTCGAGCAGTGCGGTTTTCGCAGCCTCCGCTTCGGCTTCCGCCGATTCCGTGGTCTCGTGGACGACCCGCCGCTCCTTCGCGCCGATGAATCGGTCGCCGCGCTCGGCCGCCATGTGGCGAGCGCAAATCCGATCGATCCGATCTCCCGCACTCTCGGGCATTTCCGCGAGCACCCGGGCGGAGGCGGACGCATTCGTCCCGAAATCTGCGGGCCATTCGTCGTTCGTCCGCCGGTGCGGAGGCACCCAAAGTCCGACGCCGGAAATCGCAGCTCTCATCCTAGTCTCCTCCGCGGGGGCGTGAGGGCCTAGCGCGAAACTGCGGGCGGTGCCAGCGGTTGCTGGGTGGCCGCGACCGCCGGCCATCGAAACTCGATCGTGCCGTTGAACCGGTCTGAGAGATCGCAGTCGAGATCCACGGCAATTCCGATGGCTTCAAAGGTGCCCTTCCAAGAACCGGCCACGTGCGATTCGATCCACATGTATTCCTCCCGGAACTGGATCTGAAGGGTTTGGTCACCGGCGTGCACCAGTTCCCACTGACCGTGGGTTATCGTCTGGCGTCTTGCCGCGATTCCCTGCTTCACGACCTGCGTCGGGTTGGGAGAGAGCAGTCGAATCAGCGTTCGTCCGAAGAGTGAATCCGCAAAGCGCGATGCGTTTCGCCTTGAAATCTCAAACATTCCGTCGTGGAGATTCTCGACTCCCGAGATCAACGCGCCGCCCACCGCAGCCCGAATCAGGTAGTCGCCAGTCCAATAGAACCGAAGGCTGCTGAACTCGTCGTCGGGAAAGAACTTACGGTAGGCCTTCTCGTGGCCTCTGGCTTTCACCTCGGCGGCCACGATTCGAAACCAAAGTCCACGCATGCGAGCGGATGGCGGCACATGAGGCAGGCGATCGGATAGATCGCAGTGGTCGCCCACCAACTCGAGGGCAGAACTGTGCTTCTTCGCCGCCGCGGTCATAGAACGAGCGCCCACTGTAGCGGGTTTCAGCAGTGGAGGAAGGTTTGGACTGCCCTGAAGCCGCACCCTCGGGGCGGCTGTGACCGTGCGCACGTAGCTGTGATTGGAAATCGGATTGCGCCAAGGGTTTGCAGACCCTAACTAGTGCCGCCGACGCACCCCCACGGGGTAACCGAGCGTACAGAAAGGGAGTCTCCAATGGCCGAAGTCCAAGCCTTGAGGGAACCGGCACCCTCGCGGCACGAGTTCAAGAGCGACATTCACGAGCTGGTCCCTCCGGATCACCGATCCGCGTCCCATACCCTAATTCGGGCGCTGATGTCCGAGGGGGTGGACACCTTCTTTGGGGTGCCGGGGGGGCCCATCTCTCCGATCTGTCAGGCGATCCTCGACACGTCGGGAGCGCGGTTCATCGAGTCGCGGCACGAGACAAGTGCCGCGTTTGCCGCCGCGAGCTACTACCGGGCCAGTGGGCGGGCGGCCGGGGTGGTCGTCACCGCGGGTCCCGGTGCCTCGAACGTTGTGACCGGAGTAGCCAATGCCCACCTCGCCCGAGTGCCGATGTTGGTGCTCTGCGGAGATGTTGCCTGGGCCGCAGAAGGTCGCAGGCTGCTTCAGGATACCGGCCCCGAGGGCCTCGACATCGAAGGAATGATCGGCCATCTCACTCGAGCGAGCGTTCGCGTGGCCCGAAAAGAGAGCGCCGCGTCCCAGGCGGTGGCGGCCCTTCGTGCGGCCAAGGGTCCGGCTCCCGGACCCGCGCTTCTCGTCGTACCGATGGACCGGGGCCGTAGTCCCGTGCACAGCCGGCCGGCGATTCAGTCTTCGCTTGTATCGTCGGAGCAGCGGGTTCCCGCGCGGGCGGTCGAGCTCGCCGCCGACTGGCTGACCAAAGCCGAGCGACCGCTCATCGTGCTCGGGAGCGGATGCCGGGGGCACGAGCGATCGGTTCGTCGCTTGGTCGACGCGCTGAATATTCCATTCGTTACCACGCCGCAGGCCAAGGGGATCGTGAGCGAGCGACATCCGCGGAGCCTTCGTCAGGGTGGAATGGCCGCGAGCATGTGGGCGCGACGCTACACCGCGGGGGAGGTCGACGCGACGTTGGTCCTTGGAACCGACTACGACGACGTCTCAGTGGGCCCTACGCCGTACGTGGCGCCCCATGGTCGCATGATCCACGTCGATCTCGACGCCACGGTGTTCCACCGAAACTGCGATGCGGCCCTGCCGGTTCTCGCCGACGTCGGAAGCTTCGCCGTCGAGCTCGGCACCCACGTCATGGAAGAGGGATATGTCCATCCGGCGGGCCGGCGATTGGTGCAGGAGGCTCGATCGGAGGCACCGTTCGACGTCCCCGAGGCCGCGACGGATCCGCGGTCGCCCATCGCCCCCCACCGCGCCGTCCTCGATCTCGAGGCGTCCGCCGGGCCTTCTGCCCGGTTCATCACCGACATCGGCGAGCACATGCTGTTTGCGCTTCACTACCTGACCGCCGACCATCCCGACCGGTTTCATATTCACCTCCGCCTCGGGAGCATGGGGTCGGGAATCGCCGGAGCGCTTGGCCTTGCGATCGCGGATCCCAGTCGGCCGGTGGTGTGCATTTGCGGGGATGGCGGAATGCAGATGAACGGAATGGAGCTGTTGCTCGCCGCCGATCTCGGTCTTCCCATCGTCTACGCCATCTTCAATGACGCTCGCTACAACATGGTTCATCATGGCATGCGCCAGCTCTACGGCCGCATGGGGTCACCGTGGGAGACCCGTTGGGTGGACTTCGCCACGTGGGCGAATGCGATGAGCGTGCCGGCGGCCCGGATCGAGCGGCCGGGCCAGATCACGCCTCGGCTGCTTCAACGGTTGCGCGCCACCGGTCCGGGCCCCGTAGTACTGGATATTCGCATTGACCGTGAACTTCGGATCCGGGGCGGAGGACGTGTCGAGGCGCTGCAGCGAATGTCGCTCCACGAAAGTGATTGACGCCTCGGCGACGCGGGATGGGATATACTCCTATCCATCGAAGTCTTTCTCCTCATTCACGATGAAGTTCTTGCGGCAGAGATCTCCGATCTCCTCCACAAGCGATTTCGCGACACCGGCACCATCTTCATTCTGGAGGTGGTGACCGGACGCATCGAGGAACGGGTTCGGTCGGAGCGCGAACGGCGTGGACCCCTGCCGATCGGTTGCGCTCTCCGCACCGAGGGCGACTGTCTCGAAGCGCTTCGGGGCGGCGCGGATGAGGCTACGGTGCTCTCGCTCCCGAACCCGGAGTCCATTCATGCGTTGATCGACCGAACCCTGCTTCGCGGCTCGATTCGTCGGTACAACGAGCGGCTCTCCGCCTCCATTGGTCACTCTGAAAAGCTTGCGGCGCTGGGCACGATGGTCGCGGGCGTGGCCCATGAAATCAATAACCCCCTCGGAGCGGTCACACTCTCGATCAACGCCCTCGATCTTGCGTTGGGGCCGCTGGTGGAAAGCCGGAAGCAGCTTCGGCACTTCGCCGATCTCGGTCGGCCCGTCCAGCCCGACGAGCTTCAGACCGCCCTCGAGGTGAGCCGAGCCATGAGTTCCTCGACCGAGGTGTTCAGCGCGTTGGAAGACATCTCCACGAGCATCGACGCGATCACCGACGTGGTGCGCGACCTCCGAGTCTTCGCGCGAACCGACGAGGGGGAGCACTCTCAGATCGTCGATGTCGGCGACCTCATCGACCAGGTGCTCCGGATCGTGCGGAGGGAGATCGAGCAGTCGGCGGTGCTCGAACGCGACATCGGCCGCGACCTCCCGCCGCTCTACGTTCCCCGGACCCGGCTCGCCCAGGTCCTGACGAACGTGCTTATCAACGCGGCGCACGCGGTCCGAGACGTAGAGCGACCGGTGCACCGGGTACGCATCTCCGCCCGGTCCGATGACGAGGCGGTCGCGATCGTGGTCGCGGACACCGGTCCGGGGATTGCCCCGGAAGACATCGACCGCATCTTCGACCCGTTCTACACGACCAAGCGTCAGGATCTCGGCACCGGCCTTGGGTTATCGATCTCGCGCTCGATCCTTCGCGGCCTGGGCGGCGACCTGATGGTGGACTCGATCTATGGCGACGGGGCCAAGTTCGTCATCATGGTGCCTCAACCCGAGCCCCACACGCTGCGAACCGCGGGCTTCTTCAACACTCCGGTCGAGGTTCCGGACCTTCAGCGCCGCTTGGCGATCCTTGTCGTCGAGGCAGACGAACGCATGGTGCGAGCGTACAGCCGCGCGCTCGGCGGCCAGCACGATGTGGTGGTGGCGGCCGATGGCGACGAAGCGGTCGAGCTCCTTTCGACGGGGACCGAAGCCGACGTGGTGATCAGTGAGATCAGCATGCGCGGGATGGACGGCCCCGCGCTCCACGGCTGGCTCAAGCGAGAGCGCCCATCGCTCGCGCGGCGGCTTTTGTTCGTGACCTCCGAACTGGTGCGGACGCCACCGGCGACCTTCGAGGAGGAAGGGGTGGTGGTCCTGCCCAAGCCGATCGGAAGGGCGGAGCTCCTCGAAGCGATTCGTCGCGCGGCCAGCACGTAGCCAACGCCAACATCGAGGACGGGCGGCCACGCACCGGCGCGAGCGGTGCCGCTTTCCGGTCCTCTACCGGATTCCCGCAGCGAGCCGCACCTTGGGAAAGAGCGACGTGCCTTCGTGCTCCTTGGACGCGTCGAGGGTGGCGATGAGGATTTCCAAGGGAATCGTCGGATCGGCCGAGACGATCACCTCGGTCTCTTCGGGATGGGCGGCCTTGATGGTGGCAAGGCACGCGCTCAGCGCGTTGAACGGAAGAGGACCCTCCGAGGCGATGGTGGGACCGACACTTCCAGGACGGGGGCCTCCACAATCCGGACCGAGAACTCCCCCGGAGCCCGCGACCCAGAAGCCTTGACCGGTGATTCGAACCGAGAGATCGAGGGCCTGCCGACAGTTCCGGCAGGGGCTTCCCTCTTCGGGGAGCTGGGCCTCGACCTGAGCGACCGCCGCCACCGCTCCGATGGTGGCGAAGAGGAAGAGCATCAGGTTTACGACGATGTCCAGAAACGGAACGATATTGAGTTCGCCGGTGTTTGAAGTGGGTGTGTTTGCCGAGTGAGTAGCCCGGCGGAGCGCGGCGCGGTGGCGAGCACGGAGTCGTGGCATAGAACCTCCGTGAGGTGGGACAGTGCGGCGCGGCGAGAGTTCCCAAAAACGCCTCGTCCCAGCGCATTCGTGGCCTTCAGGCCTCGTTCTCGCGGCAAGTCGGTGGTCAGCTCACCAAAGCGGTGGCCGTCTTGATGGCGCGCCGCTCAGAGGAGAAGGGCCGCGACCCCCGCGCTCAGACAGAGCAGCAACAGGAATCCGGTTCTCGAGGGGCGTTGGACAGGTTGCGCAAACACGATCGTAGAGACCGTCGCGGCATCGGCGTCGACCAGGAGAAGGCCATCCGTGTCGAATGCATCTCGGTATTCGCGGAGCTGTCTTCGGGTGGACGCATGCTGAAGAGACGTGCCTTGACCGGTCTTGACTTCGGCAACGAAGCGCCGACCTCCACGAGAGACCAGATAATCGGCACGGAGCGACCCGTGAATCGGATGGCCGTCGACCTCGGCGATCCAGTGTCCTTCCACTTGGCGCCGTTCGATCCGATAGCCCGCGTGCCGGAGAATCGCCTCGCCCCGTTGTTCACCCGCGATGGCCGCGGCCGCTCGCTGTCGCGAACGGGCGCGCTCGAGGCGCCGTCGGACGCTCCGTGACGCGAGGAGAGTGAGACCGCTGACAAGCAAACAGATGAGTACCGTTTGCAGAATCTCGGTCTGATCCACGGACCTATCGCGCACAAAAGCGCAGTGCTCGTCAAGGAATCGGCGTTCGCACAGGGTTCACAGGAAAAGATATACAATTGAAGTAATTGGCTAAACTCAATTGAAAAATAGTCCGTATTAGGTACGCAAACAAATGATCTTTTCTGATCGCACAACACCTCGCTCGAGACGCTAAATTCAATGATAATCAAGACTTAATGAGCTGTGGAGAAAGTGGGGAACGTTGCCGCGTGGCGCTGTGGATAAAATAATCGACATTAATAAGTCGATTCTTGTTGCAAAGAGTTTCGGGAGCGGTCATAAACAACCTCGGAAGGTCGCTGAACGTGAGTTCGCGAGCTTTGAAAAGTCGCAGAAGTTGTCGAGACGCTGGGCGTAGGCCGGAACAAGCCTCCGCTAGCCCTCTCAAACCGTCACCGCGTCAACGGTGCCGGCACGACGGGGTTACAAGAGGCGTCGCGCGTGGAGGGATGTCGAACGCATCTCTTGCGTGCCGGGACCTCACTCGTGGAAGCACTTGTGGAGTCTCGTTCGTCAACGGAAGGTACCTGACCTTTGGAACAACAGTGCCCTTCGCGGGGTACTGCAGCCGAGGGGTTCCGCGGAAACGCGGGGCTTCGAAACTGGCCAAGGCGTGCGACGACCGGATTTCGAAAGAGATCTCAAGTCGAACCATGCTGCGGTTTGGGAAGCCGGTCTTGGCGTTCGCGTCACATCGACTGCGGTCTCCCATCGCAGGCGATAGGGCGTGAAGGCGACAAAGGGTACGCGGTTGTACCGCCGAGGGGCGGCAGATTGGGTCAACACTCCTTTCTGCTCCCGAGGTAGGGCGGCCGGCACGTCGAGGGTGGCTGTTCGCAGACGCCGGAGACGACCGTCGGAATCGACGGGGCTTTCATCTCGCGGATGTGTCCGCGGGTCGGGGTCGTACTGCAGCGTTGGCAGACGGCGCCAATGACAAGAGCGTGGTGACACTCTTTTGTCTGAGTTGTCGTTCTTTGAAAGCACGAGAGCAATATGGCGTTGAGCCTGAATGGCACGGAGTAGCCCTCACGTGTCGGACAGGCGGGCTCCGGAAGCGATTCCGGGGGCACTGTTCAACAAAGGTTTCCTTGGTCGGAGAGGTGCGTGACCCTCACGGGGTGGCGCAGCAAAGCGGTCTAGGTCTTGGCAAAAGCCGTGGAGACACGCTTGGTCCAAGGCGACGGGAAACCAGAGGTTCGGTTGGACTGAGGAAGACTTCTGAAAAGGAAGCATCTATCGGATGGCGAGCTCTCCCGAGTTTGCAGTCCGAACTCACCGAAAGGTGAGCCGAGGGAAACACTCTCGGCTTCTTTGGGACAACCCGCCGAAGCGATCGTTTCGACCGTGAAGACCGAAACGATGCACCATGCGATGCGCATTTTCGCCTGTCGCATGCTGAGTCGACCGAGACGCGGATGCTCGTTATTGAAAACTAAATATGTGGACTACAGGTATACTTCCAACAAGCCCCATGGGTGGGACTCCGCTGGGATCCGAAAGGACTCGGCGCTGGAACACCCTAGTCGGACGCGGATACGTCGCCGAGATTGACGTCAGGCGACGAGTGGGCGTCGGTCGATGCGGGACATGGGGCGCACTGCTGCCTTGGCCAAAGGTGAGCAGGCGCCAGCGGCATGTCTGTGCCTCACGGCAGAGACAAAGGTCGACCGGAAGAGCACTAGGCATCTGAACGGATCGGGCCACCTCGA